>NZ_FOKH01000014.1:0-154843 GCF_900111955.1 Pseudomonas sp. NFIX10 | reverse complement strand
GACCCAATGCTCACGGCTTCCCACGTCAATACCGGCACAGTGATGATGGATAATCTCAAAACGCTTTTGGTTCTTGCGCGCCATGACAATTCCTCGCAGGATTGAATGACGCGCGCGGGGTACACGGTGGCGAAAGGATTCACTCTCTTATACGAGGTCACGGCCTGGCCGTGCCATCAACGACTCCACGCCGATACCGTGCAGGCCACTCTCCCTCTCGGGTGCTGTCACACCAGTGCTGGTTACGGCCTTTGCCCCGCGCGCGTTCTTCAACTGTAGAGGGATCCCTGTTTGCTGCGCGACAGCGCAGCGTCGAAGACGCGGCGGGATCTCCCTCGCCACAGGTGTTGTGCAAGCCGGCTACACCGCAGCCTTGCGAATCGTCGCGAGCAAGCCCGCCGCGCCGATGAACAGGCCAGCAAACGTGCGGTTCATCCGCCGTTGCTGCTCCGGTGTGCGCAACAGGCGCAGGACTTTCGATGCCAACCCGGTGTACCCGGCCATGACGATGAGATCGACGACGATCATTGTGACGCCGAGGATCAGGTATTGCTGGATCAACGGTGCATGGGGATTGATGAACTGCGGCAGCACAGCCAGCATGAACACCAGCGCCTTGGGGTTGCTGATGTTGACCAGGAAACCGCGGAACACCAGAGCCAACGGGTTGCCGATAGGCCGCACGACGGAATCGTCATTCATATCGCCGGGAATGGCTCGCCACTGTTTGACACCCAGGTAGACCAGGTAGACCACGCCGAACCACTTGATCGCATAGAACGCCGTGGCCGACGCCGTGAGGATCGCGCCAACACCGGCGGCGACGATCACGATTTGCAGCGCCAGGCCCAATTGCAGGCCCAGGGCATTCCAGTAGCCGCGCCAAAACCCGTAGCGCAAGCCACTGGACATCGATGCAATGGCGCCGGCGCCCGGGGAAAGACTGATCACCCAACAGGCGGCGAAAAAAGCCAACCATGTTTCCAACACCATTGCACACCTCGGCTCGGATTCGTCGAAAACGACTAAGCTAATGCGATCATCGGATAAACGCCAAGGTTTTCTATACCGGCGCTAAAGCGTCCAGTTTGAGTAGCCACTCATGGAAATGTGGGCAGTTCAGACGCATGGCATCCAGCCCAATCTCACAAGCTATCAAAGGGCCATGAAAGGCTTTCTGGTATTCAGGCATCGCCTTGGAGATACGCTTGGAGGGAGCAGTCTGTGGGCTATTGTTGATATCTTCCGGTGTCTGAAAGGCACTAGCGATCGTTTTGAGGGCAGGCACAACCTTTGAGTCATCCGTCCACTCTGCAAACTTATCAGGGCCCGCAAAGAGAAGTGCTTCGAACTCATGCACCATCAAGTTGGGGATGAAGTTCTTTTCCCCAATATCGATCGCCAACTGAACCTCCAGAAAACAAGCCTTCTGATGCCCTGTACCCGCAATCGGAAAATCGGCTGATGCCAAACCGGGAAAATCACCGGGCAACGCGTAGAAATCAAACATTGTGGTGACCTGTGCCGCATGATGCTCCCGGCACAAGCGAGTCACTTGGTGTTTGACTTTTCCATAGCTGACGACGCCCCCCTTATTGCCGGGGCTGGTACTGATGATAATCGGCGTAAGGAAAACACCAAGTGTCCAATAGTGAGGGGCCAATAGCTCATTGACGAAGGCCTCTTCCGTTTGCCCTTCTACAAGAAGAACGATTCGGCTCATCGACTCGGTCTCCCGCCCAGTATGTTCTTCTTCCAGAGTTCACCAAGACTGAACTCTTCCAGCCATGCGCTCAGAGCAACAGTGTCCAACCGTTTGAAAGTGGAGGCACCACCGACCTTGTCTACCACAATCAAATCTTCAGCATCGAATTGATCAACGAGTTCTACTGACTGTGTCGAAATAATGAGTTGGTGTTTCTGCGAAACCGATTTCATCAGACCACCCAGCGCAACGATCGCAAATGGATGCAGGCCCAGCTCCGGCTCATCAATCAGAATGGCCGAGGGCATGAACTCTTCAGGCTGCAGCAATACGGTTGCCAGGCAGATAAAGCGTAAAGTGCCATCCGACAAAGCGGCTGCGGTGAAAGGGATGTCCTGGCCGACTTCAGTCCACTCAAGCTGAATTTTTTCCTTGTTATCAATCGTTGGGCGTAAATGAAAATCACCGAAGAACGGAGCCACCATCTGAATGGCCTTCACGATGCGCCTGTAGTGAGTTTCATTGTGGCTTTTCAAGCGATATAAAAACGCAGCAAGGTTTCGCGCATCATCGCGCAGATATTCATTATCGTTGATGCCATGGATTTGCTTTACAAGGGCGCTGGAGCCCGTGTCATGAAAATGATAGATGCGCCAACTTCTGATAGCCGGAACAACGTGCCTGTAGATCTGCGTCTTGGATTTTTGCTCAGCGGCGTATGACTCGAAATGGCCGGACCTGGCGCGCCAGTCGCCACTGACATTCCACCAGAGCGCCTCATGGGCAAACATCATGCGGTTATCTTGAGTAGGCTTGAGCGTGAATTTATAACCGTTATTGCCAAAGTAAAGTTCCGCACAAAGCTCTTCGGTCGTTTTTCGGCCGAAATGAAGCAAGGCGTCAGGACCTCCGGCGGCTCCCACCGAGAGCTGCAACTGCTCATCCAGGATGCGACTTATCAAGCGAAAGAAACCAATGAAATTGGATTTTCCTGCGCCATTCGCACCGATAAGCACATTTAGCTTGCCTAATTCGATATCGCATTCGGCGATGGACTTGTAACCCTTGAGGGTCAGCCTCGAGAGCTGATCCGAATCGTAAACTTTCTTAACCATCTGAGTCTCCCGATACGGTGTTCGACGAGAAAAATCCATCAGTCCCTATCTGAACAGTAGCGGCACCTAGAACCGGCTCAGCTGGAGATTTTGTTTCAGACACTGACGAAAGAGTACAGCTACATCAAGGCAGTCTATTCGACGAACCCACCCACCGGAAACGCCTCGCTGCCACGCCAGCGCCGAACAGAACGCTGGAAAAACAGGCTGTTGGGCACTTGCACCATGGTGCTGCCGGTGCCGAGCTCCTCAGGTTCGATCAATGTGGTGTACAGCAGATTGATCGCCACCACGCGACCCTTGATGCCAGGCTTGTCGGTGGTGTCCACCAGCTCGACCACATCCCCCAGGCGAAACGGTCCGACGGTGTAGATCAACACGGCGCAGAACAGGTTAGACAGCACGCTCCAGATGGCGAAGAACGCCACCGCTGCCACCGCCACGAAACCCGAGATCGCCGTCCAGAGTACCGTGGCCGAGACACCCAGGCGCTCCAGCGCCACCAGTACGGCGCTGCCCATGATCAGCCAGCGCAGCACACCGCGCAGGATGATCACCAATTGCGTCGGCAGTGGGTAGCGCTCGCCGAGGCCCGTGAGCGCACGCGCAACGAACCGCTGGGCGATATATCCCACCAGCAGGATCAGCAGGATTTGCACACCGAGCCAGATCGGCTCGATCCACATGACAGGGACAGGCAACGCCAACGCTTCCATCAGGACAACGCCTCCAACTCCGCTTGCAGATTTTCCAGCAGTTCCAAGGCTTGCATCCACGCCTCCTCGAGCTCCGCTTCCCGAACCTTCAGCCTGGCCTGTTCGGCCAGCAGGTCACGCAACTCATCCTTGCGCGCCGCCTCGTAGAGACCACTGTCGCCCAGGCTGGTTTCGATTTTCTGCAGCTTTTCATGGAGCTTGCCCAGCTCGGCTTCGAGCTTGTCGGCCTCGCGCTTGTGCGGCGCCAGTTGCTGGCGCAATGCGGCAGCGGCCTGGCGCTGGGCCTTTTTGTCGGTCTTGTCCGGGTTGACCGGCGTGCTGCTGACCGGCGCGTTGCGCTGGCGGTACTCCACCAGCCAACGAGCATAATCTTCCAGGTCTCCGTCGAACTCCTCGACCTTGCCGTCGGCGACCAGGAAGAAATTATCCGTGGTGCTCTTGAGCAAATGCCGATCGTGAGACACCACCAGCACCGCGCCACTGAATTCCTGCAAGGCCATGGTCAGGGCCAGGCGCATTTCCAGGTCCAGGTGGTTGGTCGGTTCGTCGAGCAGCAACAGGTTCGGCCGGCCCCAGGCGATCAACGCCAACGCCAGGCGCGCCTTTTCGCCACCGGAGAAATTCAACACCGGCTCGTCGATGCGTGCCCCGCGAAAATCGAAACCACCGAGGAAATCGCGCAGGGTCTGCTCGCGCTCGGTTGGCGCCAAGCGTTGCAGGTGCAGCAGCGGGCTGGCCTTGGAATCCAGGGAGTCGAGCTGGTGCTGGGCGAAATAGCCAACAACGGTGTTTTCGCCTCGGGTCAAGCGTCCAGCCAATGGCTGGAGTTCGCCCGAGAGGTTCTTGATCAGGGTCGACTTACCGGCACCATTGGGGCCCAGCAGACCGATCCGCGCACCCGGGGTCAGTTGCAGCTTGACCTTCTCCAGCACGGTCTTGTCGCCATAACCCAGGCGCGCGTCGGACAGGTCGATCAACGGGCTGGAAATCTTGGTCGATTCGCGGAAGACAAAATCGAACGGTGAATCGACGTGGGCCGCCGACAGCTCTTCCATCCGCTCCAGCGCCTTGATCCGGCTCTGGGCCTGGCGGGCCTTGGTGGCCTGGGCCTTGAAGCGGGCGATGTAGCTTTCCATGTGCGCACGTTGCGCCTGTTGCTTCTCGTAGGCCTGCTGTTGCTGGGCCAGGCGTTCGGCACGGGCGCGCTCGAAGGCGCTGTAGCCACCGCGGTACAAGGTGAGCTTGCGCTGGTCGACGTGGGCCACGTGATCCACCACCGCGTCGAGGAAATCGCGGTCGTGGGAAATCAGCAGCAGCGTGCCCGGGTAACCCTTGAGCCAGTCTTCGAGCCAGATGATGGCGTCGAGGTCCAAGTGGTTGGTCGGTTCATCGAGCAGCAGCAGATCCGAAGGGCACATCAGGGCCTGCGCCAGGTTCAGGCGCATCCGCCAGCCACCGGAGAAGTCCCCGACCTGACGGTCCATCTGTTCATTGGTAAAGCCCAGGCCGGCGAGCAATTTGCGCGCGCGGGCATCGGCGGTATAGCCGTCGGCACTGTCGAGTTCCGCGTGCAGGCGGGCCTGTGCGGCACCGTCGTGGGCCGCTTCGGCCGCCGCCAGGTCGCGTTGCACCTGGCGCAGGCGCAGGTCGCCATCGAGCACGTAGTCCACCGCCAGGCGATCGAGGGTGTCGACCTCCTGGCGCATGTGAGCGATACGCCAGTCGGCCGGCAGCAGGCAATCGCCCGAGTCCGGGTGCAGCTCGCCTCGCAGCAAGGCGAACAGGCTCGATTTGCCGGCGCCGTTGGCACCGATGAGGCCGGCTTTGTGGCCGGCGTGCAGGGTCAGCTCGGCGTCTTCTAGCAGACGTTGCGGGCCACGCTGTAAAGTCAGGTTCTGAAGTCGGATCATAATGGCGGCGGAGTCTACCAGCTTCGCTCGCAACTGGCGCGAGTAGCACGATGTCCCCTGACCTGTGGAGTTTTTCCCTCGACCTTTATGCCAAGCCTGGCGTAGAGCCTGCGTGCCTCACGCTACAGAGTGCCGGCGTCAATGTCTGCCTGCTGCTTTGCGGACTGTGGCTGGAACGACGCGGCGTGGCCTGCAATGAACAACGGCTGCAACAGCTTCGACAATTGACCGAGCCTTGGGAGGCTGAGGTGGTAAGGCCCTTGCGCACGCTTCGCAGCCAATGGAAAACCGGTGCCCGCCAAGACACGGCACTCGATAGCCTGCGCGAACAGGTCAAGCGACTGGAATTGGAAGCCGAGCGACGATTGCTGGAACGATTGCAGGCAGTGGCCGAGGATTGGCCTGAGGAACAACGGAGCGATTCAGCGTTATGGCTGCAAGGGCTGGCGGCGAATGCCGAACCAGCGAGCCGCGACGCGCTGCATCAGCTGCGCGTCGCGGTGTCCGGCACTTAGGAAGCGCTGGTTGGGGTGCTGCTGGTGGTCGGCGCAACGGCGGCTGGGCTGGTCACCGAGGCCGGAGTGCTGGCGGTAGGCGCAGGCGTCGCGGTCGGAGCCGGTGTCGCTGGCTTGGCGGCTGGCGCAGTCGCAGGTTTTGCAGCGGCTGGCTTCTTCACGGCTGGTTTAGCAGCGGGCTTGGCGGCAGCAGGCTTGGCCGTAGCGGGCTTGGCAGCCGCTGGCTTCGCGGCAGCAGGCTTGGCAGCGGCTGGTTTGGCAGCGGGTTTAGCCGCCGCTTTGGCAGGCGCTTTGGCAGCGACGGGCTTGGCAGCCGTTTTCGCAACAGGCTTGGCCGCAGCCGTTTTGGTTGCCGCAGGCTTGGCAGCTGGTTTGGCGGCCGCAGGTTTGGCAGTGGATTTTACCGCTGCTTTGGCAGCCGGTTTAGCGGCAGCGGTTTTCGTCGCGGCAGGTTTTGCGGCGGCGGTTTTAGCGGCAGGCTTGGCTACAACTTTTGTCGCAGGTTTAGCAGCGGCTTTTACAGCGGGCTTGGCAGCGGCAGGTTTAGCGGCCGCGGTTTTTGCGGCTGGCTTGGCAGCAGCCTTGACGGCTGGTTTTTTTGCCGCAGGTTTTGCAGCGCTGGCAGCGACGGGTTTGGCAGCCGGTTTGCTGGCCGCCTTGGCCGGTGCTTTGGCGGCGGGCTTGGCAGCGACTTTGGCCGGTGCTTTTGCCACGGCGGGTTTAGTCGCCGGCTTCTTGGCCGATACAGCGGCAGGCTTGGCAGCACGAAGCGACAGCGCCTTGCCCGCCGCTTCTTGCACACGACCGACACCCTGGGCCAGTTTCAGGCTTTCCTGGGCATCACGCTTGAGTTGCAAAATGTAGGCGCGGGTTTCGGACTGACGATCCTTCAAGGCATCGAGCAAGTCTTCGAGCTCTTTCACAACGTCCTTGGCCTTGGCTTGCGCCTTGGCCTTGCCAGCGGTGGCCGCGTCTTGCAATTTGGTGCGCGACTTGTGCAGTTTTTCCTGCGCTTTGCCGCGTTGTTTTTCCAGTTTGGCGAGCAGTTTTTCAGCATCAGCCAGGGCTTGGGAGCAGGCATTTTCCAGATGTTCGAGCAAGCTGCCCGAGAGTTGTTGGAGCAAGTGCAACGGAGTGTTTACAGGCTTCTTGGTGGCCGACATGGTTTACCTCCTGACTGACGTGAGTGCGGCTCATACTAGACCTCTGCTGCAACCGCCGCTAGGGCATGTTGACAGTACACAAGACGTTGCGTTGCAAGGGACGAAAAATCTTCTGCGCCAGCGCCTTGGCAATCCACCTCTACAGATATCGGCACTGGCATAATTCCTCGATTCGAGGCCGGAGAGCACACATGTCGCGTCACCTGTTTTTATTCCTGTGCATGGCTTGCGCCACGGTCCAGGCCGTTGAAAAAACCAGCGCAAACGATGCCCACGATCTGGCTTACAGCCTGGGCGCCAGCCTCGGCGAACGCCTGCGCCAGGACGTGCCGGACTTGCAGATCAAAGCCTTGGTCGAAGGTTTGCAACAGGCCTACCTGGGCAAACCGCTGGCCCTGAAAGATGAACGCATCGAACAGATCCTGGCCGAGCACCAGGCGCAACTGAACGCGTCATCGACAACGCCGCAGGCCGAAGCCGCATTGAAAACCGAGCAGAAATTTCTCACCGAAGAAAAAAACCGGCCCGGGGTCCAGCAACTGGCTGACGGCATCCTGCTGACCGAAATCAAGCCGGGCCACGGCGCGAAAGCCGGCCCTCACGGCAAGGTCCAGGTGATGTATACCGGTCGATTGCCAGACGGCACCGTATTCGATTCAAACCGCCAGGCACAGTGGTTCAATCTTGACAGTGTGATCGACGGTTGGCGCAGTGCATTGCCGCAAATGCCGGTCGGCGCGAAATGGCGCCTGGTGATTCCGTCGTCCCTGGCCTATGGCGCTGAAGGGGCCGGGGATGTGATCCCGCCCTACACCCCATTGGTGTTTGAAATCGAGTTGCTGGGCGCGACGACCTGAAGCCGGCCCAACGAAAAACGGTGCGCGATGCGCACCGTTTTTTCATGACCGAGAACCCTCAGGCCTGGACCGCGGCGTCTTCCTTGTGAGCGTTGTGCAGCACTTCGATCAGGCAGTCTTCCAATTCGAAACGCTCGTGCAGCAAGCCGCCCAGCTCCTTGAATTTTTCCGCTACGCACTTGCCTTCATCGCACAGGTCGTTGAACGCCAGCAGCTTCTCGGTGATGACATCGATGCGCGGGTAGATCGTCTCGGCCAGTTCAAGGCCGCGCTTGTCGTTGAAGGCCTTGGCCTCGCCCGTCAGTTGTTCGTATATCTCGAAATGACCGGCAGACACATAGTCGACCAGCACACCGCAGAAATCCTGCAAGGGTTTGCGGCTTTCGCTCAGGGCTTCAGGCTTGGCGCCGAGATCATCGTAGGCCCGAACCAGTTCATGACGCTCCTGCAGCCAGCGATCGATCAGCAGATGCACTCCACCCCAGCGTTCCTGAGCATTCTGACAACTTTCGAGCATGGTGATTTCTTCCCTTGTGAGTCATGCCCCCTCGCAGCCTGTGCACGCCTGATGACCAGGGACAAGCCAGACACAACATGATCGAGCGGCACAATTCCAATAACACGTGCGGGCCAGATTATGCCCGCACGACAGCGGCTTCAAGGTACGCAGGAGATAAAGTTCATACAAGTGTTTAATCCAGGGCCCGGACCAACTGCGACGTCTCGCCGCTGAGCGGTCGTACCAGAGCACTCCAGGCAAGGCGCAGCAGCAGGTAGGTCATGGCGCTGGACACGGCAAGAAAAAACAACAGGCTCCACTCGGGGATGCTCAGGTCGAACAACGTCCACGTGATATTCGCGCAGTCGACAGCGCCGTCGAGGACACGATGCAACGCACACCACCACGACCTTGTCGAGTTGAGCTGTATGGCGCAATCGGATAACGGCTCGAACGAGCGGCTTTGCATCAGGACCTGACGCCACGCCAGGGTCAGGCCCCCGGTCGCAAAAGCCAACCCTGCGGCGCCATAGAAGAGACTGCCTCGTTGGCCTGGACCGTGTACGCACGCTACGAGGCTGTTCGCCAGGAACAGCATCAGGCACAACCGCTGCAAGACACACAGACTGCAAGGCGTCAGGCCGGCCGAATACTCCAGATAAGTGCTGATGCCCAAAGCCAGGGCGGCGGCGATGGAAGCCATGAGAAACGAGAAGCGTGAGCTGGCCAAAGACATGGCGATTCCGTAACAGAAGAGACAAGCAGTTACGGTAGAGGAAAGCCCTCGGGCCTTTCAAGGCAGCCCCGCGCAGACACTTCACCAGGGGTGTAAGGAATTCCCGACAGGTAGAAGAGGATTCGGCGCGGTCAGCTGTAGGACTTTGCTGAAGGTATGACCAAAGCCCCAAAAACAAACGGGTGTCACCGGTGGGAGCAAGGCTTGCCCGCGATTAAAGACGACGCGGTCTTTCAGAAACCGAGGTGCCTGTTTCGCGAGCAAGCTTTGCTCCCACCCACGCGGGAGCGCCGCAATGACTCATCTCAAGTCGACAAAACCTGGGCCGGAACCGGCAGCGGCGCGGCCAGCAGACGCTCATCCAACAGCCCCAACCCCTCCTGGAACAACTGGTTGCTGCGCTCGGCATCCCCCAGTTGCGCCAGCAGTCGCGCCAGTTCGGCGCAGGCTTCGGGATTGCGCTGGGCGCGCAAACTGCTTTCCAGATAATCCCGCGCCTTGCCCCACAAGCTGTTCTGCAGGCATAAACGCCCCAGGGTCAGCAGCAGGCTCGGATCGGCCGGATGGTCCTTGAGCCAGCCTTCGGCCGCTTGCAACTGGCGGCTCGGATCATTGCCGCGAACCAGCCCGTACAGGCGCGCCAGATGGCTGTCATAGTGACGCTTGAGCGCGCCGCGCAGCACCTCTTCGGCTTCGACCTGGGCGCCCAACTGGCGCAATTGCTCGGCATAGGCCAGCACCAGCGCCGGCTCCTGGCGCTGTGCGGAGGTCAGTTGTTGCCAGGCGCGATTGAGCGATTGCAAACCGACGCTGCCGTCCTCCTCGCGGTGGGCCGCCAGGGTCAGGTTTTCGCCCCAGGCACGCCGCTCCAGTTCAGCCAGCTCCGCCGGCGGCAGGACTTTATCCTTGCGCAGCTCCGGCAACAGCCGGATCACCGCCGACCAATCGCCGCGCTGCTGATGCAGCCGTTGCAATTGGCGCAGGACCTGGGCGTTATGGGGGTGACGCTCATGCATGGCCTGCAGTGTGCTCAATGCGCCATCCGTGTCACCTCGATCCATTTGCAATTGCGCGTGCGTCAGGGCAATGGCCAGTTCCGCCTGGGGCTGACGCTCCAGGGCGCGCTCCAGCAAACTGTCGCTTTGCTCGTAAAGCCCTTGTTCGTTGGCCGCGCGAGCGGCCCCCAGGTAATACAGCAGCGGCTGGCGCTCGGCTTCGGCGGCACGATGCAGATGGCGCTGGGCACTGGCCCAGCGACCTTCGGCCAGGTCCAACTGGCCGTGTTCGATCGCCACCTGCACCCGACGGCTGCGGTTGCGCCGCGACCACGGGTTGACCACGCCGCTGGACGTGGTCACCAACCCGATCAGCGCCCTCAGGCCTCGCCACACCAGCCAGAGCACCGCCACCAGGGCCAGGGTGACCCACAGGCCAGCTTCATAACGGAAGTTCTTGTACGCCACCAGCACGTAACCCGAATGCTCGGCAATCGCTACGCCCAGCAAGGCTGCGGCAGCGATGACCACGAACAGAATCACGTAGAGACGCTTCATGGCGTGGCCTCCTGCGCGCCTGGCGCGGGCAGCGGCTTGACCGACTCCTGGGCATTGAGGTTGCGACGCTCAAGGTAGGCCTGAACGCTGCTCAGTGTGCCCGTGAGGTCCGGGGTGACCACCGTCACCGGTTGCCTGGACAGCTCACCCACGCGTTCGAGCATGATTTTGCTTTGCGGATTGTCCTGGTTGAAGTTGTTCTTCAACACATCCCGGGCCTCGGTCAGCGCCTGGGTGTATACCGGCGCCTGACCATTGAGGGCGGCCCATTGCGCCTGCTCCAGCGCCAGGCTCAAGGCCAGGCGCACTTGCACCAGGCTTTGTCCGGCCAGCAGCGGACGGACGTTCTCGTCGGCGTTGAAGTCGATGCGGATATAGCGCGAGATCTGGTCCCACCACTGCGCCCACCGGCTGGCCCCATCGCCGTCGGCGGTCAGGCCCAGCAGCGACTCTCCACGATCCTTGTACTCGGGTGCCAGTTCGGTCAGTTGCAGCACCTGGTCACGCAAGGCGCCCAGTTGCAGGAACAGCCCGGTACGATCCGGTTGTTCGGTGCTGCGCAGCGCAGCGAGGGTCTTGGCCAGCTGCTCGCGGGCGGCGAACGAACCGGGGTCGTTCTGTTCGCGCAGGATTTCGTCAGCGCCCTGGACCAGCGCCTGGGCACTGTCGATGTCTTGCAGGGCGGAAAGACGCAGGCTGGCCAGGCGCAACAGGTGCTCGGCCTCCGCCAGGCGCCAATCCTTGCGGCTGGCACCCAGCACGGTTTCCAGGCGCTGGTTCAGGTGCTGCTGATCGCCTTGCAGCTGGGCCACCTGGCGGCGTCGCTCCTCCAGCTCTTCGGCCGGGGGCAATTGCGCCAGGCGCTCGCTCAGGCGTTGCTCGTTGAGCTTGAGGGTCTGGGCCTGGTCGTTCAGCGCCTGGACCTGGGCGGACTGCTGCTGGTTATTGGCTTGCAGGTGACGCACCTGCCACACGCCCCAACCGCCCACGGCGACACCGGCGGCACCGAGCAGCAAGGCAACGATGGCCAGCCCGTTGCCGCGGCGCGGCGCGACAGGGGGCGGGGGTTCAACCGGCGCATCGATCGCTGGCTGGTCTAGATCTTCTTTTGGCAAGGCTGTTTCGCTCACGTATCCATCCTTTGCATTAGAAAACGGCACGGAGTGTTCCCGTAACGCCGCCAGCAAAGCCGCGGCATTGGCGCCACGGCAATCCACAACTGTTCGGGCCCCGGCGGCACGCGCCATCTCGGCAACCCTTGGGCTTGGAACAAACAACGGTAACCGCGCCAGGGCCGGCCACGCATCGCCGGCCAGCCGCTGCAGATGCTCCAGGCCCTGCCCACTGCTGACCACCAGTGCGTTCAAGCGTTCCGCTTCGACTATCGCCGGCAACGCCCCTTGACCGTAAATGGGCAAGTGGCGGCGGTACAATTCCAGATAATCGACACTAGCACCTTGCTCGCGCAAACGCTCTGCCAGCAAGCCGCGCCCGCCTTCACCCCGCACGATCAAGACCTTGGGGTCGGGCCGCGAAACAGCCTGGCGCAAGACCAAGTGTTCCAGCAAGGCTTCGCTGTCGTCGCCGTTATCGGGATAAAACACCGTGAGACCGGCATCGGCAAGGATCTGTCCGGTGGCCGCACCCACGCTGAACCAGGGTTGGTCCGGAGGCTGGGGCCAGTATTGGCGCAGCAGCTCGACGCACAGGCGTGCGGCCGGCTTGCTGACCACGATCACGGCAGCGTATTGATCCAGTGCCTGGAATATCGCCCGCCCGGCATCGGACAGCGGGACCGGCTCGATATCCAGTAACGGCAAGCTGCTGCTGTAGACCCCCGCTTCGGCCAGGACAGCCGCCAGCGCCGACGACTCGTCCGCCGGCCGGGTGAGCAACAGCCGCCAACCCGTCACGCGTGGCCGGCCTCGCCGTAGACTGCCTTGAGAATGTCGGCGGCGCCCTGGCTCAACAAGTCTTCAGCCACCCGCACGCCCAACGCCTCGGCATCCTGGCGCGGTGCCCGGGCTTCGGCGCTGAGCAGGCGGCCCCCGTTGGGTTCCCCCACCAGGCCGCGCAACCAGACCTGTTCGCCTTCCAGCACGGCGTAACAGGCAATCGGTACTTGGCAGCCGCCATTGAGGTGTTTGTTCAGCGCGCGTTCGGCGAATACCCGCGTGGCGGTGTCTGCATGGTGCAGCGGCGCTAGCAGGGCGTGGATGTCGCTGTCGGCGCTGCGGCACTCGATACCCACCGCCCCTTGCCCACCGGCCGGCAGGCTGTCGTCGACGCTGATGGCCGAGGTGATGCGGTCTTCGAAGCCCAGGCGGATCAGGCCGGCGGCGGCGAGGATGATGGCGTCGTACTCACCGGCATCGAGCTTGGCCAGGCGCGTGTTGACATTGCCGCGCAGGAAACGGATTTGCAGGTCCGGACGACGCGTCAGCAATTGGGCCTGGCGACGCAGGCTGGACGTGCCGACCACGCTCCCGGCAGGCAGCGCCTCAAGGCTGGCAAAGGCGTTGGAGACGAACGCGTCGCGCGGGTCTTCCCGCTCGCAGATGCAAAACAGGCCCAGGCCTTCGGGAAAGTCCATGGGCACGTCTTTCATCGAATGCACGGCGATGTCGGCTTCGTTGTCCAGCAGCGCGGTTTCCAGCTCTTTGACGAACAGGCCCTTGCCGCCGATTTTCGACAGCGGCGAGTCCAGCAGCTTGTCACCACGACTGACCATGGGCACCAGGGTCACGATCAGGCCGGGATGGGCCGCTTCCAGGCGGGCTTTGACGTATTCGGCCTGCCAGAGGGCCAAGGCACTTTTACGGGTGGCGATGCGGATCTCGCGAGGGGACATGAATCAATCCGTACTTAAAAGATACGGCAGATAATAACAGCTCAGTCAAAATCGCTTTGATTTGAATCACGACCCCAAGGCCTCCCTGGCCGCCAGATCCTGGGAATGAAACGCATTGAACGCCTTGGACCGCCTGGTTTAAAGCTGCTGCATCATCTTGCGCACGCCGGCCACGTGCCGCCGGCTGACAATCAGCGCGTCGCCATTGAGGCCTTTGAGGAACAGCTGGAAATGCCCAAGGGGGGTGCGTTGCAAACGCTCGATGCGCTCGCGGGCCACGAGGGCGTTGCGGTGGATGCGAACGAAGCGTTCGCCGAACTCGTCTTCAAGGGCCTTGAGGGGTTCGTCCAGCAACACCTCGCCACTCTCATGGCGCAAGGTCACGTATTTATGGTCGGCAATGAAATAGACCACCTGGTTCAAGGGGATCAGCTCGATGCCTTTGCGGGTGCGGGCACTGATGTGGCTGCGTGGGCCACTGCCGCTTTCGGCGGCCGGACGGGTCAGCGCCGCCAGTTGCACGCGGTTGGGTCGCTCGGCCTTGCGCAAGGCTTCGAGCAACGCCTCGGACGTCACCGGCTTGACCAGGTAGCCCACGGCACCGGCCTGCAACACCTCGGGTGGAAAGTCGTCCCGGGTGGTACAGAACACCACGGCGGGCGGCGACTCTCGTTCGCACAACTTCGCCGCCACCTGCAGGCCGTCCAGGCCCGGCATGCGAATGTCGAGCAGCACGATATCCGGCTTGTGGCTGTCAATAAGGGCCAATGCCTCGTCGCCATTGGTGGCGCTCGGCTCCAGGACACTGTAACCCTCGAGCTCGCCAACCATTCGGCTCAGGCGCTCGCGGGCCAGTGGTTCGTCATCAACGATCAGGACATTCATATTGCGCTGGATTCCTGCGTGAGTCTCGCACAAGGATAGCGTAGACAGGGGAAGTGACATCCGTCACCGCGATCCACGCTAAGACTCGTTCGAGGGCCAAAAAGTGCCGCGAGGCGGGTGCCTATCTTTACCAGCGCTTGCCGACCGATGCCTGAGGCCCGTTGTCGCACGGCGTTGCCGTAGGGATTATTAACTGTCGATCTGACCAATATGAGCTCCCCCTTTTTCTATGTGTCCGGTGCGCCATGGATGGAAAAAGCAAAAGTCCTACCGTCCACTGTAGACGGTTGCCACGACGATATTGCTCAATTGAAAAATATCGTTGTGCGAAACCCGGTTGGATCCCGGGTCTCGATCGAAAAAACCTGCCGACCAGTGCCAGCGCCAGTCCGGGCAACCCTGCTATCATCCGCCGCAGCCTTTAACCGCTACTTTTTCCACAGCCGATCACGAGCGAATTCATGAGCACTGACAAGACCAATCAGTCCTGGGGCGGCCGCTTCAGTGAACCCGTCGACGCCTTCGTCGCCCGCTTCACCGCCTCCGTCAACTTTGACCAGCGCCTGTATCGCCACGACATCATGGGTTCGATCGCCCACGCCACCATGCTGGCCAAGGTCGGCGTGCTGACCGATGCCGAGCGCGACAGCATCATCGATGGCCTGAAGACCATCGAGACGGAAATCGAGGCCGGCCAGTTCGACTGGCGCGTCGACCTTGAAGACGTGCACATGAACATCGAAGCACGCCTGACCGACCGCATTGGCGTGACCGGCAAGAAGCTGCACACCGGCCGCAGCCGCAACGACCAGGTCGCCACCGACATCCGCCTGTGGCTGCGGGATGAAATCGACCTGATCCTGGGCGAAATCACGCGCCTGCAAAAAGGCCTGCTGGAACAGGCCGAGCGCGAGGCCGAGAGCATCATGCCGGGCTTCACGCACCTGCAAACCGCTCAACCTGTAACGTTTGGGCATCACATGCTGGCCTGGTTCGAAATGCTCAGCCGCGACTACGAGCGCCTGGTGGACTGCCGCAAGCGCACCAACCGCATGCCCCTGGGCAGCGCTGCGCTGGCCGGCACCACGTACCCGATCGATCGTGAATACACCGCGCAGTTGCTGGGCTTCGACGCCGTGGGCGGCAACTCGCTGGATAACGTCTCGGACCGCGATTTCGCCATCGAATTCTGCGCCGCCGCGAGCATCGCGATGATGCACCTGTCGCGCTTCTCCGAAGAGCTGGTGCTGTGGACCAGCGCGCAGTTCCAATTCATCGATTTGCCCGACCGTTTCTGCACCGGCAGCTCGATCATGCCGCAAAAGAAAAACCCCGACGTGCCGGAACTGGTGCGCGGCAAGAGCGGCCGGGTGTTCGGCGCCTTGATGGGCCTGTTGACCCTGATGAAAGGCCAGCCGCTGGCCTACAACAAGGACAACCAGGAAGACAAGGAGCCGCTGTTCGACGCCGCCGACACCTTGCGCGACTCGCTGCGGGCCTTCGCCGACATGATCCCGGCCATCAAGCCCAAGCACGCGGTGATGCGCGAAGCGGCCCTGCGCGGCTTCTCCACCGCCACCGACCTGGCCGACTACCTGGTGCGCCGTGGCCTGCCATTCCGCGATTGCCATGAGATTGTCGGCCATGCCGTGAAATACGGCGTGGACACCGGCAAGGACCTGGCGGAAATGAGCCTGGACGAACTGCGCCAGTTCAGCGACCAGATCGAGCAGGACGTGTTTGCCGTGTTGACCCTCGAAGGTTCGGTCAATGCCCGTGACCACATCGGCGGCACCGCGCCGGCGCAGGTCAAGGCAGCGGTTGTGCGCGGCCAGGCGTTGCTCGCCAGCCGCTAAAAGCTTCGCGAGCAAGCTCGCTCCCACAATAGATCTCCCGTGCACACAACTCTTGTGAACATTCAGAGATTCAAATGTGGGAGCGAGCTTGCTCGCGATAGCTGACTTTAAATCATCGAAAAGCTCACTTTTTGGCGGCAACCATCGCCAAAAACGCCGGCATCTCCGTCTCCCTGTCCGCAGCGATCCGCTGCACGTTCGGGTTCTGCTCCAAGCGCTCCATCAATGCCTTGGCCGCCGGCATGTCCGCCAGCCAATCGATATCGAAGACCTTCCTGCCTACTTGCAAGGCCAGCGAAAGGCTGTAGTAGAAATACAGGTCGGCAATGCTCAGGCTGTCGCCCGCCACATAGGGCGAGAATTTGCCGTGCCGGCCGAGCGAGGCGAACCCCAGCAACAATTCGGACTTGGACTTTTCCTTGATGGCATCGGCCACCGTCATGCCGAAAAACGCCTCGCTGTAGCAGGCCCGCCCCGGCAGCTCGATGTACAGCTCGATTTCCCGGCACAAGGCCAACACCTGGGCGCGCTCGAACGGTTCGGTCGGCAGCAGGGCTTTACCCGGTTGGGTTTGTTCGATGTATTCGAGGATGACGCTGGTCTCGTTGATAAAACCCTGCTCGGTCTTCAGCACCGGCACCTTGCCGCGCGGGCTGATGGCCAACGCTTCCGGGGTCTGGTTGCCAAAGAACGGAACCTCTTCGAAGGGCACGCCCTTCTCCAACAATGCCAGCTTGACCATGTTGTAATAATTACTGACAGAGAAACCATAAAGCTTGAGCATTACAAAGCCTCCAGGCCGTGCGGGGTTGGCAGCCTTGCGTTATAGACCGTCGAGGGAGTTCTTGCCAGGCGCATCACGCCGCTGAATGCAGGTAAACTGGCGGCCTTTCCTACAGGAGCCTGCCATGAGCGAGCCAACCGATATCGACAGCGACGAAGAAGAGTTCGTCGAGAACACGCTGATCGAAGCCATCGAAAACCAGATCGAAAGCGACAACCCGCCAGCGGCCAAGGCCACGTTCAACAAGCTGACCCTGGTCGGTTACGAGCGCGAAGAAATCCTCAACCTCATGGCTCATGTACTGGCGTATGAGATCGACGCCATTCTCGAAGAAGACCGCCCGTTCGACACCCAATGGTACGAAGCGGCGCTGCGCGCCCTCCCCGAGTTGCCGCCGGAAAAGAAATGAACTCCGTGGCGAGGGAGCTTGCTCCCGCTCGGCTGCGCGGCAGTCGTACCGCTTTTGGGACCGCTTCGCGGCCCAGCGGGAGCAAGCTCCCTCGCCACAACAAATGGCTCCTCTGGTCACCCGGAACAAAAAAAGCATGCCCCTGACACTGGACAGCTCGGCCGACTACGCTCACCTTAGTGACGCTGTCGTCCAAATTCCTAGAAAGTCTGGAGTCCTTATGTCGCTTACCCCTGAGTTGGTTGCCGAACTGGAAATCCTTGCACTCTTCAACCTGGACAGTTCCCAGGAAGGCCTGAAAATTCATCAGACCGCTGCCCCTAAAGCGATTGCCGCTGCCCAACGCTTGTACGAGAAAGACCTGATCACCCAGCCCGACGGTGGTTACCTGACCAGCCTGGGACGGGATGCCGCCCAAAATGTCCAAACCGTCCTGACGATACTCAGCGTTCAACAAGAAGCCGCCTGATCCTCCTGCCGCCCACGGAAATCTCCTCTACGGGATTTCCGCAGGCGCACTGTCGCCCGGCATAAAGAACCGGCATTAAAAATCCTGTTTTCAGCTTAAGTATTCCCAAGATCGGGCGCTAACCTGCCATCACCCCACGTTCGACGCCGCGAGCCGGTTTGAGCAGACATGACCCGCAACCATGAAATCCGCCCCGATCTGGACGAGGGAATCGACCGCAAGGTCCTGAGCCAGTTGCGCGCACGTTTTCTCAAGCTCAACACCGTGCGGCTGGAGCGCGCCGTCGAAGGCCTGTCGCCCCGCCAGCAAGGCGTACTGACGCTGCTGCCACTGTTTTTCCACGTCAACCATCCGCTGCTGCCCGGCTACGTCTCCGGCAGCACGCCCGCCGGGCTGTCGAACTACGAGCCTGACGCCAACGTCCTTGCCGAAGCCCAACGGCTGACCCGTTCGTTTTCCTACAAACCCCGGCACGGCAGCAACCCGCCGCGGCCGATCCTTGGCCTGTTCCTGATGGGCAGCCTCGGCACCCTGGCCCAGGCCGACCAGAGCGACATGGACGTGTGGGTGTGCCACGGACCGGACCTGAGCGACGATGAACTGGCCGAGCTGCGCAAGAAATGCCAGCTGCTGGAGACCTGGGCCGCGACCCAGGGCGCCGAAGCCCACTTTTTCCTGATCGACCCGGAGCGTTTCGTGCGGGGCGAGCGGGACAACCAGCTCAGTTCCGACGATTGCGGCACCACCCAGCATTACCTGCTACTGGACGAGTTTTACCGCACCGCGATCTGGCTGGCCGGGCGCACGCCGATCTGGTGGCTGGTGCCGGTCTATGAAGAAGAGAACTACGAGCAGTACACCCATACGCTGATGTCCAAGCGCTTCATTCGCGCGGATGAAACCCTGGACCTGGGACACCTGGCCTACATTCCGCCAGGCGAATTCGTCGGCGCCGGGCTCTGGCAGCTGTTCAAGGGTATCGAATCGCCCTACAAGTCCGTACTCAAGCTGTTGCTGACCGAGGTCTATGCCAGCGAACACCCGAACGTGCGCTGCCTGAGCCTGCGCTTCAAACAGGCCGTATTCGCCAATCGCCTGGACCTGGAAGAGCTGGACCCGTACATGCTGGTTTACCGGCGCATCGAGGAATACCTCAATGCCCGTGGCGAACCCGAACGCCTGGAGTTGATCCGCCGCGCGCTGTACCTGAAGGTCAATCGCAAACTCACCGGCCAGGCGCGCAGCAGTGGCTGGCAACGAGTACTGCTCGAGCGACTGGCCCGGGAATGGGGCTGGGACCAGCGTCAACTGGCATTGCTGGACAGCCGCAGCCAGTGGAAAGTCCGCCAGGTCAGCCACGAGCGGCGCGCACTGGTCAACGAACTCACCCACAGCTACCGCTTCCTGACCCAGTTCGCCCGCACCGAGAAAACCGTCAGCCTGATCAACAAGCGCGATCTCAACGTGCTTGGCCGGCGCTTGTATGCCGCCTTCGAGCGCAAGGCCGACAAGGTCGAGTTCATCAACCCCGGTATCGCGCCGGACCTGGCCGAAGACACCCTGACGCTGGTCCAGTCACCCAACAAGAAGGAACCGGGGCAGAACCAATGGGGCCTGTACAACGGCAGCCTCAACGCCCTGGAGTGGGAGAACTTCGCGCCGATCAAGCGTTGCCGCGAGTTGTTGGAGCTGTTGACCTGGTGTCATCGCAACGGCGTGATCGACAGCAGCACGCGCCTGGCGCTGCACCCAGGTGACAGCGACCTGAGCGAATTCGAACTGTTCAACCTGCTGGGCAGCCTGCAACAGTCCATCGCCCTGCCCCTGGTCACGGTGGACGAAGCGCAGTTGCTGCGCGCCAGCGTGCCCAGCGAAGTGCTGATCCTGGTGAACGTCGGCGTCGACCCGCTCAAGCACCATCGCGACCTGAATATCCTGATGACCACCGAGCGTACCGACTCCCTGAGCTATGCCGGGGTCCGGGAAAACCTGGTGCTGACCCTCGACCAGATCACGCTCAACAGTTGGAATGAAGTGCTGGTCAACCGTTTCGACGGCGAACACGCCCTGCTCGACTGCCTGCGCGACTATCTCAACGACCTGCCCGTCACCCAGCGCCAACCGCGCTTGCAGGTGCGCTGCTTCTGCCACAACCGCGCCCAATTCATTGCGCGACGCGTCGAGGAAGTGATCGAAACGGCGCAGACCCTGCTGTTGAGCAGGCTCAATCACCGCTACCTGCTTCAGGTCCAGCAGCATTACCACGTGCTGGAACTGGTGCCCGGCCAGGTCAATCACGTGGCCCTGGGCAGCTTGTCGGCGCTGATGGATTACCTGGGCGAGGAACAGACGGCTTACAGCCCCTTGCACCTGGACCCGATGGCCCTGGAAGACCACGACCTGGCGCTGATCCTGCCCATGGGCCAGCCCGAGTGCATCCAGGTGTTCTACCGGACCAGCGAGGACGAAGCCGATCTGTACGTGCTCGATGAATTCAACGCGCTGTGGCAACAACACGTGCCCTATCACGACGAGCAAAGCCTGCTGGTGCCGCTGCAGCGCTTTCTGCAATCGGTGCTGTACCGTCGCGACGCCCTGCTGCCGCTGGACGCCGCCCAGCCGCTGACCCTGGAAACCCTGTACTACCAGTTGCTGCCTTCAGGTGGCCGGGCGCGCCGGATCGAAGCGCGGCAAGCCCCACAGACACCGGTCGACAAGCCGTTCTATGACGTGCAGGCGATCATCGGCAAAGCGGCGCACGGGCAGGTGCACGTCACCCTGTACTGCGATCAGCAGGAGTTTTCCGAACTGGAACATGGCGACCAACTGTTCCGCGTGGTCGCCAGGGAGATCGTCGAACAGCGCCGCGAAGCCCAGCGCTATCGCTGCTACATCACCGACCTGGATCTCTCGGGGCTGGTGGGCGACGGGGCCTGCTCAACCAATTTGTACCTGCGCTACAAGGCCGACCTGGAACGCGCCCTGAACGAGGCGCTGGCCCTGGTCTGAAGCCCCCGGGCACTCAGAGGTGGAAATCGCCGCCGGCTTCGGGCTGGTATTCGACGTCCAGCAAGGTCAGCTTCAACGTCTTGCCGCCCGGGGCCGGCCAGTCGATGTGCTGGCCGACCTTCAGGCCCAGCAAGGCACTGCCCACCGGTGCCAGGATCGAGATCCGGCCTTCGTCGGCATTGGCGTCCTGTGGATAAACCAACGTCAGGTGATAGTCCTTGCCGCTGCTTTCTTCGCGGCAGTGCACACGCGAGTTCATGGTCACGACATCGGCAGGCACTTCTTCGTGGCCCACCACGTTCTCGGCGCGATCCAGTTCGGTTTGCAACGCAATCACGCCTGGCAGCGTTTCATCAAGACTGTCGATCAGGCGTTCCAGACGCTGTACGTCCAGGCGGGTAAGGGTGATGGAAGGTGCGGTCATGATCCAGGCAGACTCCTTTCTTCTGCACAAAAAAAGCAAAACCCCGCCACAAAAAGGCGGGGTTTTCACGGGCCTCGACGAATTGAGGCGTAACCGGACACTATCACAGCTCAATAAATAAACAAGACGGGCGGGGTCTAGCCGTACCAATGGGGCGCTCACGAACAAACGAATGTGAGCTCCCTCACCACAAAATCTTCCAAGGCCAATGGTTACCTCAGAGATTTGCGCTTGAGCGCCTCGGCACAGATGACCCGCCGGCGCTCATCATCGGCCGAGCGCCATTCGCGGATATCTTCCACATGGCGGAAACAGCCGAGGCAGACCTTCTGTTCATCCAGCTTGCACACGCTGGTGCACGGCGACGGCACGGCGGGGCTGACGTTGCTGTAGAGCGGCTTGGGGGGCCGTGGCGGGGCGGTCTGGCTCACGCCGTCACAGGCCTTCGAACTCGAGTTCCACGCCCGCCTGCTGCTTGACGATGCGCTCGAGCATCTCACCCAGTTGCTCTTCGCTCTTGTCACACATCCAGCGCTCGCTTTCCTCGTCGTAGTCGAAATGAAAGCCGCCGGAGACCGCCGCCAGCCACAACTGCCGCAACGGCTCCTGGCGACTGAAGATCAGTTGGCTGCCGTTTTCGAACTTGACGGTGAGTACACCGGCGGAGATTTCCAGGTCGATGTCCAGGCCACTGTCATCGAACACATCCTCCAGCGTTTGCTGGGTCGCATCGACCAGATCGTGGAAACGGGCTTCAGTCAAACTCATTTGCGGCAACCTCGAAAATGTCTGCTCATGCTCAAGCGCCGCAAGATACGGACGCCGCCCGGCGATTGCAAAGGATATACCGATCAACGACAACAGTGCCGCCGGACGGGCGCCCCGTTGCATAGGCAAGCTGACGGGTGGCCGGTATACTCCGGCGCAATTAATGCATTTTCAAGGATTTCGCCATGAAGCGCCTGATCTCTTCCCTTGCTGCGCTCGTCGCGGTTGCCTGCCTCGTGACTGCCTGTGGTCAAAAAGGTCCGCTGTACCTGCCTGATGACAGCAAGTCCCCTGAAGAACAGGCCAAGTCGTCGCAATCCAAGACCCACGCGCACGACACCCACACCACCTACTAAGGGAACGCCATGGACGCTTTTAACTACCGTGGCGGGGAGCTGTTCGCGGAAGGGATTGCCCTGTCCGCGATCGCCGAACGTTTCGGCACGCCGACCTATGTCTATTCCCGGGCCCACATCGAAGCCCAGTACCGGACGTTCGCCGATGCGCTCGACGGCATGCCGCACCTGGTGTGTTTCGCCGTCAAGGCCAACTCCAACCTGGGCGTGCTCAATGTCCTGGCGCGCCTGGGTGCCGGTTTCGATATCGTCTCCGGTGGCGAGCTCGAGCGTGTGCTGGCCGCCGGCGGCAGCGCCGACAAGATCGTGTTCTCCGGCGTCGGCAAGACCCGCGAAGACATGCGCCGCGCCCTGGAAGTCGGCGTGCACTGCTTCAACATCGAATCCACCGATGAGCTGGAGCGCCTGCAGGTCGTCGCCGCCGAGCTGGGCGTTCGCGCGCCGGTTTCCCTGCGCGTGAACCCGGACGTCGACGCGGGCACCCACCCGTACATTTCCACCGGCCTCAAGGAAAACAAGTTCGGCATCGCCATTGCCGACGCCGAGGACGTGTACGTACGCGCCGCCCAACTGCCAAACCTGGAAGTGCTGGGTGTCGATTGCCACATCGGCTCGCAACTGACCACCCTCGAACCGTTCATCGATGCCCTCGACCGCCTGCTGGCGCTGGTCGACCGCCTCGGCGACTGCGGCATCTACCTGCGCCACATCGACCTGGGTGGCGGTGTCGGCGTGCGCTATCGCGATGAAGAGCCCCCCCTGGTAGCCGACTACATCAAGACAGTGCGCGAGCGCCTCGAAGGCCGTGACCTGGCGCTGATGTTCGAGCCCGGCCGCTATATCGTGGCCAATGCCGGCGTGCTGCTGACCCAGGTCGAATACCTCAAGCACACCGAGCACAAGGATTTCGCCATCGTCGATGCGGCGATGAACGACCTGATCCGCCCGGCGCTGTACCAGGCGTGGATGGACGTCACCGCCGTGCGCCCTCGCGACACCGCGGCCCGCCCCTACGACATCGTCGGGCCGATCTGCGAAACCGGTGACTTCCTGGCCAAGGGCCGGGAGCTGGCGCTGGAAGAAGGCGACTTGCTGGCCGTGCATTCGGCCGGTGCCTACGGGTTTGTCATGAGTTCCAACTACAACACCCGCGGCCGTTGCGCCGAGGTGCTGGTGGACGGTGATCAGGCATTCGAAGTGCGTCGCCGCGAGACGGTAGCCGAGTTGTTTGCCGGCGAAAGCCTGCTGCCGGAGTAAAACCATGCTGCTGCGTTTTACCAAGATGCACGGCCTGGGCAATGACTTCATGGTCCTCGACCTGGTCAGCCAGCACGCGCATATCCTGCCCAAGCATGCCAAGCAATGGGGAGACCGGCACACCGGTATCGGTTTCGACCAGTTGCTGATCGTCGAGGCGCCCAACAACCCGGACGTGGATTTCCGTTATCGGATCTTCAACGCCGACGGTTCGGAAGTGGAGCAATGCGGCAACGGCGCGCGCTGCTTCGCCCGCTTCGTGCTGGACAAGCGCCTGACCGCCAAGCGGCAGATCCGCGTCGAGACCAAGAGCGGCATCATCGAACTGGATGTGCGCAGCGACGGCCAGATCGGCGTCAACATGGGCGCTCCGCGCCTGGTACCGGCGGACATTCCATTCGAAGCGCCGGCCCAGGCCCTGAGCTATCCATTGGAAGTCGATGACAATACGGTGGAACTGGCGGCGGTCTCCATGGGCAACCCCCATGCCGTGCTGCGAGTGGCCGATATCAACAGCGCCCCGGTGCATGAGCTGGGGCCGAAAATCGAACACCATCCGCGCTTCCCCGCGCGGGTGAATGTCGGTTTCCTGCAAGTCATCGACCGTCACCGCGCACAATTGCGCGTCTGGGAACGCGGTGCCGGGGAAACCCAGGCCTGCGGTACCGGCGCCTGTGCCGCTGCCGTCGCTGCGATCAGCCAGGGGTGGATGGATTCGCCATTGTTGATCGACCTGCCCGGCGGGCGCCTGTCCATCGAATGGGCAGGCCCTGGCCAACCGGTGATGATGACCGGCCCGGCAGTGCGCGTATACGAAGGACAAGTTCGTCTTTGAGTGAGCCAAACCCATGACCGATCAGCCACAGGTTCCAGCCCCACAGCCCGACGAATCGCCCAGCCTTCCAGACGTCGCGGCCGTGACCGCTTACCTGGAGGCTCATCCGGACTTCTTCGTCGAGCATGAAGAACTGCTTGCGACGATGCGCATCCCCCACCGGCGCGGCGACACCGTGTCGCTGGTGGAGCACCAGATGAAGATCCTGCGCGAGCGCAACATCGAAATGCGCCATCGTCTTTCGCACTTGATGGACGTGGCCCGGGACAACGACCGGCTCTTTGACAAGACCCGTCGGCTGATCCTGGCCCTGATGGACGCCAGCACCCTCGAAGACCTGGTCATGAGCGTCGAAGACAGCCTGCGCCAGGATTTCCAGGTGCCCTTTGTCAGCCTGATCCTGTTTGGCGACAACGCCATGCCGGTGGGCCGCTGGGTGACCCACGCCGAAGCGCAGACGGCCATCGGCGGCCTGCTCACGGAAAACAAAAGCGTCAGCGGCAGCCTGCGCGAACATGAGTTGGACTTCCTGTTCGGCGAAGAACAGCGCAAGCAGATCGGCTCCACCGCCGTCGTCGCCATCGCCCACCAGGGCGTGCACGGCGTACTGGCCATCGCCAGCCGCGATCCGCAGCACTACAAGAGTTCGGTGGGCACGCTGTTCTTGAGCTACATCGCCGAAGTCACCGGCCGGGTGCTGCCAAGAGTCGCCGGTTCGCTGCGCTCGGTACGCTGATAATGGAGCGGCAACTGGACGCCTACTGCGAACACCTGCGCAGTGAGCGTCAGGTGTCGCCCCACACGTTGTTGGCCTATCGTCGCGACCTGGAAAAAGTGCTGGGCTGGTGCCAGAAGCAGAACATCGGCAGTTGGTCGGCCCTGGACATACAGCGCTTGCGCAGCCTGATCGCCCGCCTGCATCAACAGGGACAGTCCTCCCGCAGCCTGGCGCGACTGTTGTCGGCGGTGCGTGGCCTGTATCACTACCTCAATCGCGAAGGCCTGTGCGATCACGATCCGGCCACCGGCCTGGCACCGCCCAAGGGCGAACGCCGGCTGCCGAAGACCCTCGACACCGACCGCGCCCTGCAATTGCTTGAAGGCGCCGTCGAAGATGACTTCCTGGCCCGCCGCGACCAGGCCATTCTCGAGCTGTTCTATTCGTCCGGCCTGCGGCTTTCAGAGCTGACGGGGCTTAACCTGGATCAACTGGACCTGGCCGACGGCATGGTCCAGGTGCTCGGCAAGGGCAGCAAGACCCGCCTGCTGCCCGTCGGCCGCAAGGCCCGTGAAGCCTTGGAACTGTGGTTGCCCCTGCGGGCCCTGGCCAACCCCGCCGATGACGCGGTATTCGTCAGCCAACGCGGTCGGCGCCTCGGCCCGCGGGCGATTCAGTTGCGGGTCAAGGCCGCCGGCGAACGCGAGTTGGGGCAGAACCTGCACCCACACATGCTCAGGCACTCCTTCGCCAGCCATCTGCTGGAATCCTCCCAGGACCTGCGCGCCGTTCAAGAGCTGCTGGGCCACTCGGACATCAAGACGACACAGATCTACACCCACCTGGACTTCCAGCACCTGGCGACGGTCTATGACAGTGCCCACCCCAGGGCCAAACGCATCAAGGGCGACGAATCATGACCATCGAACTCATCACTTTCGACCTGGACGACACCCTGTGGGACACCGCCCCGGTGATCGCCAGCGCCGAAGCCATACTCCGCCAATGGCTGACCGACAACGCACCGAACCTGGGCGGGCTGCCGGTGGAGCAGCTTTTTTCGATTCGCGAGCAAGTGTTGCGCGAAGAACCCAACCTCAAGCATCGCATCAGTGCGTTGCGCCGGCGGGTGCTGTTCCGTGCCTTGCAGGAAGCCGGCTACGACCAGTGGCAAGCCTCTGAACTGGCGGACCAGGCCTTCGAGACGTTCCTGCACGCCCGTCATCAGCTGGAGGTTTTTCCCGAGGTGCAGCCCACCCTGGAAATCCTCGCCAATCATTTCGCCCTTGGCGTGGTCACCAATGGCAACGCCGACGTGCGACGCCTGGGGCTGGCGGACTACTTCAAGTTCGCCTTGTGCGCCGAAGACATCGGCATCGCCAAGCCTGACGCCCGGTTGTTCCACGAAGCCCTGCAGCGCGGCGGCGCCACGGCACAGACCGCCGTGCACGTTGGCGATCACCCGGGTGACGACATCGCCGGCGCCCAACAGGCCGGCCTGCGCGCGGTGTGGTTCAACCCGGCAGGCAAGCCCTGGAATGCCGACCATGTACCGGACGCGGAAATTCGCAGCCTGACCGAACTGCCGGGGCTGCTGGCCGGGTGGCATGGCCAGCGCTAAATCCTGGGAGCGGTGTACCGCGGCGCTATGCCAGGCACAAATCCTGTGGGAGCGGGCTTGCTCGCGAAGACGGTGTACCAGGCATTCACCTGTTGAGCGTTAAACCGCTTTCGCGAGCAAGCCCGCTCCCACAGGAAGGAATGTGCTTGGCCTGGGAATCGCGCCCATGAAAAAGCCCGCAGCGACGGCGGGCTTTTTCAGCAAGCAAGAAGCCGATACTCAGATAGGGCGGCTGCCGTACTTGTTGTCAGGCTTCTTGGGCGGATCAGCGACCACGTTGGCTTCCACTTCCTGCACCTTACCGCCCCTGGCCAGGAACTCCTCCATGGCCTTGGCGAGCGCATCACGCTCCTTGTTCTTGGCCTCTACGCTCGGCAACTCGTCGACCGACACCGCGGCCTTGGCCTTGCCCTTGGCGGTAGGTGCCGGAACATCGGCCCCATCGTCGTCGGCAACGTCCTCAGCCACCGCTTCAAGGCCTTCTTCGGTCTCGTCTTCGTCGCCTACTTCAAGGTCGTCGTTTTCCAGATCATCGTCGCTCATGTTCTACCTCATGACTTGCGAAAAGCAGATTAGTTATAGCCCAGCTTCGCCATCTGTTCGAAGGCTGCCGGAAAAAATTCAACATCCGCTGGCAATCAGCGGTTATGCCCCTTCACCGTACAAGGTGGCGAGGACCTTACGAGCACCGCCGTGATCACGGTGCTCGCCCAGATAAACACCTTGCCAGGTTCCCAATGCCAGCCGTCCCGCCGTAACCGGCAGGCTGAGCTGGCAACCGAGCACACTGGCCTTGAAGTGCGCCGGGAGGTCGTCCAGGCCTTCGTCGTTGTGCTCATAACCGGCGGTTCCTTGTGGGATCAGCCGATTGAAAAATCGTTCGAAGTCTCGACGTACCGCCGGATCGGCGTTCTCGTTGATGGTCAACGAGGCCGAGGTATGCTGCAGCCACAGATGCAACAGACCGACACGACACGCCTGGAGTTCAGGCAGGCCGGCCAGCAACTCGTCCGTCACCAGATGAAAGCCCCGGGGCCTTGCCCGCAGGGTTATCAGCGTCTGTTGCCACATACAGATCTCCGCACGTTCGGCGCGCATTCTAGCGCGCTCTGGGAAAAAACAAAGGCCCTAATACTCTTGCTTCGATGTAAGCCTTTGGCGGTATAAAAACCCATGTCGCATCCACAACAAAAGGCGTCGGAAAAACCGCCACACCTTGTGAGCAATGACAAATTCCAGACAAAAAAATGCCCGGCGAACCGGGCATTTTTTATTGCGTGTACTTACAGGTTGTAGCCACGTTCGTTGTGCTGGGCCAGATCCAGGCCCACAGCTTCTTCTTCCTCGGTGACACGCAGACCCATGACGGCGTCCAGGACCTTGAGGATGATGAAGGTGACGATCGCGGTGTAGACCACCGTGAAACCCACGCCCTTGAATTGAATCCACACTTGCGCGCCGATATCGGTCACGGTGCCGAAGCCACCCAAGGCCGGCGCGGCGAACACACCGGTCAGGATCGCGCCGAGAATACCGCCGATGCCATGCACGCCGAAGGCATCCAGGGAGTCGTCATAACCGAGCTTGCGTTTGAGGGTGGTGGCGCAGAAGAAGCACACCACACCCGCCGCCAAGCCGATGACCAGGGCGCCCATCGGGCCCACGGTGCCGGCAGCCGGGGTGATTGCAACCAGGCCGGCCACCACGCCCGAGGCAATGCCCAGCGCGCTTGGCTTGCCGTGGGTGATCCACTCGGCAAACATCCAGCCCAGCGCCGCCGCAGCGGTAGCGATCTGGGTCACCAGCATCGCCATGCCGGCAGTGCCGTTGGCGGCGACGGCGGAACCGGCGTTGAAGCCGAACCAGCCGACCCACAGCATGGCCGCGCCCACCAGGGTGTAACCCAGGTTATGCGGTGCCATTGGCGTGGTCGGGAAGCCTTTGCGCTTGCCCAGTACCAGGCACGCCACCAGACCGGCGATACCGGCGTTGATGTGCACCACGGTGCCGCCAGCGAAGTCCAGCACGCCCCAGTCCCACAGCAGGCCGCCGTTGCCGGACCAGACCATGTGCGCAATCGGTGCATACACCAGGGTGAACCACACGCCCATGAAGATCAGCATGGCGGAGAACTTCATCCGCTCGGCAAATGCACCGACGATCAGGGCCGGGGTGATGATGGCGAACGTCATCTGGAAGGTGATGAACACCGCCTCAGGGAACAGGGCCGCCGGGCCGGTCAGGCTGGCTGGCGTGACGCCCGCCAGGAACGCTTTGCCGAAACCGCCAATGAAGGAATTGAAGTTGACGACGCCCTGCTCCATGCCGGTGGTGTCGAACGCGATGCTGTAGCCATAGATGACCCACAGGATGCTGATCAGACCGGTAATGGCAAAGCACTGCATCATCACGGAAAGAATGTTTTTCGACCGGACCATGCCACCGTAGAACAGTGCCAGGCCTGGAATGGTCATGAACAGTACAAGAATCGTGGCCGTGAGCATCCAGGCGGTGTCGCCGGAGTTCAAGACGGGGGCTGCCGCTTCTTCTGCCATGGCCAGGCCGGGCATTGCGAAGGACAACAGGGCTCCTAGCCCTGCGAATTTACGCAGAGTCATATTGTTTTCTCCTGGGGCGTTGGGTTTGGCGGCTTAGATAGCGTCGGTATCGGTTTCGCCGGTACGGATGCGGATAGCCTGTTCCAGATTGACCACAAAGATCTTCCCGTCACCGATCTTGCCGGTGTTGGCGGCCTTGGTGATTGCCTCGATCACCCGGTCCAGATCCTTGTCGTCAATGGCGACATCGATCTTCACCTTGGGCAGGAAATCGACCACGTACTCCGCGCCGCGATACAGCTCGGTGTGACCTTTCTGCCGACCAAAGCCTTTGACCTCAGTAACGGTAATGCCCTGCACGCCGATCTCGGACAACGACTCGCGCACGTCGTCCAACTTGAACGGCTTGATGATGGCAGTGACTAGCTTCATGAAACTTTCTCCCGAATTGGTGGACTTGCCCCAGGAAAACAAACCCGACTCAAGTCTAAGCGCAGTGCCTGGCTTTGTAACGCGTCGTCGGCCCAAGTTGCCCGACAGGTGCCAGTTAACCGATCCTGACGAAACTCCCCGTTCCGCCTGCTGCACTGCATTCGTCACAGCGACTGCATCAGTGCATGGGTCATCAGCCTCTAAGCAGAAACCTTGCCATCTGCACCCAAACCCACTGATTTCAGTCCCTTGGCCACCGGCTCGACGTGCACCGCACCACGAACCGCAGCGATACGCACAACAACAGTGCAGCGCCGCCCGGCCCCATGCGCGAAAAGCGTGCATCCCTGGCTGGCGAATTGACTATAGACACTGCGTGGTACACTGCCCGCCATTGTTTCCAGGACACCTGCACATGCTTGCGCCCAAAGACCTCCTCGACGCCCTGAACGGCCACGCCTCCCGTATCTTGAGTGGCGACACGCCGCTGCCCAAAAGCGAAATCGAAAGCCAGTTCAAGGCCCTGCTGCAAAGCGGCTTCAGCAAGCTGGACCTGGTCAGTCGGGAAGAATTCGACAGCCAGATGGTCGTGCTGGCCCGGACCCGAGCGCGGCTCGAAAGCCTGGAGGCCAAGGTCGCTGAGCTGGAAGCGCGGTTGGCTCCGGCCCAGGAATAGGCGCCTCAACCACTTGCGGCCCGCTGCGATGCGCCTTGCACAAGCGTGAGCGGCAGTTCCAGGATAAAGAGCGCGCCCTTGCCCGGCCCCGCGCTCTGCGCCGTCAGATCGCCACCCATCTCGTGCGCCGCCAGAATGCAGCTGTGCAAACCAAAACCGTGACCGTCGACACGTGTGGTGAAGCCGTGCTCGAACACCCGCGCAAGATTGTCCTGCGCAATCCCCTCGCCGTTGTCCTCGACCTCGACCCGCACGCGCCCATCGCCAACGACCTTCAGGCGCAGGATGATCCGCGGCGGCCGGTTCACACCCGCGTCCAGCGCCTGCTTGGCGTTGTTGATCAGATTGACCAGGATCTGCAGCACTCGGTGCTTGTCCAGTGGCATTTGCGGGATATCGCTGAATTCCTTGATCAGCGTGATGTGGTGGCGGGCCAGGGACACATCGCAAATGCGCACGACATCCTCGACCAGCTCTCGCAGCGAGCCCGACTCCAGGACGCTGGCATTGCCGGCATAGGATTGCTGGGTGGCGACGATTTCCTTGATGTGGTCGATTCGGCGGGTCAACTGCGCCAACTCGGCGATCATGCCTTGCTGCTCGACGGCCAGCGCGTCGGCCAGCTTGTCGAGATAGTCTGGTAGCGTGCGCCCTTTCGGATCGCTGCTGATGAAGTCGCCGAGATCGTCGGGATGCTCCTTCATCAACTGGGCGACCTTGGCCACCCCGGGCCCCTTGGAGGTGTGCACCTTCTCGTAGAGGACCTGGGCCGACACGTTGACGCTGTTGAGCACATTGCCCACGTTGTGCAGCACATTGGTGGCGATTTCCGCCATGCCGGCCCGGCGCGCAGTGGTCACCAGTTCGGCCTGCGCCTCGCGCAACTCTTCGTTGACCTTGGCCAATTGCCGCGGGCTGGGGATCTTCAGGGCCACCGGCACCAGCCGGACCAGCAGGATGGCGGTAATCACCGAGGCAATCGCGGTGATCACCTTGACCAGCGCCGACAACCAGTAATAAGGCTGCCAAATGGTCAGGATTTCCATCACGTGGCTGGTCCCGCAGGCCAGGATAAATACACCAAAGGCCGCCAGCATCCAGTCGAACGGCACGTCCTTGCGCTTGTGGATAAAGTACAGGAGCGTGAAGGGAATGGTGACGTAGGACAGGGTGATCAAACCATCGGCAATGACATTGGTCCACAGCAGATCCGGCCGCCACATGTAGCAGTGCCCATGGGGCATGAAGCGCTTGTCGGTTAACAGAGCCAGCAGATCGTTCATGGCCACTTCCTCCCTGTGCCGTTGATACCGCCAAGTGCCGACTGGGCAAATCGGAGTCTAGGCCGGTCCCGGGCATTTCGCCTGGGCGGGTGAAGGACGGCATCGGCTGAACCGTATCGCGCTTGCCGCCTCGGCTGTCACTGGCAGTCGAAACATCCTGCCAAATTTTCTCCCCTCGATTGCTGCGCCCAAGTTCTTCCCCACGACTACCCTTCAAAAGTCGCAGGACGCGGCACCCCATTCACTCAAGGAACGATTCATGTCGCTCGCCATTGTCCACAGCCGCGCCCAAGTGGGGGTCGAGGCTCCTGCCGTTACCGTTGAAGTCCACCTGGCCAATGGCTTGCCGTCGCTGACGATGGTTGGCCTGCCGGAGGCGGCGGTGAAGGAAAGCAAGGATCGGGTGCGCAGCGCGATCATCAACTCGGGGCTGAATTTTCCGGCGCGGCGCATCACCCTGAACCTGGCGCCGGCGGACCTGCCAAAAGACGGCGGCCGCTTCGACCTGGCCATCGCCTTGGGGATCCTGTCGGCCAGCGTGCAAGTGCCGACCCTGACGCTGGATGACGTGGAATGCCTTGGTGAACTGGCCTTGTCCGGCGCGGTGCGTCCGGTGCGTGGCGTATTGCCCGCGGCGCTGGCGGCGCGCAAGGCCGGGCGCATGCTGGTGGTGCCACGGGCCAATGCCGAGGAAGCCTGCCTGGCCTCGGGGCTGAAAGTGATCGCCGTGGATCATCTGCTCGAAGCGGTGGCGCATTTCAACGGCCACACGCCAGTCGAGCCGTTCGTGTCCAATGGGCTGCTCTCGGCCAGCAAGCCCTACCCCGACCTGAATGAAGTACAAGGCCAGGCCGGGGCCAAGCGGGCCTTGCTGATTGCTGCCGCGGGGGCCCACAACCTGTTGTTCAGCGGGCCACCGGGTACCGGCAAGACCTTGCTGGCGAGCCGCTTGCCAGGGCTGTTGCCGCCACTGGCCGAGAGCGAGGCCCTGGAGGTCGCGGCCATCCAGTCGGTGGCCAGTTGCGTGCCCTTGAGCCATTGGCCGCAACGTCCGTTTCGCCAGCCGCACCACTCGGCTTCCGGTCCGGCGCTGGTGGGTGGCGGGTCGAAACCGCAGCCAGGGGAGATTACCCTTGCCCATCATGGCGTGCTGTTTCTGGACGAGTTGCCGGAATTCGACCGCAAGGTGCTGGAGGTCTTGAGAGAACCGCTGGAGTCCGGCCACATCGTGGTTTCCCGCGCCCGGGATCGCGTGCGCTTCCCTGCCCGTTTCCAACTGGTGGCGGCGATGAACCCCTGCCCCTGTGGCTATCTCGGCGAGCCCAGCGGCCGCTGTGCCTGTACACCGGAGATGGTGCAGCGCTACCGCAACAAACTCTCCGGCCCGTTGCTGGACCGTATCGACCTGCACCTGACCGTCGCCCGGGAAGCCACGGCATTGAACCCCAGGCTCGAAGCCGGGGACGATACGGCGACGGTCGCCGAGCGCGTAGCCGAAGCTCGGGAACGCCAGCACCGCCGCCAGGGCTGCGCCAACGCCTTCCTCGATCTACCGGGGTTGCGCCGGCATTGCAAGTTATCCACAACCGATGAAACCTGGCTGGAAACCGCCTGCGAACGGCTGACCCTGTCGCTGCGCGCCGCCCACCGCTTGCTCAAGGTCGCCCGGACACTGGCGGACCTGGAGCAAGCGGGGAACATTCGCCGCGAGCACCTGGCCGAAGCGTTGCAGTATCGGCCGGCTACGGCTTGAACCGCTTTTACGGTTTGCTCAGGTCTACCAATGGTGTTTCCCGGACCTCGGTTTTTTGACCGTTCTGGATCGCATCGATGCGCTTGAGCGCCTTATCCACTGCACCCTTGTCTGCCAACAGGCTGTAGTGAATCTGGAATTGCTTGTGCTCTTTCGGTCCGATCGTGGGCACCAGGCCCAATGGCCGCTGATACCGGCGGTTATAGGAAAAACTGGTGCCTGGTTCCAACCCGGTCACGTAGCCCTGGCCTTGGGTATCGGTGTTTTTCCACAGGGAGAACACGGGCAGCGTGCTGGTGTTGAAGCCTACCGACACACCAAGACTGCCGGCCTTGTTGTGCAGGACCGTGAGCGTATCGCCCTTGGCGTCAGCGTAGGGCACGACGTTATAGACGGTTTCGTCGTAATCCTTGGTCGGGCCCCGGTAGGTTTGCCAATCCGGCAAGTCGCCCTTGGCCTTGTCGTTGAACGGCGAGACCTGCTTGACCGGTGCCGCGAAACGAGCGCCCTGCTCCAGGAAAGGCGTGCTGAAATTGCTGTGGTAGAGCGCTTGGTATTCCTTCGGGTAATCGCCGTTGTTGGTCAGTGTGTCGCTGAGCGCGAACGTCACGCTGCCGGGTTCGGTGACCAGTTCGGTCTGCACCGAGAAATCGACCTTCTTGAACGCCTGCTCCTTCAACTCGCCCCGCAGGGTGATGGCGTAGGGTGGTTTTTCATCGATGTGCAAGGTGACTTTGTTGGCCGGAATATTAGCGGCGCGACCATGCAGGGTCAGCAGCTCGCCATTGTCCATGCCGGGATGGCCGACCCATTCGTAGCCACAGCGGGTCACCAATTCATTGAAACCTTCGAGCCAACCCAACCCACCGCGACCGTTGAGCTCGATGAACGCCGGATTGACCACTTCCTTGACCGGCGAATCCCACCCCATGCGCACACTTCCGACCGACGCCTGCAGCACATTCATGCCACGGGTCGGGACGACTGAAAGCTTCAGGGTGCCGTTGTCGATATCAACGATGCTGACGCCCTCTTGCCGGCCACCGTGCAGGGTGCGCATCGTCACGGAGAAGGGTTTGTCGGTTTTCACGCCGAGCTGCTGGCTGGTGATTTGCCAGGGTTGGGCGGCTTTATCGGTATCCAGCAGGACGTAATCCCAAGCCATCGCCTGGGAGGCAGCGCCCAAGGCGCCAAGGGTAACGAGGAGTTTGAGCGGAGTCATGGACGCGACCTTTTATTGGAGTTGTGCGGTTTTTATAGACTTGAAGAAACGTTTCAGCAAGCTTAAAAACAGCAACTCCCTTAAAAAAGCATGACTACCCGATCAGCAGCGTTTGTGGGAGCGAGCTTGCTCGCGATAGCGGTAGGTCAGATAGAAATGATGCTGGCTGGACAGCCGTCATCGCGAGCAAGCTCGCTCCCACAGGGAATCGAGGGTGGCCCGGGTTTCGTATTCACTGGGAATCAAACTGTGGAAGCTCGCTCGCGATAGCGGTGGGTCGGATTGAGATGATGTTGGCTGGGCAGTCTCAATCGCAAGCAAGCCCGCTTCCACCGAATCTCTGGAAGCGGGCTTGTGACAGGAGGCTTCAGCGGAACCGATCAACCTCTTGACGCAGGTCCTGGGCCAGCTTTTCCAGTTCCTTGGCGGTGACCGCCAGGTTCGAGACCACCTGGCGCTGTTCGCTGTTGGCCATGGCGATGCTTTGCAGGTTGCTGCTGAGCAGGGTCGCGGTGCTGCTTTGTTCCTGGGTGGCGGTGGTGATCGCCGCGAATTGCTGGCCAGCCGAACGGCTCTGCTCGTCGATTCGCGCCAGGGCCGCGGCCACATTGGCGTTGCGCGACAGGCCTTCCTGCATCAACAGGTTGCCCTGTTCCATCGTGCTGATGGCATTGCCGGTTTCCTGCTGGATACTGTTGATCATGCTGGAGATTTCGTCAGTGGCCTGGCGAGTTCGGGACGCCAGGCTGCGGACTTCATCGGCCACCACGGCGAAACCACGGCCCTGCTCGCCGGCGCGGGCAGCTTCGATGGCCGCGTTCAAAGCCAGCAGGTTGGTCTGCTCGGCAATCGAGGTGATGACCCCCACGATACCGCCGATTTCCTGGGAACGCTGGCCCAGGGTATTGATGACCGTGGCCGTGCTGTTCAGCGCGCCGGCGATTTGCTCCAGGGACGACGACGCTTCATCCATCGAGGTCCGGCCGATGCGGGTTTGCTGGGCGTTTTCCTGGGCCAGGCGCTCGGTGTTGCCCATGTTGTCGGCAATGTTCAGGGAGGTCGCACTGAACTCCTCCACCGCACCGGCCATGCTGGTGATTTCGCCGGATTGCTGCTCCATGCCTTCGTACGCCCCGCTGGACAACCCGGACAGGGCCTGGGCGCGGCTGTTGACCTCCTGGGAGGCCTTGCGGATGTGCTCGACCATGGTCGACAGGGCCTGGCTCATCTGGTTGAAGGCACGGGCCAACTGACCGATTTCATCATGGCTCGACACGTTCAGGCGCACGCTCAGGTCGCCGGCGCCCAACGCTTCGGCCTGGCGCACCAAGTCCCCCAGCGGCGCCAGTTTGCTACGCAACAACCACATTGCCGAACCGACCGCCAACAGCATCGCCAGCAGGCTGCCAATGGCCAGTTGAATGCCGACGCTCCAGGTCACGGCGCGGATCTCGGTTTTCGGCATGCTCGCCACCACCGCCCACGGCCCGCCCTCGAACGGTACGGCAACGCTGTAGAAATCTTCGGCGGTATCGGCCCAGAACGCGCCCTTGCCCGGCTGTTTGATCAAGCCGGTAATGGCCGTGGTAGCGTTGTCCAGCGCCTGCACGCCGGCGGGCGGCACCAGCCATTTGTTTTGTTCGTCCAACAGCGCCAGGGAGCCAGTCTGGCCGATACGGAAGCGCTTGAGGTTTTCGAACTGTGCGTTCTGCGCATCGGTGTAATCGAAGCCTACATACAACACGGCAATGATCTTGCCGCTGCTGTCGCGCACAGGCGTGTACTGCGACATATAGAAGCGTCCGAAAAGCAGGGCCCGACCAATGTAGCTCTGCCCGCTGATCACCGGACCGTAGGCGGGGCCGGCGCGGTCGAGCACGGTGCCGATGGCCCGCGCACCGTCCTGTTTGCTGACGGAGGTACTGACGCGGATGAAATCGTCGCCGCTGCGCACGAATATCGTGGCGACCCCGGCGGTCATCGCTTTGAAGTCATCCACTTCCTTGAAGTTGTTGTTCAACACTTCGCCACCCAGGCTCAAGCCTGGGGTTTGTACGCCCGCCACCGTCACCGGCTGGTCCGGATGCACGCTCAGGCCCGCGCTGAAGCGCTTTTCGAACAGACCGGCCAAGCGCTGGGTGCTCTCGCGCAGGGTGCTGTGGAACGTATTGAGCTGGTCGGCCATCAGGCGCGCTTCGCTGGCCAAGTGCTCTTCACGGGTGGCAAGGTTGGCAGCGTCCAGCGAACGCAAGGCGAAGACGGTACTGCCGGAGATCACGATCGCCAGTATCACGGCGAGGGCAAGGCCTAGCTGTGAGGCGATCCGGGCGCGGGGTTGAGACATGACGGCTCCTGGCCGAGAGACCGGATCATTCTGATCACGTCGCACGCTCGGCATTTTATTCGGGTGAGGTGTATGTAGGCCCTTTCTGAACGAGGGTTCCATGTTCACCGATTCGGCGGCAAAGCCGAATACTTGAGCGGTTTGCACGGATTAGTGCCACGTGGCTAGCACGCCAACTTCAACGTTTCAGCTCAGACGCTCTACATCGGGCAGTTGCATGGCCTTGACCTCGCCCTGAAGGAAGTCGCTGAGCCGGCGCAAACGTTCACCTCCCGGCCGGGTTTTCGGCCAGACCAGGTAATAGTGTTCCCCACTGGCGACAGCCGTCGGCCATGGCAGGCTCAGGCGCCCTTGGGCAACGTCCTCGGCCACCATCAGCAGGTCGCCCATGGAGACCCCATAGCCACGCGCGGCCGCGATCATGCCCAGCTCCAGGGTATCGAACACCTGTCCACCCTTGAGCGAGACCTTGTCGGACAGGCCCATGCGTTGCAGCCAGTTGCGCCAGTCCCGGCGATCCGGCGTCGGGTGCAGCAGTTCGGCACTGGCCAGTCGCGCCACATCCCAGGGCTGATCGTTCAACAGGTTCGGCGCGCCCACCGGGATCAATTCCTCGGGAAACAGCAAACTGGCCTCCCAATCCGCCGGAAAATGCCCGTTGCCCAGCAATACGGCGCAATCGAAGGGCTCGACGTTGAAGTCCACCGAATCGATGTCCATCCAGGCACTGGTCAGTTGCACCTCGTTGCCGGGCTGCAAATGCCGGAAGCGACTCAGGCGCGCCAACAACCAACGCATGGTCAGCGTGGAAGGCGCTTTCATGCGCAGGATGCCGTCTTCGCCATGCAAGGTGTGACAGGCCCGCTCCAGCGCCATGAAACCCTCGCGCACGCCCGGCAGCAGCAACCGCGCCGCCTCGGTCAACTGCAGGTTGCGACCGCTGCGCTGGAACAGCCGGCAGGCAAAGTGATCTTCCAGCGTGCGGATGTGCCGGCTAACCGCGCTCTGGGTGATCGACAGCTCTTCGGCGGCCCGGGTGAACGAGCTATAGCGCGCCGCGGCTTCGAATGCTCGCAACGCATAAAGAGGAGGAAGACGACGGGACATCGCAAAAGCTCCATGGCGTGGTCTGCAAACCCTACCAGAAACCCATCCAGCATGAGTTTTAATCATGCCAGCGATCTTTTTTATCCTTTTGTGCAATCCGCCAAGAGCGCCGAGAATCGTCGCTTTACTGCCTTGTTTGAACATGGAGTGTGATGATCATGCGGCATCCGGTGCGTACCGAACTCTGGGCCATCCTGCGGCTGGCGGGGCCGTTGATTGCCTCGCAGTTGGCGCACATGCTCATGGTGCTCACCGACACCGTGATGATGGCGCGCCTGAGCCCCGAAGCCCTCGCCGGAGGCGGGCTCGGGGCGGCCACCTATTCGTTCGTGTCGATCTTCTGCATCGGCGTGATCGCCGCGGTGGGCACCCTGGTCGCGATCCGCCAGGGCGCGGGCGATGTCGAAGGCGCCACCCGGCTGACCCAGGCCGGGCTTTGGCTGGCCTGGTTGATGGCGCTGATGGCCGGGTTGCTGCTGTGGAACCTCAAGCCCGTGCTGCTGATGTTCGGCCAGACCGAAACCAACGTGTTGTCCGCCGGCCAGTTCCTGCTGGCGCTGCCGTTCGCCCTGCCCGGCTACCTGAGCTTCATGGCCCTGCGCGGCTTCACCAGCGCCATCGGCCGGGCCACGCCGGTCATGGTGATCAGCCTCGGCGGCACGGTGGCCAACTTCCTGCTCAACTACGCGCTCATCACCGGCATGTTCGGCCTGCCAAAACTCGGCTTGATGGGCATCGGCCTGGTCACGGCCATTGTCGCCAACTGCATGGCCCTGGCACTGGCCTGGCACATCCATCGGCACCCGGCCTACCGTGCCTATCCGCTGCTGGATGGGCTGTCGCGGCCCAATCGCCAATACCTCAAGGAGCTGTGGCGCCTGGGCCTGCCGATCGGTGGCACCTATGCGGTGGAAGTCGGGCTGTTCGCGTTCGCCGCGCTGTGCATGGGCACCATGGGCAGCACGCCGTTGGCGGCCCACCAGATCGCCCTGCAAATCGTCTCGGTGGCGTTCATGGTGCCGGCCGGAATGTCCTACGCCATCACCATGCGCATCGGCCAGCACTACGGCGCCGGACAGCTGTGGAGGGCGCGCCTGGCCGGTCGGGTCGGCATTGGTTTTGGCGCGGCCGCGATGCTGGCATTCGCCATGGTGTTCTGGTTGTTGCCCCATCAATTGATCGGCTTGTTCCTGGACCACGATGACCCGGCGTTCCGCGACGTGATCAACCTGGCCGTGAGCCTGTTGGCGGTGGCGGCGTGGTTCGAGCTGTTCGACGGCACGCAAACCATCGCCATGGGCTGCATTCGCGGGCTCAAGGACGCCAAGACCACCTTCTTGGTGGGCCTGGGTTGCTATTGGCTGATCGGCGCACCGTCGGCGTGGTGGATGGCGTTCCACCTGAACTGGGGACCGACCGGTGTCTGGTGGGGCCTGGCCCTGGGGCTGGCCTGCGCGGCGGTGAGCCTGACGGCAGCGTTTGAATGGAAGATGAAACGGATGATTCGCAGTGAGGCTGGGCAGCCCGGTTTCGAAGCCATTCAGGCCAAGTGAAATCCATCCCTTTGTGGGAGCGAGCTTGCTCGCGATGGCGATAGGTCTGTCACATCGATTTTGACTGACATACCGCTATCGCGAGCAAGCTCGCTCCCACAAGGTTTTGTGTCAGATCACGACGTCGTGTGTGGACTGCTGATCACCCTCGAACATCAAGTACTCAACCAGTTCCGGCAACGGCAACGGCTTGCTGATCAGGAAGCCCTGCACCTGGTCGCAACCGAAACCACGTAGCAGGTCCAGTTGTTCCTGGGTTTCCACACCTTCGGCTACCACCTCCAGGTTGAGGTTATGGGCCAGGTTGATCATGGCGTGCACCAGTTTGCGGTTCTCTTCGCGCTGCTCCATGCCGCCGACGAAGCTCTTGTCGATCTTGAGCAAGGCGATCGGCAGGCTGTTGAGGTGCACGAATGAGGAGAACCCGGTGCCGAAGTCGTCCAGGGAGAAGCGTACCCCCAGGCGGCCCAGGGCATCCATGGTCTGCTTGACCAGTTCGCTGCGGCGCATGACGGCGGTTTCGGTGAGTTCGAACTCCAGCCATTGCGCCTCGACACCCCGCTCGGCAATCAGCCGGCTCAAGGTCGGCAGCAACTGGCTGTCCTGGAACTGCCGGAACGACAGGTTGACCGCCATGTGCAACGGCGCCAGCCCTCGTTCGCGCAGGGCCTGCATGTCCCGCAACGCCCGGGAAATCACCCAGTAGCCCAACGGCACGATCAGGCCGCTCTGTTCGGCCAGCGGCACGAACTCACTGGGTGGCAGCAAGCCGCGTTCGCCATGGCGCCAACGCACCAGGGCTTCGAGGCCGACGATGTGGCCGCCATCGAGGTCCAGTCGCGGCTGGTAATGCAATTCCAGCTCGTCGCGGCGCAGGGCCCGGCGCAGTTCGCTTTCCAGGTCGGCAAGGCTGCGGGCATTGCGATTGATGCGTTCGTTGAAGATATGAAAGGTGCAGCCCTGGGTGCCCTTGGCCTGCTGCATGGCGATGTGGGCATGCCACATCAGCGGATCGGCACCGGCCTGGGCGCGAGCATGGGCGACGCCCAGGCTGCAACCGATCAGCAGGCTTTCGCCGTCCACCCAATAGGGTTCGGCCAAGGCTTCGGTAATACGCTCGGCCATCCACTCGGCCCGCTGCGGGGCGCGGCGGGTGTCGATCAGCAAGGCAAATTCATCACTGCCCAGCCGCGCCAACTGATCGCCGGCTTCGAGCGACCCCTTGAGCCGCGCCACCACTTGCAGGATCAAGCGGTCGCCGGCCTGGTGACCGAGGGCGTCGTTGGCGTGGCGAAAGTTGTCCAGGTCCAGGTGACCGAGGGCCAAGCCTCGGCCGTCGTTTTCCGCCAGGCGCGCCGCCAGCAATGTCTGGAAACCCTGGCGGTTGGCGATGCCTGTCAATGGATCCTGCTCGGCGAGGCGCTGCAGGGTGTTTTCCAGCACGCCGCGCTCGCGCACATGGCGCAGGCAACGACGCAGGGTCGCGCTGTCGAGAACGTCACGCACCAACCAGTCGCTGGCGCCGTCGGGGGCAACCGCCGGCTCGTGCTCGAGCAGCAGGATGGTCGGCAGGCTGCAACGGCCCGGCGCCGGTTGCAACGCCGCAACGGTCAGCAATACCGCGTTGCGATTGTCTTCGAACAGGCTGCTGACGGACTCCCAGCTCGGGGTGCTGATCAACACGACCGAGGACCCCAAGGGCACCAGGCACTCGCGCAGTATCGCTGACCACTCTGGCTCTTGGGCCAATAACAGCAAACGCAAGGGTTCGACAGGCGTTGACAAGCTGACTCCCTAGACTCTGCAAGGTGGTAGGCGCCGGGCATTATGACCTGCCGATGGGCAATGACCAATGCCAACGGTTCTCAAACACGCGCTTTCGGCGGTTTTTCCCGCTCGAAATGCTGCGCGGGACCCAATTGGGTCCCCATCCTGCGTGAAAGTGGCAGAAGCGGCAAATGACAATCCTGCGTGCGTCACAAGTCGGACAGAGCAGCACAATTCTCAGAGCCTGTTAAAATGCCGGCCCATTTCGCAAACGACTCCCTGACTCTGTCATGTCCCGACTCAATCCCCGGCAGCAAGAAGCCGTGAACTATGTCGGCGGCCCTCTTTTGGTGCTCGCCGGTGCAGGCTCCGGCAAGACCAGCGTAATCACCCGCAAGATCGCGCACCTGATCCAGAACTGCGGCATCCGTGCCCAATACATCGTCGCCATGACGTTCACCAACAAGGCCGCCCGAGAAATGAAAGAGCGGGTCGGCGGCCTGTTGCGCGCCGGCGAAGGCCGCGGCCTGACGGTCTGTACCTTTCACAACCTGGGCCTGAACATCATCCGCAAGGAGCACGCGCGGCTGGGCTACAAACCGGGCTTCTCGATTTTCGACGAGACCGACGTCAAGGCCCTGATGACCGACATCATGCAAAAGGAATACTCGGGCGACGACGGCGTGGACGAGATCAAGAACATGATCGGTTCCTGGAAAAACGACCTGATCCTGCCCGCCGAAGCCCTGGAGAACGCCCGCAACCCCAAGGAACAGACTGCCGCCATCGTCTACACCCACTACCAGCGCACCCTCAAGGCGTTCAATGCGGTGGACTTCGACGACCTGATCCTGCTGCCGGTCAAGCTGTTCCAGGACCACGCCGACATTCTCGAAAAATGGCAGAACAAGGTCCGCTACCTGCTGGTGGACGAATACCAGGACACCAACGCCAGCCAGTATTTGCTGGTGAAGCTGCTGATTGGCAAACGCAACCAGTTCACCGTGGTGGGCGACGATGACCAGTCGATCTATGCCTGGCGCGGCGCGCGGCCGGAAAACCTGATGCTGCTCAAGGACGACTATCCGTCGCTCAAAGTGGTGATGCTGGAGCAGAACTACCGCTCCACCAGCCGCATCCTGCGCTGCGCCAACGTGCTGATTTCCAACAACCCCCACGAGTTCGAAAAACAACTGTGGAGCGAGATGGGCCACGGCGACGAGATCCGCGTGATCCGTTGCCGCAACGAAGACGCCGAAGCCGAGCGCGTGGCCATGGAAATCCTCAGCCTGCACCTGCGCACCGACCGCCCGTACAGCGACTTTGCGATCCTGTACCGCGGCAACTACCAGGCCAAGCTGATCGAGCTGAAATTGCAGCATCACCAGATCCCCTATCGCCTGTCGGGGGGCAACAGCTTCTTCGGGCGCCAGGAAGTGAAGGATCTGATGGCCTACTTCCGCCTGATCGTGAACCCGGACGACGACAACGCCTTCCTGCGGGTGATCAACGTGCCGCGCCGGGAAATCGGCTCGACCACCCTGGAAAAACTCGGCAACTACGCCACCGAGCGCAAGATCTCGATGTACGCCGCCACCGATGAAATCGGCCTGGGCGAACATCTGGACAGCCGCTTCACCGATCGCCTGGCGCGCTTCAAGCGCTTCATGGACAAGGTCCGCGAACAGTGCGCCGGGGAAGATCCGATCTCGGCGCTGCGCAGCATGGTCATGGACATCGATTACGAGAACTGGCTGCGCACCAACAGCTCCAGCGACAAGGCCGCCGATTACCGCATGGGCAACGTCTGGTTCCTGATCGAGGCGTTGAAGAACACCCTGGAAAAGGACGAAGACGGGGACATGACGGTCGAGGACGCCATCGGCAAACTCGTGCTGCGGGACATGCTCGAGCGCCAGCAGGAAGAGGAAGACGGCGCAGAAGGCGTGCAGATGATGACGCTGCACGCTTCCAAGGGCTTGGAGTTTCCCTACGTGTTCATCATGGGCATGGAAGAAGAAATCCTGCCGCACCGCTCCAGCATCGAGGCCGACACCATCGAGGAAGAACGGCGCCTGGCCTATGTCGGCATTACCCGGGCACGCCAGACGCTGGCCTTCACCTTCGCCGCCAAGCGCAAGCAGTACGGCGAAGTGATCGACTGCGCCCCCAGCCGCTTTCTCGATGAACTGCCACCGGACGACCTGGCCTGGGAAGGCAACGACGACACGCCGACGGAAGTCAAAGTCGTTCGCGGCAACAGTGCCCTGGCGGATATACGCGCGATGCTAAAGCGCTAGAATCGACTACTTTTTTCAACGACTTCAGGCGCTGAAGGCGTCATCAGAGGAGGCTTCATGGAAGCCCTGCACCAGAAAATTCGTGAACAAGGCATCGTGCTTTCCGATCAGGTCCTGAAAGTCGACGCTTTCCTGAACCACCAGATCGACCCGCAATTGATGAAGCTGATCGGCGACGAATTCGCCGCGCTGTTCAAGGATTCGGGCATCACCAAGATCGTCACCATCGAAGCCTCGGGCATCGCCCCGGCGATCATGACCGGGCTGAATCTTGGCGTACCGGTGATCTTCGCCCGCAAGCAACAATCCCTGACCCTGACGGAGAACCTGCTGTCGGCCACCGTGTATTCGTTTACCAAGAAAACCGAAAGCACCGTCGCCATCAGCCCGCGTCACCTGACCAGCAGCGATCGGGTGCTGATCATTGATGACTTCCTGGCCAACGGCAAAGCCTCCCAGGCGCTGATTTCCATCATCAAGCAAGCCGGCGCCACTGTCGCCGGGCTGGGGATCGTGATCGAGAAGTCGTTCCAGGGCGGCCGCGCGGAACTGGACGCCCAGGGCTATCGCGTCGAGTCGTTGGCACGGGTGAAGTCGTTGGCGGGTGGGGTCGTGACCTTCATCGACTGACCCAGTGCCCCCAGTGGGAGCGAGCTTGCTCGCGATAGCGGTGTATCTGTTACATAAAAGGTATCTGACAGACCGCCATCGCGAGCAAGCTCGCTCCCACAGGGGTTCAGGTTGTTCGCGATGGCGCAGTGGCCTTGAGGCCGGCAAGCAAGAGCCGCTGAAACAGCTCCTCCCTCAGCCCTTCGGGACTGGTCAGTTGCATCCGCTCCAGATGCCCGGCAAATTCCCAGGGCTCTGGCGCATCCAGCGCGGCTTTGCCCAACTCCAGGATCTCGGTGAGCTTGAACTTGCTTTTAAGCCAATTCAGCGCCCGCAACAGGTCCCGCTCGACCCCATCGAAATCACAGCCCAGCGGGTATTCGGGAAACAGATTCGGATGCCGAGCCTGGATCGCCTGCAGCCGCTCCGACGTGTTGTCGGCGAACCGTGGATCGAGGCGGAAATCCTTCGGCAACTTGCCGGCCTTTTGCGCCTGCTCGATCAGCCCGGGCTGGAAGCGTGAGTCGCTGATGTTCAGCAACGCCTCGATCACCGCGGCGTCGGTCTTGCCGCGCAGGTCGGCGATGCCGTATTCGGTCACCACGATGTCGCGCAGGTGCCGGGGGATCGTGCAATGGCCGTACTCCCAGACGATGTTCGAGCTGATCTCGCCCCCGGCCTCGCGCCAACTGCGCAGCAGCAGGATCGAGCGTCCGCCCTCCAGCGCATGGCCCTGGGCAACGAAGTTGTATTGCCCGCCCACGCCGCTGAGCACTCGCCCGTCCTCCAACTGATCGGCCACCCCGGCCCCCATCAGGGTCATGGTGAAGACGGTATTGATGAAACGGGCATCGAGGCGCTGCAGGCGCTTGAGTGATTCCTGGCCGTACAGCTCGTTGATGTAACTGATGCGCGTCATGTTGAATTCGAGAAGACGGCTCTGTGGCAACTCACGCAGGCGCTCGTAAAAACTGCGCGGGCCGAGGAAGAAGCCGCCGTGTATGCAGATGCCGTCGGGTTGTGCCGCCTCGTCGAGGGTCCCGGCGTTGGCCCGTTCCTGGGTCGGCTCGTCGGGGTAGACCTTGCGCCGGATGATCCCGGCCTCGGCCAGCACCAGCAAACCGTTGACGAACATTTCACTGCAACCGTACAGCCCTTTGGCAAACGGCTCGACCCCGCCCTCGCGCTCGATCAGTTGCGCCCACTGGCTAAGGTTCAGGTCCGCCAGCAACGCCTGGTAACCGGCGTTATCGGCCTGACGCGCCAGCAGCGCCGCCGTCAACGCGTCGCCCATGGCGCCGATGCCGATCTGCAACGTCCCGCCGTCGCGCACCAGGGTACTGGCATGTAGACCAATCAGATGATCCTGGAAACCCACCGGCATGTTCGGCGTGGAAAACAGCGTGTGGCTGTCCTTCTCGTCGATCAACAGGTCGAAAGCGTCGATGCCGACTTCCGCGTCGCCCGGCATGTAGGGCAAATCGTTGTGCACCTGGCCGACCAGGAGAATGGTTTCCCCGGCCGCCCGGCGCTTGGCGATCATCGGCAGCAGGTCGAGGGTGATGTCCGGGTTGCAGCTCAGGCTCAGGCGATCCGGGTGTTCCGGGGCGCTCGCCACCAGTTGCGCCACCAGGTTCAAGCCGGCGGCGTTGATGTCCCGGGCGGCGTGGCTGTAGTTGCTGCTGACGTAGCTCTGCTGGGCCGATGTACTGTGCAGCAGGCTGCCGGGCTGCATGAAGAACTGCTGGACGCGGATGTTGGCCGGCAGACTGTCTTGGTGCAGGTCGACCAGGTAATCCAGTTCGGGATAGTCGCCGAAGACCCGTTCGACAAAGGGTTCGAGGAAGCGCTTCTGCAAACCATCGCCCAGGTTTGGCCGGCCCAGGCTCAGAGCGGTGTAGATCGTCAGCTGTCGCTCGGGCAGCTGTGCGATGCGCCGGTACAACGCGTTGGCGAACAGGTTGGGCTTGCCCAGCCCCAGGGGCATGCCGAGGTGAATATGCGCGGGCAGGCGCTCGAGCACATCATCCACCGCCTGTTCGATTGAACACAACTGCACCATCGGACCCTCCGGGACATTCCATGAATGTGGGTTGGACCGAGCTTGCCGGGTCTTGGTTGCGATGAACAGTCCCGAAAAATCCGCGACGCAAAAAAGCCGCTCGTAAGCGGCTTTTTTTGCGAAGATGCGGGCGAATTACAAGCCGGACATTTTCTTGATGGCGCCCTTGAGGTCGTCATCCGAGCAATCTGCGCAGGTACCTTTGGGTGGCATGGCATTAATACCGGTAATGGCTTTCGCAAGGATGCCATCCAAACCGCCTTGATGATCAGCGCGCTCTTTCCAGGCTGCTGTGTCACCGATCTTTGGAGCGCCCAGCAGGCCGGAACCATGGCAAGCGTTACAATGTTTTGCAATAACCTCATCGGGCGTTTTCTTACCGCCGCCGCCCGCAGCAACGGCAACTTCCATGCCTTTACATTCCTGCCCCTGAACGCAGACCTGGCCGACGGGTTCAAGGCGCTTGGCAATTTCGTCGTTGGTCGCCGCTTGGGCACTGACTGCCCATAGGGCCAATACGGTTGCTGGTGCAGCCAGCATTTTCATAATTAGGTTCACGCGTACACCCTCAATGGTGGCTAGTCACGCCTGCGGCCACGGTTTGCAGGCGGGCGCAAGTATAGCGGTAAGCCTGTCACTCTGAAACAACCCCAAAGTCGCAAGGGTCTTGTTTGTCTTGACAGTCCAACAGGTGGGCGCCTTTGCCACGCGGGCCTGGCGCCTCTCGGTCTAGAAATTGGCCGGCGTGGCTGCGCTGATCAGTCGCGCCGGCACGTCGAACGGATTGCGGAAACGGTGGGGCTTGGTGCTTTCGAAATAGTAGCTGTCGCCCGCCTCGAGCACGAAGGTTTCGAGGCCAACCACCAGTTCCAGCCGCCCTTCCACCAGGATCCCGGTCTCCTCGCCCTCATGGGTGAGCATCTCTTCACCGGTATCGGCACCCGGCGGATAGATCTCGTTGAGGAAGGCAATCGCCCGGCTCGGGTGTGCCCGGCCCACCAGCTTCATGGTCACGGCACCATCGGAGATGTCGATCAGTTCGTTGGCTTTGTAGACGATCTGGGTCGGTTTTTCCTGAAGGATCTCTTCGGAGAAAAACTCGACCATGGACATGGGAATCCCGCCAAGGACCTTGCGCAGCGAGCTGATCGAGGGGCTGACGCTGTTCTTCTCGATCATCGAAATAGTGCTGTTGGTGACGCCCGCGCGCTTGGCGAGTTCACGCTGGGAAAGGCCTTTGAGTTTACGAATGGATTGCAGTCGTTCACCGACGTCCAATGCTGGAGCCTCCAGGGAATCAGGTTGTGAGGAAAGTGAGCGTTATCATGGCGACAGCGTTCAGTATTTACAACACTTTGACCCGAATCCTGTGCGGTGAAGCGACTTTCGGTAGGTGGCGCTTCGTCTCAGCCCCCGGAATAGAGCCGTGGCACCCGCCGCAGGTTGCAGAAAATCTGGTAAGGAATCGTGTCTGCAGCCTTGGCGACATCACTGGCGAGGATGTGCTTGCCCCACAATTCCACGGTCGAGCCGAGTCCGGCCTGGGGGACATGGGTCAAGTCGACACACAGCATGTCCATCGACACCCGCCCGACCAGCTGGCTGCGCTGCCCATCCACCCGCACCGGGGTGCCGTTAGGCGCCTGGCGCGGGTAGCCGTCGGCATAGCCCATGGCGACCACCCCGACCCGGGTCGGTTGCGTGGTCACGAAGCGAGCACCGTAGCCCACCGGCTCACCGGCGGGCAATTCACGCACACAGATGATCTTCGACTCCAGGGTCATCACCGGTTGCAGGCGCGAGGCGACCGTGTTGGGTTCGTCGAAGGGGGTCGCGCCGTAGAGCATGATGCCCGGCCGCACCCAGTCGCTCGGCATCTGCGGCCAGCCCAGCACCGCAGGGGAGTTGCGCAGGCTGACCTCTGCCGCCAGCCCCTGACGGGCCGCCTCGAACACGGCCAGTTGCTCGGTGCTGCTGGGATCGTGCAGTTCATCGGCGCGGGCGAAGTGGCTCATCAGGACAATCTTCGCCACTTTGCCGCTGGCCAGCAGGCGACGGTAGGCCGCCTGGTAATCCGCCGGGTGCAACCCGACCCGGTGCATCCCCGAATCGAGCTTGAGCCAGACCGTGATCGGCTGGCTCAGCGCGGTTTTTTCAATCGCTTCGAGCTGCCACAACGAATGCACCACACACCAGAAGTCGTGCTCGACGATCAAGGGCAACTCATCGGCTTCGAAAAAACCTTCCAGCAGCAGAATCGGCCCACGGATCCCTCCGGCCCGCAGCTCCAGGGCTTCTTCGATGCAGGCCACGGCGAACCCGTCCGCCGTGGCCTGCAGCGCCTCGGCGCACCGCACCGCGCCGTGCCCGTAGGCGTCGGCCTTGATCACCGCAAGGGCCTTGGCCCCCGTGACCTCACGGGCCAATTGGTAGTTGTGACGCAGGGCTTGGAGGTCGATCAGGGCACGGGCAGGACGCATGGCGGCAGGCTTCTAGGCGGTCATGAAGAAAAAACCGGCGCGGGCTGGCAGGGTGGACCACCCACAGCGCCGGGAGAGGAATCGTTTGGGCCGGTATTAAGGCAGCGCAGCCACGACGGACAGCTCCACCAGGATCTGCGGTTCACACAGTTTGGCCTCCACCGTGGCCCGGGCCGGGGCGACACCTTTGGGCAACCACTTATCCCAGACGGCATTCATGCCTGCGAAGTGGGCCTCGATGTCCTTCAGGTAGATCGTCACCGATAGCAGCCGCGTCTTGTCGGTCCCCGACAAGTCCAGCAAACGCTCGATATTGGCCAGGCATTCGCGGGTCTGCTGTTCAATACCGGCGTTCATGTCGTCGCCGACCTGCCCGGCCAGGTAAACGGTGCCGTTGTGCACGACAACTTGGCTCATGCGGTCATTGGTGAGCTGGCGCTGGATTGACATGTTTTGCAGACTCCTGGGGTTTGCTGCCATAACGGGAAATATCGAGACCTTCGGCGCTGATCTGCGGCTTTTTCTTCGCCATCAGGTCGGCCAACAGGCGACCGGAACCACAGGCCATGGTCCATCCGAGGGTACCGTGGCCGGTGTTCAGGAACAGATTCTTGAAGGGCGTGGCACCGACGATGGGCGTGCCGTCCGGGGTGGTCGGACGCAAGCCGGTCCAGAAACTGGCCTGGGCCAGATCGCCGCCCTGAGGATAAAGGTCGTTGACGATCATCTCCAGGGTTTCACGCCGACGCGGGTTGAGGGACAGGTCAAAACCGGCGATCTCCGCCATGCCGCCCACCCGGATGCGATTGTCGAAGCGGGTGATCGCGACCTTGTAGGTTTCGTCGAGAATGGTCGAGGTCGGGGCCATCGTCGGGTTGGTGATCGGCACGGTCAGGGAGTAACCCTTGAGCGGATACACCGGCGCACGGATCCCGAGGGGCTTGAGCAATTGCGGCGAATAGCTGCCCAGGGCGAGCACATAGCGGTCGGCGGTTTCCAGCTTGCCGTCGATCCAGACACCGTTGATGCGGTCGCCAGCGAAGTCCAGGCGCTGGATATCCTGGCCGAAGCGGAATTGCACACCTAGCTTCACGGCCATTTCCGCCAGGCGCGTGGTAAACATCTGACAGTCGCCGGTCTGGTCGTTAGGCAGGCGCAAGGCACCGGCCAGGATGTCGGTGACATTGGCCAGTGCCGGTTCGACCCGGGCGATGCCTTCGCGGTCGAGCACTTCGAAGGGTACGCCGGACTCTTTCAGCACGGCGATGTCCTTTGCCGCGCCATCGAGCTGGGCCTGGGTGCGGAACAACTGTGTAGTCCCCAGGCTACGGCCCTCGTAGGCAATGCCGGTTTCGGCGCGCAGCTCGTCGAGGCAGTCACGGCTGTACTCGGACAGGCGCACCATGCGTTCCTTGTTGGTCGCATAGCGGCTGGCGGTGCAGTTGCGCAGCATCTGCGCCATCCACAGGTATTGGTCGATGTCGGCAGTGGCCTTGATCGCCAGTGGCGCATGCCGTTGCAGCAGCCACTTGATAGCCTTGAGCGGCACGCCCGGCGCGGCCCATGGCGAGGCATAACCCGGCGACACTTGGCCGGCGTTGGCGAAACTGGTTTCCATGGCAGGTGCTGGCTGACGATCGACCACCACCACTTCAAACCCGGCACGAGCCAGATAATAAGCACTGACGGTACCGATGACGCCGCTACCCAAGACCAGAACGCGCATGTTGATGCCCTCATCGCGGATAAACCGCTGACGTTTGTTGTACACAGCTTAGATGGGCGCAGTGTAAAAAAGATCAGCCAGTGCTTTTCACTATATAAACACCTATATTTGGCGAGAATTCTCGGCAAAACCCCTTTTCATGGAGGCGCATCACCTGTGCGTACCAATACCCAGACCAAACGCGAGCTGGACAAGATCGACCGCAACATCCTGCGCATTCTCCAGGCGGACGGGCGGATCTCCTTCACCGAGCTGGGGGAAAAGGTCGGCCTGTCCACCACGCCCTGTACCGAACGGGTCCGGCGCCTGGAGCGCGAGGGCATCATCATGGGCTACAACGCCCGGCTCAATCCGCAGCACTTGAAGGGCAGCCTGCTGGTATTTGTCGAGATCAGCCTCGACTACAAATCCGGCGACACCTTCGAAGAGTTCCGACGCGCCGTGCTGAAACTGCCTCACGTGCTGGAATGTCATCTGGTGTCAGGGGATTTCGACTACCTGGTGAAAGCACGGATTTCCGAGATGGCGTCGTACCGCAAACTGCTGGGGGACATCCTGCTCAAACTGCCCCACGTGCGCGAATCCAAGAGCTACATCGTGATGGAAGAAGTGAAGGAGAGCTTGAACCTGCCGATTCCGGATTGAGCCTGGCTCCAGACTGCTTTCGCGAGCAGGCTCGCTCCCAATCAGCTAAGGGATGAGCACGTTCTTGCGAACGAACCGAGATCCATTGTGGGAGCGAGCTTGCTCGCGAAGGCCGCGACTCGGTCCCCCTGGCGGCTAGACCAACACCTGCCGGGTGCTGGCCATGTACTCATGAATCTGTTTCTCGACCCGCGGATGAATCAGTTCCACCGGCCGCCGGCCATTGGGACACGGCAAGGTCGCCGTGGTGCCAAACAGCCGGCAGATCAGCGGCCGCTCGTCGTAGACGGTGCAACCGTCGGGCCCCAGGTGCACGCAGTCCAAGGCGTCCATGGCCGCGTCCTGTTCGGCGCGGGTCTTGCGCGGCAAGCGGGCCATTTCCTCGGGCGAGGTGGTGACCGGACCGCAGCAGTCGTGACAGCCCGGTACGCACTCGAACGAGGGAATCTGCTGGCGTAGCGTGCGGATTTTTTGACTGTTGCAGCTCATCGAGGCGGTTACCGAGAGGGACAAACCGGGATTCTGCCTTAAAGGCCACCTCCCAGACAGCGCCAACCGACCGATGTTGCCCAGGAAGGAATCCCCGGCTTATGCTCCGTAAAATTTCTCAAACACAACAATCAGGATTACGCACATGAACGCCCGTGTTCAGCAACCTGTCCCGAACCACGCGCACGCCGCCTCTTACTACGCCGCCAGCAGCCTGCCGCAACCGGACCATCCGCTGCTGCAGGGTGAGTTGCGGGCGGATGTCTGCGTCGTCGGCGGCGGGTTCTCCGGGTTGAACACGGCGATCGAACTGGCCGAACGCGGCATGAGCGTGGTGCTGCTGGAAGCGCACAGGATCGGCTGGGGGGCCAGCGGGCGCAACGGCGGCCAATTGATCCGTGGCGTCGGTCATGGCCTCGACCAGTTCGCGCCGATCATCGGCACCGACGGCGTGCGCCAGATGAAACTCATGGGGCTTGAGGCCGTGGAAATCGTTCGACAGCGCGTCGAGCGTTTTCAAATCCCGTGCGACCTCACCTGGGGTTACTGCGACCTCGCCAACAAACCCAGCGACCTGGAAGGCTTCGCCGAAGACGCCGAAGAATTGCGCAGCCTGGGTTATCGCCACCCGACCCGACTGCTGCAAGCCGACGAAATGCACAGCGTCGTGGGTTCGGATCGCTACGTCGGCGGATTGATCGACATGGGCTCGGGCCATTTGCATCCGTTGAACCTGGCCCTGGGCGAAGCCGCCGCCGCGCAGCAATTGGGGGTCCGGCTGTTCGAACAATCGGCGGTCACGCACATCGACTACGGCCCTGAAGTGAACGTGCACACCCAACACGGCTCAGTCCGGGCCAAGACGCTGGTGCTGGGCTGCAATGCCTATCTCAATGGACTCAATCCGCAACTCGGCGGCAAGGTCCTGCCGGCCGGCAGCTACATCATCGCCACCGAACCCTTGAGCCAGGCCCAGGCACAGGCGCTGTTGCCGCAGAACATGGCCGTCTGCGACCAACGGGTCGCACTGGATTACTACCGGCTTTCGGCGGATCGCCGCTTGCTGTTCGGTGGGGCCTGTCACTATTCCGGCCGCGACCCGCAGGACATTGGCGCCTACATGCGTCCGAAAATGCTCAAGGTGTTCCCGCAATTGGCGGATGTGAAAATCGATTATCAATGGGGCGGGATGATTGGCATTGGTGCCAACCGTTTGCCGCAGATCGGCCGGCTCAAGGACCAGCCCAATGTGTATTACGCCCAGGCCTATTCCGGCCATGGGGTGAATGCCACGCACCTGGCCGGCAAACTGTTGGCCGAAGCCATCAGCGGGCAGCACAGCAGCGGTTTTGACCTGTTCGCCCAGGTCCCGCACATGACCTTCCCGGGGGGCAAGCATTTGCGCTCACCGCTGTTAGCGTTGGGGATGTTGTGGCATCGGTTGAAAGAGTTGGTTTAGTTCTGGATCCGTGGCGAGGGAGCTTGCTCCCGCTCGGTTGCGCAGCAACCGCAAAAAGAAGGTCTGCTACGCAGCCCAGCGGGAGCAAGCTCCCTCGCCACCGGGTTCCTATTGCTTCAAAGCCGCCAGAACGGTTTGAGCCCCTCCTCCCGCGCCTGCTCCCGACTCAGCCCGACGTCACGCAACTGTTCGGGTGTAAGTTCCAACAAGGCCTTGCGTGTATGCAGACGATGCCAGAACAGGGCCCAGCGGCTCAGGCCGGACGGCGCATTGCGCAATGTCGCGCTGCGCAGCCCCTTCTCCTGCCCTGCCGCCAGTTCCTGACTGTGTAACGTCAGCCGCACATCGCTCAAGCCGTTCATTTTGATCGCTCCTGTTTACTTGGGTAGCCAGAGGTTTCATGATGCGCGGAGGGCCAAAAGCAATACAGATTCAACCAATTTCTTTTATAAGCATACAGATTCGGTATTTTCCTCACTGAATTGTCATTTTCCAATCCAACTGTATCGGTTGCAGTTGTCCATCTCATCGGGAGTGCACCATGACCCTCTACGTGAACCTCGCCGAACTGCTTGGCACCCGTATCGAACAGGGCTTCTACCGCCCCGGCGACCGGCTGCCGTCTGTGCGGGCATTGAGCACGGAACACGGGGTCAGCTTGAGTACGGTGCAGCAGGCCTATCGCGTGCTGGAGGACAGTGGGCTGGCGATGCCGAGACCCAAGTCCGGTTACTTCGTACCCGTGGGTCGCGAATTGCCGGACCTGCCGGTCGTAGGCCGTCCGGCCCAGCGCCCCGTGGATATTTCCCAGTGGGACCAGGTGCTGGAGCTGATACGCGCCGTACCGCGCCCGGATGTGGTGCAACTGGGACGCGGCATGCCGGACATCAACTCGCCGACCATGAAACCGCTGCTGCGCAGCCTGGCGCAGATCAGCCGCCGGCAGGACATGCCCGGCCTGTATTACGACAACATCTACGGCAACCTCGCGTTGCGTGAACAGATCGCCCGACTGTCGTTGGACTCCGGCTGCCAACTGGGCCCCAACGACCTGATCGTCACCACCGGCTGTCATGAAGCCCTGTCGGTCAGCATCCGCGCCACCTGCGAACAAGGCGATATCGTCGCAGTGGACTCACCCAGCTTTCACGGGGCCATGCAGACCCTCAAGGGCCTGGGCATGAAGGCCTTGGAAATCCCCACCGACCCGCTTACCGGCATCAGCCTCGATGCACTGGAGCTGGCCTTGGAGCAATGGCCCATCAAGGCCATACAGTTGACCCCCAGCTGCAATAATCCGCTGGGTTACATCATGCCCGACGCCAATAAACGCGCGCTGCTGAACCTGGCACAGCGCTTCGATGTGGCGATCATCGAAGATGATGTGTATGGGGAATTGGCCTACACATACCCCCGTCCACGCACCATCAAGTCCTTCGATGAAGACGGTCGCGTCCTGCTCTGCAGTTCGTTTTCCAAGACCCTGGCGCCTGGCCTGCGCATTGGCTGGGTCGCGCCAGGCCGGTATCTGGAGCGGGTGCTGCACATGAAATACATCAGCACCGGCTCTACCGCGCCACAGCCGCAGATCGCCATTGCCGAATTTCTCAAGGGCGGGCATTTCGAACCCCATTTGCGGCGGATGCGTACGCAATACCAGCGCAATCGCGACGTAATGATCGACTGGGTCAGCCGCTATTTTCCTACGGGCACCCGTGCCAGTCGCCCACGGGGCAGTTTCATGCTGTGGATCGAATTGCCCGACGGCTTCGACACGCTGAAGCTCAATCGGGCGCTGCTGGACCAAGGCGTGCAGGTCGCCGTCGGCAGTATTTTTTCGGCCTCGGGCAAGTACCGCAATTGCCTGCGGATGAACTACGCTGCCAAGCCCACGGCCCAGATCGAAGAGGCCGTGCGCAAGGTCGGAGCCGCCGCTATCGCGCTGTTGAACGAAACCCAGCGCGACGTCGTCTGAACTTTACCCAGAGAAGCAGCACCCAACAGCCGATCAATGTGAACAAGCGGAACGATCCTACGTGAGATCCAGACCGATCCTGCCTGCGCTGCTGTTAGTCGTCTCACTGCTGAGCGGCTGCGCCGGTCTTGATATCACCCGCGAGCCCTCCCAGGCCCTGCCGGCCACCGAATCCTCGTTCGGCCGCTCGGTCCAGGCCCAGGCCGCCGCCCATGAAGGGCGCTCGGGCTTTCGACTGCTGTCGGACAGCACCGAGGCCTTCACCGCCCGGGCCGAGCTGATTCGCCATGCCCAAGGCAGCCTGGATTTGCAGTACTACATCGTCCATGACGGCATCAGCACACGCATGCTGGTGGATGAACTGCTCAAGGCCGCCGACCGGGGTGTGCGCGTGCGGATCCTGCTGGACGACACCACCAGCGATGGCCAGGATCAGATCATCGCCACCCTCGCCGCCCATCCGCAAATCCAGATTCGCCTGTTCAATCCGCTGCACCTGGGACGCGCCACCGGCGTGACTCGCAGCCTCGGGCGCCTGTTCGACCTGTCGTTGCAACACCGCCGGATGCACAACAAGCTGTGGCTGGCGGACAACAGCATGGCCATCGTCGGCGGTCGCAACCTGGGCGATGAGTACTTCGACGCCGAACCCAACCTGAACTTCACCGACATCGACCTGCTCAGTGTCGGTCCGGTGGCCGAACAATTGGGCCATAGCTTCGACCAGTACTGGAACAGCGCCCTGAGCAAACCCATCGAACAGTTCCTGTCCCATCGCCCCACGCCCAAGGACCTGGCCAACAGCCGCCTGCGCCTGCAAGAGTCCCTGGAGCAGACCCACAAGGAAAACCACGCGCTCTACCAGCAGCTGACCGCCTACAAGACCCAACCGCGCCTGGACACCTGGCGAGACCAGTTGATCTGGGCCTGGAACCAGGCGCTGTGGGACGCGCCCAGTAAAGTGCTGGCCAAGGACGAACCGGACCCTCAGCTATTGCTGACTACCCAACTGGCCCCCGAGCTGACGGGCGTCAGCAAAGAACTGATCATGATTTCCGCCTACTTCGTCCCCGGCCAGCCAGGCTTGGTGTACCTGACCAGTCGCGCCGACGCCGGCGTGTCGGTGAGCCTGCTGACCAACTCCCTGGAAGCCACCGACGTGCCCGCCGTGCACGGCGGCTACGCACCGTACCGCAAGGCCCTGCTGCAACATGGCGTGCGCCTGTTCGAACTGCGACGACAACCGGGCGACACCGGCGCCAGCCCGCATCTGTTCTACAGCAAATCCTACGGCGAATCGGATTCCAGCCTGCACAGCAAGGCGATCATCTTCGACCAGCAGAAATCCTTCATCGGTTCGTTCAATTTCGACCCGCGCTCCGTGCTGTGGAACACCGAAGTCGGCGTGCTGGTGGACAGCCCGCAACTCGCCGGCCAAGTGCGCGAGCTGGCCCTGCAAGGCATGGCGCCGGCCCTGAGTTATCAGGCCAGGCTGGAAGATGGAACGCTTGTATGGACCACCGAAGACAATGGCAAGATCCACGACCTGGACCGCGAACCGGGCAGTTGGTGGCGCCGGTTCAATGCCTGGTTCGCCACGACTGTCGGATTGGAGCGGATGCTGTAGGCCTGCACAAACCTATGGTGAGGGGGATCTATGTACCCAGTTAAACAGACAGGGGGCTCAGGCCGTTTGGGTTGCCCCGAACGCCCCCTGGCGCAACAGCAGGATCACCAACCCGAACGCCCCGGCCGCCATGAACAAAGGCAGTGCATGTCCGCTGACCCATTGGCTGCCCGCCCCCGCCACCAATGGGCCAATCAGGCAACCGAGCCCCCACAGCTGCGCGACATGGGCATTGGCCCGCACCAGCGCATCGTCGCGGTAACGCTCGCCGATCAGGATCAGCGACAGCGTGAACAAGCCGCCCGCGCTGGCACCGAACAGTACCCACAGCGGCCAGATCAACAGGGTATCGATCAACAGCGGAACCGCCAGGCTCGATAACATCAACGCCACCGCGCACCCCGTCAACAGGGCCCGGCGAGAGACGCGATCGGCCAGGGCGCCGATGGGCAATTGCAGCAAGGCATCACCGACCACCACGGTGCTGACCATCGCCAGCGCAATGTCGGCCGTGAAACCCTGGCGCAGGCAATACACCGGCAACAACGTGAGGATCATCGCCTCGAACGCAGCGAACAACGAGACCGCCCAGGCAATCGCCGGCAAGCCACGGCAAAACGTCCACAAATCGCCGAACGTGACGTTGCCGGCCTCGCTGCTCGGCGCACCGCTACGGCCCAGCAATAGCAAGGGTGCGACCAACAGCAGACCGACGCCCACCCAGAAACCGTAGTCATGATCGGTCCCCAGCGCGCCCAGCAGCAGCGGGCCGGACAACTGGCTCAGGGCGTAGCTGCTGCCGTACAGCGCCACCAACCGCCCACGCCATCGTTCAATGACCAGTTGGTTGATCCAGCTCTCACCCAGAATGAACACCAAGGTCAGGACCACGCCAATCATCAGGCGCAGCAGCAACCAGACCGGATAGCTGGGCAGCAGCGCCAGCAACCCGATGGACACCGCACCGCCCCACAGGCACAGGCGCATCAACGCCGCCGTGCCGAACCGCGCCGCCAACCGGCTCGACACCTTGGCCCCGAGCAACACCCCCACGGCTGGCATGGCCGCCATCACACCAATAGCGAACGAGCCATAACCCCAGCCCTCCAGGCGCAGCGACACCAACGGCATGCTCACGCCCAGGGCCAGGCCGACGCTCAGGACAGACGCCAGCACGGCGAAATAGGTTGCCCAACGCATTTCCACGCTCCTGTGGACAGTTATCAATCCCAACCATCACCCAAAACATTGTGGGAGCGAGCTGGCTCGCGATGACGGCGCAACATTCAACAACGTCGTCGATTGTCGTACCGCTATCGCGAGCAAGCTCGCTCCCACAGGGGATTTGCGTTGACCGCCAATCTTGCGCCCATCCCCGACCAATGTGGGAGCGGGCTTGCTCGCGAAGGCGGTTTCACACTCAACAGCTAGTTGACTGACACTCCGCTTTCGCGAGCAAGCCCGCTCCCACAAATGACCTGTGTGGTATGAAAGCCCTGGACAGAGTCCGGGGCCGTCACTGTCAGAGCTTGATCCAGGTCGACTTCAGCTCGGTGTATTTGTCGAACGCATGCAGCGACTTGTCGCGACCGTTGCCCGACTGCTTGAAGCCACCGAACGGTGCGGTCATGTCGCCGCCATCGTACTGGTTGACCCATACGCTGCCGGCACGCAGGGCCTTGGCGGTCAGGTGAGCCTTGGAGATGTCCTTGGTCCATACCGCTGCGGCCAGGCCATACGGCGTGTCGTTGGCGATCTCGATGGCCTGCTCGGCGGTGTCGAAGGCGATGACCGACAATACCGGGCCGAAAATCTCTTCCTGGGCGATTTTCATGGCGTTGCTCACACCATCGAAAATCGTCGGCTCGACGTACGTGCCGCCGGTTTCCTCAAGGATGCGCTTGCCACCGGCCACCAGTTTGGCGCCATCGCTATGGCCAGCCTCGATGTAGGACAGCACGGTGTTCATCTGCTGGGTATCGACCAGGGCGCCGACATTGGTGGCCGGGTCCAGGGGGTTGCCCGGCTTCCAGCCCTTGAGGGCTTCGATCACCAGCGGCAGGAAGGTGTCCTTGATGGAGCGCTCCACCAACAGCCGCGAGCCGGCGGTGCAGACTTCGCCCTGGTTGAAGGCGATGGCGCTGGCAGCGGATTCGGCGGCGGCTTGCAGGTCCGGGGCATCGGCGAACACGATATTCGGGCTCTTGCCGCCGGCTTCCAGCCAGATGCGCTTCATGTTGGATTCGCCGGAATAGATCATCAGTTGCTTGGCGATCTTGGTGGAGCCGGTGAACACCAGCGTATCGACATCCATATGCAGGGCCAGGGCCTTGCCGACGGTGTGGCCGTAGCCTGGCAACACGTTCAGCACGCCTTTCGGAATGCCGGCCTCGATCGCCAGCGCCGCGATACGGATGGCGGTCAGCGGGGATTTTTCCGACGGCTTGAGCACCACCGAGTTACCGGTGGACAGCGCAGGGCCGAGCTTCCAGCAGGCCATCATCAACGGGAAGTTCCAGGGCACGATAGCCCCCACGACACCCACCGGCTCACGGGTCACCAGGCCCAGTTGATCGTGCGGGGTGGCCGCCACTTCGTCGTAGAGCTTGTCGATGGCTTCACCGCTCCAGCTCAAGGCCTGGGCCGCGCCAGGCACGTCGATGTTCAGCGAATCGCTGATCGGCTTGCCCATGTCCAGGGTTTCCAGCAGCGCCAGCTCCTCGGCATGCTGCTTGAGCAAGCCGGCGAAACGGATCATGGTGGTTTTGCGTTTGCTTGGCGCCAGGCGCGACCAGACGCCGGAGTTGAAGGTGGCGCGGGCATTTTCGACGGCACGCTGGGCGTCGGCCACGTCGCAGCTGGCGATCTTGCCCAGCAGGCGGCCATCGACAGGGCTGAGGCATTCGAACGTTTCGCCGGACACCGCATCGGTGTACTCACCGTTGATGAAGGCACGGCCTTCGATCTTCAGGTCCCGGGCGCGTTGTTCCCAATCGGTACGAGTCAGGGTGGTCATGCGTGTGTCCTCCTCTTATTGAGTACGAACGCCGCGCAATGCGCAGCGCTCAAAAGAATTCTGCCCGGCCAGCCTGTTTTCGGCGCTGTTTTCGGCATAGGGCACCCGCCACCCTAAACCAGCGGCTGGTCATGTTTCAATATATTTGACACAACGGCGGCAAACGACCTTGCGATGTTCGTTTTAATAAACATAGACTCGAAGCCTTCCAAGCGATCACCGGGGATCAACCGCATGAGCATTCAGGACATCGTCGACTTCAGTCAGGCCAATACCACCGCCGAACGTTATCGCCCGGACCCGGCCAAGGTGTTCAAGGGCGATCCCGAGCAAACCGTGTTCAACCACTACAGCAGCCCCTGTGGACAAATGAACGCTGGCGTATGGGAAGGCGCCGTCGGTCAATGGACGGTCAATTACACCGAACATGAATACTGCGAGATCGTCCAGGGCGTTTCCGTGCTGCGGGACAACGATGGCAACGCCAAGACCCTGCGGGCCGGCGACCGCTTCGTGATCCCGGCCGGGTTCAAGGGCACCTGGGAAGTGCTGGAGCCGTGCCGCAAGATCTACGTGGTGTTTGAGGAGGCCACAGCCAAACCGTAAAAGACAGTGACACTTAATCATTGGCCAATGGCCGCGGTGACGATTAAAACCTGTCGCAGGCACGCACAAATTATCGTCGCGGGGGACGCGCAGGATGCACGACCAACCCGACCGGTGAGTGCCTTAACTTTTTAAATCTCAGCAAGGAAGCTAAAAATGCCTAGTCAAAACGACACCGTTATCGTGCCGATGCCCCAAGATCAGTGCGATATCGCTATCGCCCAGTACACCATTGGCCAAAAATATACCCCTGAGCTGCGTGAAGAGGTTCGCGCCCTGGCTAACGGGGCCCAGGTTCGCCCCGCAGGCCCAAAGCACCCTATAACCTACGATCTGAGCCCACGACGCATCAATCTTGTAACTGATGCCGACGGGATTATCGTCGGCATTAAATGCGGTTGATCCACAAGCCCCAAACGCAACAAAAAAGGCCCGTATCTCGCGATACGGGCCTTTTTCGTAAGAGGGAAAAATCAATTACTTGATTTTGCCTTCCTTGTAGATCACGTGCTTGCGAACAACCGGATCATATTTCTTGATCTCGATTTTGTCCGGGGTAGTACGCTTGTTCTTGTCGGTAGTGTAGAAGTGACCAGTACCGGCGCTCGAGATCAAACGAATCAATTCACGCATGATTAGCTCCCTTAAACCTTGCCATCGCGACGAAGTTCGGCCAGCACGACACTGATGCCACGCTTGTCGATGATGCGCATGCCCTTGGCAGATACGCGCAGACGCACAAAACGTTTCTCTTCTTCAACCCAGAAGCGGTGATGCTGCAGGTTCGGCAGGAAACGACGACGGGTTTTGTTGTTTGCGTGGGAAATGTTATTCCCAGTCACCGGACCCTTACCGGTAACTTGACAGACTCTCGACATGCCTCAGCCCTCTAAAACCACATGCCCAACCCGGCATGGGTTGGCCGCTTAATCTCTCAGTCATTTGGCGCCAGGCGCCGCGTTTCTTTAAGGGTCTTACCGGCTACACCTACAGTGAAGGAACCGGGCCCCTAGAAAAGAGCGCTGCTTTATACCAGAAAGACCACAGCGCAACAACAGTCGATGTGATTTGTCTTCCTGGAGAAACATCGGCTCACCGCCCCGGACGGCTGGGGCAGAGGCTGGCACGGCCCCTGACCGCTCGTCGCTGCACGCAGGTTTTTTTCACGTGCGCCAGGTTCCGGCCACCCATACCGTCGCCGCAGCGTGCCGGAAAATGCAAAAAGGGGATAGTCATTTGGCAGCGAGCCCACTAGGGTAGGCCTTTTCCAGACTGCACTCGCAGATGGGCCTTCGACTTGCACAGGAAACCGACCATGCGCCTCGCTGCCCTACCGTTGTTGCTCGCCCCTCTGCTGATCACCCCGCAGGCCTGGGCCGCCGCCCTGAGCGTCTGCACCGAAGCCAGCCCGGAAGGGTTCGATGTCGTCCAGTACAACTCCCTGACCACCACCAACGCCTCCGCCGACGTGCTGATGAACCGCCTGGTGGATTTCGATACCGCCAGCGGCAAAGTGGTCCCCAGCCTGGCCGAGCGCTGGGAAGTCTCTACCGATGGCCTGACCTACGTGTTCAAGCTGCGGCCACAGGTCAAGTTCCATCACACCGAGTACTTCACGCCGCGCCGCGACCTGACCGCCGAGGACGTGAAGTTCAGCTTCGAGCGCATGCTCGATCCGGCGAACCCGTGGCACAAGGTTGCGCAAAGCGGTTTCCCCCACGCCCAGTCCATGCAATTGCCGGCGCTGATCAAGAAAATCGACGCCCTGGACCCGCTGACCGTGCGTTTCACCCTCGATCACGCCGATTCGACCTTCCTGGCAACGTTGAGCATGGGCTTTGCCTCCATCTATTCGGCCGAATACGCCGATCAACTGATGCAGGCCGGCACGCCGGAAAAACTCAACAACCAGCCGATCGGCACCGGCCCGTTCATCTTCAGCCGGTTCCAGAAGGACGCCTCGATCCGCTACAAGGCCAATGACGCCTATTTCGGCGGCAAGCCCAAAGTGGACCCGCTGGTCTTCGCCATCACGCCGGATGCCAATGTGCGCCTGCAGAAACTGCGCCGCAACGAATGCCAGATCGCCTTGTCGCCCAAGCCGCTGGACGTGCAGGCCGCCCGGCAGGAACCGACCCTGAGCGTGGCCCAGACCGACGCCTTCATGACCGCGTTCGTGGCGATCAACAGCCAGCATCCGCCACTGGACAAGCCTGAGGTGCGACAAGCCATCAACCTGGCCTTCGACAAGGCCAGCTACCTCAAGACCGTCTTCGAAGGCACCGCCGAAGCCGCCAACGGCCCCTACCCGCCCAACACCTGGAGCTACGCCAAAAACCTGCCCGGCTACGCCCATGACCCGGCGAAGGCCCGTGACCTGCTGGCCAAGGCCGGCTTGAAGGAAGGCTTCCAGACCACCATCTGGACCCGCCCTTCCGGCAGCCTGCTCAACCCCAATCCCAGCGTTGGCGCACAACTGCTGCAATCCGACCTGGCGCAGATCGGCATCCAGGCGGAAATCCGCGTGATCGAATGGGGCGAACTGATCCGCCGCGCCAAGGCCGGCGAACATGACCTGCTGTTCATGGGCTGGGCCGGCGACAACGGCGACCCGGACAACTTCCTCACACCGCAGTTTTCCTGCGCGGCGCTCAAGTCCGGCACCAACTTCGCCCGCTACTGCAACCCGGACCTGGACAAACTGATCAGCGCCGGCAAGACCACCGGCGAACAAGGTGTGCGCGCCAAGCTCTACGAGCAGGCCCAGGCCCAGATCCAGCAGCAGGCCCTGTGGCTGCCCCTGGCGCACCCCACCGCCTTCGCGCTGACCCGCAAGGATGTGCAGGGTTATGCGGTGAGCCCGTTTGGGCGGCAGGACTACTCCAAGGTCAGCCTCAAGTAACCCGGCCCACAGCAAACCCTGTGGGAGCGAGCTTGCTCGCGATTGCGGCGCGTCAGATAGCATCGATGTCGACTGACCGACCGCTATCGCGAGCAAGCTCGCCCCCCACAAAGGGCCCCGTATCGTCAGACCGTGCCTACATCCACCCATACTCCGCCATCGACAGCGGCTCCCCGTCGCCAACAATGAAGTGATCGAGCACCCGCACGTCGATCAGCTCCAGGGCCTCCTGGAGCCGCTCGGTAAGCACCCGGTCGGCCTGGCTGGGCTCGGTGTTGCCGGAGGGGTGGTTGTGGCACAGGATCAACGCAGCGGCGTTGTGGGCCAGTGCCCGCTTGACCACCTGCCGGGGATGGACACTGGCGCTATCGATAGAACCGCGGAACAGCGCCTCGAAGGTCAGCACCTGGTGCTTGGCGTTGAGAAACAGGCAACCGAACACCTCGTGGGGTTCGTGACGCAGCATGGACTTGAGGTATTCACGAACCGCGAACGGGCTTTCCAGCATGGGCTTTTCCCGCGCCCGTTCAGCCAAATGCCGCCGACTCATTTCCTGAGCCGCCTGCAGTTGGGCAAACTTCGCCGGCCCGAGCCCCATGTGATTACTGAATGTGATCTGATCCGCTTCAAGCAGCGCGCGCAGGCTGCCAAATTGAATCAACAGTTGTCGCGCCAGATCCACCGCGCTTTTGCCGGACACGCCGGTTCGTAAAAAAATCGCCAGCAGCTCGGCGTCCGAAAGACTCCCCGCCCCCAGCGCCAATAACCTCTCCCGCGGCCGCTCGGCCGCAGGCCAATCGCGAATACTCATGGCATCTCCCTGATTGTGGGCGCCGCTGTTCCGTAGCGGTCGCTGTGATATCGTAGCCCATCTTTTTTGCAGGCGATTTGCACCCTGGCAGCTGCTGCCAAGGGGTTCGCCTTGCACTGACCACTGAAATCGAAAGGCAGGCCTATGCAGCGGCTGTATCGGAAACGCATCGTTCTGGGCGTCGGCGGCGGCATTGCCGCCTACAAGAGCGCCGAGCTGGTTCGCCGACTCATCGACCAGGGCGCGGAAGTACGGGTCGTCATGACCCGTGGCGGCAGCGAGTTCATTACCCCGCTGACCATGCAAGCCCTGTCCGGACACCCGGTCCACCTGGACTTGCTCGACCCGGCGGCCGAAGCCGCCATGGGCCATATCGAACTGGCCAAGTGGGCCGACCTGGTGCTGATCGCCCCGGCCACGGCTGACCTGATCGCCCGCCTGGCCCAAGGCATTGCCGACGACCTGTTGACCACCCTGGTGCTCGCCACCGACGCCGTGGTCGCCGTCGCACCCGCCATGAACCAGGCCATGTGGCGCGACCCGGCCACCCAGGCCAACCTGCAATTGCTGGAAAGCCGCGCCCTGAAAGTCTTTGGCCCGGCCTCCGGCAGCCAGGCCTGCGGCGATGTCGGCATGGGGCGCATGCTCGAAGCCACGGACCTGGCCCAGTGCGCCGCCGACTGCTTCCAGCGCCAGGCCCTGACCGGCAAGCACGTGCTGATCACCGCCGGGCCGACCCAGGAAAACATCGACCCGGTGCGCTACATCACCAACCACAGCTCCGGGAAAATGGGCTTCGCCCTGGCCGAAGCCGCCGTGGAAGCCGGCGCCCGGGTCACGCTGATCACCGGTCCCGTGCACTTGCCAACCCCGGACCGGGTCACGCGCATCGACGTGGTCAGTGCCCGGGACATGCTCGCGGCCTGTGAAGCGGCCATCCCCTGCGACCTGTTCATCGCCTCGGCTGCGGTAGCGGACTACCGCCCCGAAGTCGTTGCCCCGCAAAAATTGAAGAAAGACCCTACAAGCGGCGACGGCCTGCTACTGCAAATGGTGCGCAACCCGGACATCCTGGCCAGCATCGCCACCCGCCCCGACCGTCCGTTCAGTGTCGGTTTCGCCGCCGAGACCGAACACCTGCTCGATTACGCCGCCCGCAAGCTCAAGGACAAGAACCTCGACTTGATCGTCGCCAACGACGTCGCCAATCCGAGCATCGGCTTCAACAGCGAAGAAAACGCCTGCAGCGTGATCGACCGCCAGTTGCACCCCACCCTTTTCGCCCAGACCAGCAAGAGCAAGATTGCCCGCCAGCTGATCACTTTTATCGCCGAACGTCTGAACCAGGTTTAATGTCATGCACGCCTTACAAGCCAAGATCCTCGACCCACGCATCGGTAGCGAATTCCCGCTGCCGCAATACGCCACACCGGGCTCCGCTGGCCTCGACCTGCGGGCGATGCTCAAGCAGGACACGATCCTGGAACCAGGCCAGACCCTGCTGATTCCTACCGGCCTGTCGGTGTACATCGGCGACCCGGGCCTGGCCGCGCTGATCCTGCCGCGCTCGGGCCTGGGCCATAAGCACGGCATCGTGCTGGGCAACCTGGTGGGCCTGATCGATTCCGACTACCAGGGCGAATTGATGGTCTCGTGCTGGAATCGCGGCCAAACGGCCTTCAACATCGCCGTGGGCGAGCGCATCGCGCAGTTGGTGCTGGTGCCGGTGGTCCAGGCCCACTTCAAACTGGTCGAGGAATTCGACGAGAGCCAGCGCGGCGCCGGTGGTTTCGGGCATTCCGGCAGCCATTGACCGCGCGGGCCGGGCTGGGCGTCCTGCCCGGCCCGTTTGTGAAGCTTCTGTTTCAGAACAAAAAATGCGCGATGGCTTTCTGCTAGGTTTCCCATCCGGAATCAATGTATTAGGCGAGGAAGACCGGGGTAACGCTGTCTCATGGCAATTTCCCACCACGAACTCTCTGTCAAAAACGCCGTCATACCCTTCAGCTTGAGCCTGCCGACGCCCAGTGTCGGCCTGTCCAGTCACTTTCCTGATAGAGCGCCCCGCCCATGAACACCCCAGCCGCAATCGCCCCGATCTTCCCTGATAGCATCTTCCGCGCCTACGACATCCGTGGTGTGGTACCGGAAACCCTCACCGCCGAAACCGCCTACTGGATCGGTCGCGCCATTGGCTCCCAGAGCCTGGCCCAGGGTGAACCGAACGTGTGCGTCGGCCGCGACGGCCGCTTGTCGGGCCCCGAGCTGGTCGAACAATTGATCAAGGGCGTTGCCGACAGCGGCTGCCACGTCAGTGACGTGGGCCTGGTGCCGACGCCAGCGCTGTACTACGCCGCCAACGTGCTGGCCGGCAAGTCCGGGGTCATGCTCACCGGCAGCCACAACCCATCGAACTACAACGGCTTCAAGATCGTCATCGCCGGCGACACCCTCGCCAACGAGCAGATCCAGGCCCTGCACACCCGCCTCAAGACCAACGACCTGAGCAGCGGCCAGGGCAGCGTGACCAAGGTCAACATCCTCGAGCGCTACAACGACGAGATCGTCAAGGACGTGAAGCTCGCCCGACGCCTGAAAGTGGTGGTCGACTGCGGCAACGGTGCGGCCGGCGTGATCGCTCCGCAACTGATCGAAGCCCTGAACTGCGAAGTCATCCCGCTGTTCTGCGACGTGGACGGCAACTTCCCTAACCACCACCCGGACCCGGGCAAACTGGAAAACCTGCAAGACCTGATCGCCAAGGTCAAGGAAACCAACGCCGACCTGGGCCTGGCCTTCGACGGCGACGGCGACCGCGTCGGCGTGGTGACCAATACCGGCAGCGTGGTGTTCCCCGACCGCCTGCTGATGCTGTTCGCTCGCGACGTGGTGGCGCGCAATCCGAACGCCGAAATCATCTTCGACGTTAAATGCACCCGTCGCCTGGTCCCGCTGATCAAGGAATATGGCGGTCGCCCGCTGATGTGGAAAACCGGTCATTCGTTGATCAAGAAGAAAATGAAACAGAGCGGCGCCCTGCTGGCCGGTGAAATGAGCGGCCACATCTTCTTCAAGGAGCGCTGGTTCGGCTTCGATGACGGTATCTACAGCGCCGCGCGCCTGCTGGAGATCCTCAGCAAGGAAAAATCCACGGCCGAAGCACTGTTCGCGACCTTCCCGAACGATATTTCTACGCCGGAAATCAATATCCATGTGACCGAAGAGAGCAAATTCAGCATCATTGATGCACTGCACGACGCCCAGTGGGGCGAAGGCGCCGAACTGACCACCATCGACGGTGTACGGGTCGACTACCCACAAGGCTGGGGCCTGGTTCGCGCGTCCAACACCACACCGGTGCTGGTGCTGCGTTTCGAGGCCGACAACGAGGCCGAACTGCAGCGCATCAAGGACGTGTTCCACACCCAACTCAAACGTGTTGCACCTGATCTCCAACTACCGTTTTGATTTTTTGAAGCACTACCGGAGCCCTGAATGACCCTCGAACGCGAAGCCGCCGCCAACACCGCCAAGGTCCTGTCCGAAGCGTTGCCTTATATCCGACGCTACGTCGGCAAGACCCTGGTGATCAAATACGGCGGCAACGCGATGGAAAGCGAGGAGCTGAAAACCGGCTTCGCCCGCGACATCGTGCTGATGAAGGCCGTGGGCATCAACCCGGTGGTGGTCCACGGCGGCGGCCCGCAAATCGGCGACCTGCTCAAGCGCCTGTCGATCGAGAGCCACTTCATCGACGGCATGCGCGTGACAGATGCACAGACCATGGATGTGGTGGAAATGGTCCTCGGCGGCCAGGTCAACAAGGACATCGTCAACCTGATCAACCGCCATGGCGGCAGCGCCATTGGCCTGACAGGCAAGGACGCCGAGCTGATCCGGGCGAAGAAACTCACCGTCACCCGCCAGACGCCGGAGATGACCCAGCCGGAAATCATCGACATCGGTCATGTGGGCGAAGTGGTCGGCATCAACACCGACCTGCTGAACCTGCTGGTCAAGGGCGACTTCATCCCGGTGATCGCGCCCATCGGCGTGGGCGCCAACGGCGAGTCGTACAACATCAACGCCGACCTGGTGGCGGGCAAGGTTGCCGAGGCACTGAAAGCTGAAAAGCTGATGCTGCTGACCAACATCGCCGGCCTGATGGACAAGACCGGCAAGGTCCTGACCGGGTTGTCGACCCAGCAGGTCGATGACCTGATCGCCGATGGCACCATCTACGGCGGCATGCTGCCGAAGATTCGTTGCGCGCTGGAAGCGGTGCAGGGCGGCGTCGGCAGCTCGCTGATCATCGACGGCCGGGTGCCAAATGCGATTCTGCTGGAGATCTTCACCGATACGGGTGTGGGTACGTTGATCAGCAATCGCAAGCGTCCTTAAGCGATACCGGTAAAAAAAGACCCCGCTCAACCTGGTTGAGCGGGGTCCTTTTTTGTCTGACTACTGTGGGAGCGAGCTTGCTCGCGATAGCGGTGGGTCAGTCAATAAAATGCTGAATGATAAGCCGCTATCGCGAGCAAGCTCGCTCCCACAAGGCTTGGCGCAAGCCTTTTAGACACCAAACTGCGCCCGATAAGCCTCAACCGCTGGCAAATGCTGCTTGAGCTGCGGGTCGTCGGCCAAAAACTCCAGCACCTGGTTCAGCGACACGATGCTGATCACCGGAATGCCAAAATCGCGCTCCACTTCCTGGATCGCCGACAACTCACCGTTGCCACGCTCCTGACGGTTCAGGGCGATCAGTACACCGGCCGCCTTGGCGCCTTCCTGGGAAGCGATGATCTGCATCACTTCGCGAATGGCGGTGCCGGCGGTGATCACGTCGTCGATAATCAACACATCGCCGGTCAGCGGCGCGCCGACCAGGCTGCCGCCTTCGCCGTGGGCCTTGGCTTCCTTGCGGTTGAAACACCAGGGCAGGTCGCGGCCGTGGTGTTCGGCCAGGGCGACGGCGGTGGTGGCGGCCAGCGGGATGCCTTTGTAGGCCGGGCCGAACAATACATCGAACGGGATGCCGCTCTCGACGATGGCCGCCGCATAGAAACGGCCCAACTGCGCCAGGGCGGTTCCGCTGTTGAACAGGCCCGCATTGAAGAAGTACGGGCTGGTGCGCCCGGACTTGAGGGTGAATTCACCGAAGCGCAAAACCCCGCGATCGATGGCAAAGCGAATGAAATCGCGCTGATACGCCTGCATGAAAAAAGCCTCAAATACCGCGGATTTAGCTAAATAGGTACACGGCGTGTATCATACACGCACGTGATTTTTGGGGCCATTTATGCGGATCATCAGTGTGAACGTCAATGGTATTCAGGCTGCAGTGGAGCGTGGTTTGCTCAGTTGGCTGCAAGCACAGAATGCCGACGTCATCTGCCTGCAGGACACCCGCGCCTCCGCCTTTGAACTGGACGATGCAGCCTTCCAACTGGATGGTTACTTCCTTTATGCCTGCGATGCCGAAGTCCCCGCCCAGGGTGGCGTGGCTTTGTACTCGCGGCTGCAACCGAAGGCTGTCATCAACGGTCTCGGTTTCGAGACGGCGGACCGCTACGGGCGCTACCTGCAAGCCGATTTCGACAAGGTCAGCATCGCGACCTTACTGCTCCCTTCGGGGCAGAACGGCGATGAAGATTTGAATCAGAAATTCAAGTTGATGGACGACTTCGCCCGTTACCTGGATAAACAGCGGCGCAAACGTCGCGAGTACATCTATTGTGGCTCGCTGTACGTGGCGCAACAGAAGCTGGATATCAAGAACTGGCGCGACAGCCAACAATCTCCTGGTTTCCTGGCGCCGGAACGGGCCTGGATGGACGAGATCATTGGCAACATGGGCTATGTCGATGCCCTGCGCGAAGTCAGCCGCGAAGGCGACCAGTACAGCTGGTGGCCGGACAACGAGCAGGCCGAAATGCTCAACCTCGGTTGGCGTTTCGACTACCAGTTGCTGACGCCCGGGCTGCGCCGCTTCGTACGCAGCGCCCGCCTGCCGCGCCAGCCACGGTTCTCGCAGCATGCGCCGCTGATCGTGGATTACGACTGGACGCTGACCATCTAAGCGTATCGGCGACAGCCTTCAGGCCGACCGACCCAAAAAAATGCCCGTATCGCAAGATACGGGCATTTTTCATGGGGCGCGCTAGCGCCTCGATCGTCAAGCCGCGGCAAAAAACGGCAGGGCCAGGTACAGCTTGATGACGATGACGTTAATGATGTCGATGAAGAACGCACCCACCATTGGCACCACCAGAAACGCTATCTGCGAAGGTCCGTAGCGCTGCGTCACGGCTTGCATGTTGGCGATGGCCGTTGGCGTGGCGCCCAGTCCAAAACCGCAATGCCCCGCCGCCAATACCGCGGCATCGTAGTGACTGCCCATGAGCCTGAACGTCACGAAAATCGCAAACAGGGCCATGACCAATGTCTGGGCCGCCAGAATGATGAAGATCGGCAAGGCCAATGACGCCAGGTCCCACAACTTGAGTGACATCAAGGCGATCGCCAGGAACAGTGACAAGCTGACATTGCCGAGCACGGACACTTCTCGCTCGAATACTTGATACAGGCCAAGTGCCGAAAGCCCGTTGCGCAGGATCACGCCCACAAAAAGGACACAAACGAACGTCGGCAACTCGAATGCGGTGTCGTGGAGCTGTCCATTCAGGAGCGTGCCGGCCAACAGGCTGACCGCGATCAGGGCGAGCGTCTCGATAAACGAAAATGGCGTAATCGAGCGCTCCTTGTTTGGCTGTTCGAAGCCCTTGGGCACGCGGGGCTTTTCTGGCTCGAGGCTGCCGGGCGATTGCACACGTTTGATAAGCAGGCGCGCAACCGGCCCACCGATCAAGCCACCCAACACCAAGCCAAACGTCGCAGAAGCCATCGCAAGCTCGGAGGCGGAAGCCAGACCGAACTTCTCGCTGAACACCGTTCCCCACGCCGCGCCGGTGCCATGACCGCCTGCCAAGGTGATCGAACCGGTCAGCAATCCCATCAACGGATCGAGCCCCAGTGCCCTTGCGAGTCCGATGCCCATGGCATTCTGGACCACCAGCAGACCGGTGACCGCCAACAGGAAAATCCCCACCACGCGCCCGCCTTTCTTCAGGCTGGCGAAATCCGCACTCAGGCCAATCGTGGCAAAAAACGCCAGCATCAAGGGTGTTTGCAATGAAGTATCGAAACGGACTTCAACTTCAAGCCCCCGTAGGGCCAGGAGAATCAGGGCAACTACCAACCCTCCCGCCACGGGTTCGGGAATATTGTAGGCGCGTAGAAAACCGACACGTGTAACAAGACCGCGCCCCAGCAAAAGCACTAAAGAGGCGGCGACAAGGGTTCCGTAGAAATCGAGCTGAAACATAAGTGTTTATTCTTTGAATATATCTATTCAGGGCGAACTTTTTACCTGGGCACGCCGCTTGAACAGGTTGATTGCCTCAACACTGATTGGCTTTGAATTCAAGGACCTTCAATGGTCTGAATATATCGAAATATTTCTAAAGGAATATAACTTGGGGCAACTCTATCAATCGACGCGTGTTATTGCCAAGGACATAGACCACCTTGAAACGTCATGAGTTGTGACTAAAAATTTAAGAGCGGTACATGTATGCGCACGATAACGCGCCAGGCAATTGGATGCCCTACAGGGAGAGAAACATCTTTATTTAAAAAAGAATGCCCCGATAGATCGGGGCATTCTTTTTGAATCACAGCATTGATCGTTATTTGACCAACCGCCAGGTGAACGGATACCGATACGGCTGCCCTTCATTGGCCTTCACGCCAGCAATGATGGTCAGCACCAGCGCACCGATGGCCACCAGGCCGAACAGGAAGAAGCCAATCACCACGATCATCAGCAGCAGACAGATGGCCGAAGCAATCGCCACGGTGATCTGGAAATTCAACGCTTCCTTGCCCTGGGCATCGATGAACGGGTCGGATTCACGCTTGAGCTGCCACAGTACCAACGGCCCGATCAGCGTGCCAAACGGAATCCAGATCCCCAGCAAGGCGGACAGGTGACAAAACATTGCCCATTGACGCGCCTCTTTGCTCGGCTGGGGCAGCAGGATTTGCTCATCACTCATGACGCTCTCCTTGTTGTCTTGAAGCGGGAATCGATCAGTCGGCCAACGCGGCCTTTTGCAATTCGAAGATCTCGTTCATGCCTTTCTTCGCCAACTCCAGCATAGCGTTCAAGTCTTCCGGCTGGAACGGCGCACCTTCGGCGGTACCCTGGACTTCGATGAAACCGCCGGCGCTGGTCATGACCACGTTCAGGTCGGTCTCGGCGGCGGAGTCTTCGAGGTAATCCAGGTCCAGCACCGGCTCGCCTTGGTACATGCCCACGGACACAGCGGCGATCATTTGCTTGAGCGGGTCGCCGCCCTTGAGACCGCCGCGCTTCTTGATCACTTTCAAGGCATCGACCAGCGCAACCATGGCCCCGGTGATGGAGGCCGTACGGGTGCCGCCATCGGCCTGGATCACGTCGCAATCGACATACAGCGTCACGTCGCCCAGCTTGGACATGTCCAGCGCAGCGCGCAGCGAACGGCCAATCAGCCGTTGGATTTCCAGGGTACGACCGCCCTGCTTGCCACGGCTGGCCTCACGCTGGTTCCGCTCACCGGTGGCGCGCGGCAGCATGCCGTATTCGGCGGTCAGCCAGCCCTGGCCCTGGCCCTTGAGGAACCGTGGCACACCGTTTTCGACGCTGACGGTGCAGATGACCTTGGTATCACCGAACTCGACCAGTACAGATCCCTCGGCGTGTTTGGTGTAGTTGCGGGTAATGCGGATCGAGCGAAGCTGATCGGCAGCGCGACCACTTGGACGTTTCATAGGGAACACCTGTACAGAGGACGGAAAACTGCCTGGCATTATAGAGCCGTGAACCGTCAGAGGGCAGTTAAAACGTCGCACAGCGCTAAAAGCCGGCGCGGGTGAGCGCCCTCGAAGCCCCGGCCGACGGGCTGCGGCGCTTTGTTACCGGAGCTGTTTGGGCGCTTGCGCCCCACTGCGCTACAATCCTGCGCCTTTGCTGCCCTCGGGCTTTTATCTACAGATCCCAGGCCCACGACCACCGTCGGGCGGCCTGCATTGCGAGGAACCCCCATGGTGCACAGCATGACCGCCTTCGCCCGCGTCGAAAAAGCCGGGGCCCAAGGCACGCTGAGCTGGGAACTGCGCTCGGTCAACAGCCGTTACCTGGAGCCGCACCTGCGCTTGCCCGAATCCTTCCGCGACCTGGAAGGCGGTGTGCGCGAAGCGCTGCGCCAGGGCCTGTCCCGGGGCAAGCTGGAATGCACCCTGCGTTTCACCGAAGAAAACACCGGCAAGACCCTGCAAGTGGACCGCGAGCGCGCCGCGCAATTGGTCGCCGCCGCCGAAACCGTCGCCAGCCTGATCAAGAACCCCGCCGCCCTGAACCCGCTGGAAGTCCTGGCCTGGCCCGGCGTGCTGGTGGGTGACGCGAGCGACCCGCAAGCGCTGAACGCCGAGGCGCTGGCGCTGTTCAACCAAGGCTTGCAAGAACTCAAGGCTGGTCGCGAGCGTGAAGGCGCGGAGCTGGCCCGGCTGATCAACGAGCGCCTGGCCTCCATTGAAGAAGACGTCGGCACCCTGCGCGAGCTGGTCCCGCAGATGCTCGCCACCCAGCGCCAGAAAGTCCTCGACCGCTTCGCCGACATGAAGGCCGAGCTGGACCCGCAACGACTGGAACAGGAAATGGTCATGCTCGCGCAAAAGAGCGACGTGGCCGAAGAACTGGATCGCCTGAGCACCCACATCATCGAAGTTCGCCGGGTACTCAAGTCCGGCGGTGCGGCCGGTCGCCGCCTGGACTTCCTGATGCAGGAGCTCAACCGCGAAGCCAATACACTGGGCTCCAAAGCCTTCGACCCGCGCAGCACCCAGGCGGCGGTCAACCTCAAGGTGTTGATCGAACAAATGCGCGAACAAGTGCAGAACATTGAGTAAGGCTAACCCGACATGACCCACAGCACCGGCACTCTCTACATCATTTCCGCGCCCTCGGGCGCCGGCAAGACCAGCCTGGTCAAGGCCTTGATCGACGCCCAGCCGCAGATCCGCGTCTCGGTCTCGCACACCACCCGTGCCATGCGCCCGGGCGAAGTGAACGGCGTGAACTATCACTTCGTCGACCGCGAAGAATTCGTGAAGATGGCCGAACACGGCGACTTCCTGGAGCGCGCCGAAGTCTTCGGCAACCTCTACGGCACCTCGCAAAGCTATTTGCAGCAGACCCTCGACGAAGGCCATGACCTGATCCTGGAAATCGACTGGCAAGGCGCCGAGCAGGTACGCAAGCTGATGCCCCAGGCCCGTTCGATCTTCATCCTGCCGCCGAGCCAGCAGGCGTTGCGCCAGCGCCTGACCAACCGCGGCCAGGACAGCGACGAAATCATCGAAGGCCGGATGCGTGAAGCGGTCAGCGAAATGAGCCACTACGTCGACTACGATTACCTGATCATCAACGACGATTTCGCCCACGCGCTGGACGATCTCAAGGCAATTTTCCGCGCCAGCCAGCTGCAGCAGAAACGCCAGCAGCAACGTTTCGGTAAATTATTGGCCGAACTGCTGGGCTGAACCGCCCTTCCCAAAACCGCTGCGACGGCTTTACATTGGTACTCGCAGCGCGCCAAGGGGTTTGGTTAAAAAATCAGCGCTTCCCTAAACGCTGGTGTTTTTTTAAACTGTCGAGTCCGCTCGCCCAACCGGGCAGCGCGCATATTGCATTCGCTCCGAGGAATACCATGGCCCGCGTAACCGTTGAAGACTGCCTAGAACACGTGGAAAACCGCTTTGAGCTGGTCATGCTCTCTACCAAGCGTGCCCGTCAACTGGCCACCGGCGGCAAAGAGCCATTGGTCCAGTGGGAAAACGACAAGCCTACCGTGGTAGCGCTGCGTGAAATCGCCGAGGGCCTGATGAGCTACGAGTTCATCGCCAACGCTGAAATCGTCGAAGACGAACCGCTGTTCGCAGCGTTCGAGGACGAGTCCAACGAGGCGGTCTAAGCCTATGCCTGGTCGACGTAGCACGGCGCGGGGTCACAGCGAACGGCAGGAGTCATCATCATGCCGAGCATAGACGCCCTCGCCGATCGCTTATCGGCCTACCTCGGCACGGACCAGGTCAACCTGGTCCGCCGAGCCTATTTCTACGCCGAACAAGCCCACGACGGCCAACGCCGCCGCAGCGGCGAGGCGTACGTCACGCACCCGCTTGCCGTGGCGAACATTCTTGCCGACATGCACATGGACCATCAGAGCCTGATGGCGGCGATGCTGCATGACGTGATCGAAGACACCGGCATTGCCAAGGAAGCGCTGCAAGCGCAGTTCGGCGAAACCGTGGCCGAACTGGTCGACGGGGTCAGCAAGCTGACCCAGATGAACTTCGAGACCAAGGCCGAGGCCCAGGCCGAGAACTTCCAGAAAATGGCCATGGCCATGGCCCGCGACATTCGCGTGATCCTGGTCAAGCTCGCCGACCGCCTGCACAACATGCGCACCCTGGAAGTGCTGTCCGGCGAAAAACGCCGGCGCATCGCCAAGGAAACCCTGGAAATCTACGCCCCCATCGCCAATCGCCTGGGCATGCACGCGATCCGCATCGAGTTCGAAGACCTCGGCTTCAAGGCCATGCACCCGATGCGTTCGGCGCGGATCAACCAGGCCGTCAAGCGCGCCCGGGGCAACCGCAAGGAAATCGTCAACAAGATCGAAGAGTCCCTGAGCCACTGCCTGGCCATCGACGGCATCGAAGGCGAAGTCAGCGGGCGTCAGAAACACCTCTACGGCATCTACAAGAAAATGCGCGGCAAGCGGCGGGCCTTCAACGAGATCATGGACGTCTACGCGTTCCGGATCATCGTCGACAAGGTCGACACCTGCTATCGCGTGCTGGGCGCTGTACATAATTTGTACAAACCGTTGCCGGGGCGCTTCAAGGATTACATTGCGATCCCCAAGGCCAACGGCTACCAGTCGCTGCACACCACGTTGTTCGGCATGCACGGCGTCCCGATCGAAATCCAGATCCGCACCCGCGAAATGGAAGAGATGGCCAACAACGGCATCGCCGCCCACTGGCTCTACAAATCCAGCGGTGACGAACAACCCAAGAGCACCCACGCCCGCGCCCGGCAGTGGGTCAAGGGTGTGCTGGAAATGCAGCAGCGCGCTGGCAATTCCCTGGAATTCATCGAGAGCGTGAAGATCGACCTGTTCCCGGACGAGGTCTATGTCTTCACCCCCAAAGGCCGGATCATGGAGCTGCCCAAAGGCTCCACGGCCGTGGACTTTGCCTATGCGGTGCACACCGACGTCGGCAACAGTTGCATCGCTTGTCGCATCAACCGGCGCCTGGCACCGCTGTCCGAGCCGCTGCAAAGCGGCTCCACGGTGGAAATCGTCAGTGCCCCCGGCGCACGGCCCAACCCGGCATGGCTCAATTTCGTGGTCACTGGCAAGGCCCGTACGCACATCCGGCATGCACTGAAACTGCAACGCCGCTCCGAATCCATCAGCCTCGGCGAACGCCTGCTGAATAAGGTCCTGAACGGTTTCGACAGCTCCCTGGACAAGATCCCGGGCGAGCGTGTGCAGGTGATGCTCCACGAATACCGCCTCGAATTGATCGAAGACCTGCTCGAAGACATTGGCCTGGGCAATCGCATGGCCTATGTCGTCGCCCGCCGCCTGCTCGGCGAAGGCGAACAACTGCCAAGCCCCGAAGGTCCGCTGGCGATTCGCGGCACCGAAGGCCTGGTGCTCAGCTATGCCAAGTGCTGCACGCCGATCCCGGGCGACCCGATTGTCGGCCACCTGTCCGCCGGCAAGGGGATGGTGGTGCACCTGGACAACTGCCGCAACATCAGCGAAATCCGCCACAACCCGGAAAAATGCATCCAGCTCTCCTGGGCCAAGGATGTCACCGGCGAATTCAACGTCGAGCTGCGGGTCGAGCTGGAGCACCAGCGCGGCCTGATCGCGCTGCTGGCCAGCAGCGTCAACGCCGCCGACGGCAATATCGAAAAAATCAGCATGGACGAGCGCGATGGCCGCATCAGCGTCGTCCAATTGGTGGTCAGCGTGCACGACCGTGTGCACCTGGCCCGCGTGATCAAGAAACTGCGTGCCCTGACCGGCGTCATCCGCATCACCCGGATGCGCGCGTAGCCCACCCATAACAAGGAGTCCTCATGACCAAGACCGTTATCACCAGCGACAAGGCCCCAGCCGCCATCGGCACCTATTCCCAGGCGATCAAGGCCGGTAACACCGTGTACATGTCGGGCCAGATCCCGCTGGACCCGAAGACCATGGAGCTGGTGGAGGGCTTCGAAGCCCAGACCGTGCAGGTGTTCGAAAACCTCAAGGCCGTGGCCGAGGCCGCCGGTGGTTCCTTCAAGGACATCGTCAAGCTGAACATCTTCCTCACCGACCTGAGCCACTTCGCCAAGGTCAACGAGATCATGGGCAAGTACTTCGACCAGCCTTACCCTGCCCGCGCCGCCATTGGCGTGGCGGCCCTGCCAAAGGGCGCGCAGGTTGAGATGGATGCCATCCTGGTCATCGAGTAATAAGGTCGGCGCAGCCTCCCCCGCTGCGCCGTTTTCGTCTTGAAAGGATTCCACCATGCGCAAAGCGCTTGCTTTCTCGCTGTTCGCCCTTTTTCTAGGCGGTTGCGCCAGCAACCCTGCCGACCGTGACATCAGCGGCACCTGGATCAACCAGGCGGCCATCGACGCTGCCGCCAAGGGCGGCCCGCTGCGCGAAGCGCTGCAAGGCTATGGCCCGAACCTGGAATGGGACATCAATACCCGGGCCGGCCAGGCGCGCTACACCAATGGTTTTGAAAACGTCGAAGGCAAGCTGCTGGGCGAAGAAGACGGCACGTGGAAAGTCGATTTCTACGGCAGCTCCGCCAGCGAACTCAAGCGCGACGGCAAACAATTGAGCCAGGCCGCCACCGAGAACGAGCCGCAGCAGGTGTTCGACCGCGCGCAAGTCCAGGTACCGGAAGGCGCCCCCATCGGCGCCAGTTTCGAACGCGCGCTGTATGCCGCCTACCTGGGCGGCACCTGGAACATCGCCAGCGGCCCCGGCCAGGGCAACACTGTGCAATTCCAGCCCGACGGCCAGGTCAGCGGTCTGCCGGGCGCCGACCGTTACGCCCTGTGCCTGGCCGGCGATTGCGCCTCCATGAGCGGCGGCAACGACAATATCTGGCTGCAACAGAACGGCCAGGGCAACACCTGGATCTTTGCCCGCAATGGCAAGACGCTGGAAATTTTCCAGACCGTGAATGCGGCGCTGGCCGATGAAATGCCATCGTTCACGCCGGGTGCTCGGCAGTGGCTGCTGGAAAAGCAATAGCACAACACCCTGTGGGAGCGAGCTTGCTCGCGATAGCGGTGTAACAGCCAACCTTGATGTTGACTGTTAGGGCCTCATCGCGAGCAAGCTCGCTCCCACAGGTGTTTTGAGGCGATTGGAAGTCAGCAGCGCCCTTCCAGAATCGCCGCATACCCCTCGCGAAAACTCGGATAACGCGGCGACCAGCCCAGGGCCTTGGCCCGGGCGTTGCTGCAGCGTTTGCTACCGGCGCGGCGGACGCTGGCGTTTTCGGCCCATTGGGTGACACCCAGGTAGTCGCGCAGCCAGCCCACCACGTCGGCCAGCGCGGCGGGAGTGTCGTCGACACCGATGTAGCAGTCTTCCAGCGCCTTGCCCTGGCGATCGGCTTCCAACAGAAACGCCAGCAAGCCAGCCGCGTCATCGGCGTGAATGCGGTTGGCATACAGGGGCGGATTCTCCACCACGCTGTAGCCCTGGCGCACCTGGCTCAGCAGCCATTCGCGACCCGGGCCGTAGATGCCGGTCAGGCGCACGCGGCTGGCGGGGATGCCACTGTCCAGGGCCACTTGTTCGGCTTCGAGCATCAGCCGGCCGGAATAGCCACCGGCCACGGTGGGCGAGGTTTCATCGACCCATTCCCCTGCTTGCTGCCCATACACACTGCTGCTGGACACAAACAGCAGGCGCTTGGGCCGTTGCCCGTGCTGCTGCAACCAGCCCAACACATGCTGCAACCCTTCGACATAAGCCGTTCGATAGCCCGCTTCGTCATGGTCGGTGGCCGCAGCGCTGTACACCAGGTAATCCAGCGACCCGGTGGGCCAATCGGCAGGACATTGCTCGCTGAACAAATCCCCCGCCACCCCTATGACGCCGGCCGGCAGGCTCGAAACCGTACGCCGCAAGCCATGGACCTGCCACTGTGCGGCCAATAACTGGCGGGCCAGGCGGCCGCCGATATCACCGCAGCCGGCGATCAAAACAGAAGGCGCGGACATCAAGAACTCCTCTGGCAAAGCCGCAGACTAGCCTCCGAGATGGACGAGCGGCTAGCCATCGGACAAAAAAAGTAACTGTATTACTTTTGTTAACAAGAATTACTTGCAATAATGCCTGCCAGTTTTGTTCTCGGCCCACGAGGCCTGGAAGAACATCAACCTTCTTTTTTTCTCAGGTCCGGCCAGCATGAAACGCTCTCTATCCCTCGCTTCGCCAACCAACCGACCTCGTGCCTGGAGCACGGTAGCCGCCCTGCTGTTCAGCCTGCTGCTGGCACCTGTCGCCGCGCTCGCTGATGCGCAGACGCCCGCCACGTCCCCAGCCACCACCCCGGCCGCCGTCCAGGCACCGGCAGACCCGGCCGCTCCCGCTGCGACGCCGGTCGCCACCGATCCGGCCCAAGCCGTCGAGGCCCAGGCACCTGAAATGCTCGAAGCCGACAATACCCTGGGCATGGCCCACGACCTGTCGCCTTGGGGCATGTACAAGAACGCCGACATCATCGTGAAAATCGTGATGATCGGCCTGGCCATCGCCTCGATCATCACCTGGACCATCTGGATTGCCAAAGGCTTCGAGCTATTGGGTGCCAAGCGTCGCTTGCGCGGTGAAATCGCCGCCCTGAAAAAAGCCGCCACCCTCAAGGAAGCCAGCGCCACCGCCGCGAAGGAAGGCACCCTCGCCAACCTGCTGGTGCATGACGCGCTCGAAGAGATGCGCCTGTCGGCCAACAGCCGCGAGAAAGAAGGCATCAAGGAGCGCGTGAGTTTCCGCCTGGAGCGTCTGGTCGCCGCCTGCGGTCGCAACATGAGCAGCGGCACCGGCGTGCTCGCCACCATCGGTTCCACCGCCCCCTTCGTCGGCCTGTTCGGCACCGTGTGGGGCATCATGAACAGCTTCATCGGCATCGCCAAGACCCAGACCACCAACCTCGCCGTCGTCGCTCCGGGCATCGCCGAAGCCCTGCTGGCAACGGCACTGGGCCTGGTCGCGGCCATTCCAGCCGTGGTGATCTACAACGTCTTCGCCCGCTCCATTGCCGGCTACAAGGCCCAGGTCTCCGACGCTTCGGCGCAAGTCCTGCTGCTGGTCAGCCGTGACCTCGACCACCTGCCGTCCGAGCGCAACTCGCAACCGCACATGGTGAAAGTGGGGTAATCGGCCATGGGCCTGCATTTGAAAGAAGGCGCAGACGACGATCTGGCCGAGAACCACGAAATCAACGTCACGCCGTTCATCGACGTGATGCTGGTGCTGTTGATCATCTTCATGGTGGCCGCCCCGCTGGCCACCGTGGACATCAAGGTCGACCTGCCGGCGTCGACGGCCAAGCCTTCGCCGCGGCCGGAAAAACCGGTATTCCTCAGCGTCAAGGCCGACCAGCGCCTGTTCCTGGGTGAAGACGAGGTCAAGGCCGACACCCTCGGCGCGACCCTCGACGCCAAGACCCAGGGCAAGAAAGACACGACGATCTTTTTCCAGGCCGACAAAGGCGTGGACTACGGCGACCTGATGAGCGTGATGGACACCCTGCGAAGCGCCGGCTACCTGAAGGTCGGCCTGGTCGGACTCGAGACGGCGCCCAAGAAATGATCACGACGCGCCAAAAGCTGACGCGTTACAGCGGTAGCCTGGTGGTGGTATTGGGCGTGCATGCGCTCGCCATCGCCCTGGCGCTGAACTGGACCTCGCGCGCGCCCATCGAATTGCCTCCCCAGGCGATGATGGTCGAACTGGCGCCAGTGCCAGCCCCGCCACCGCCGGCACCGCCAAAAGTCGTCACACCGCCGCAACCGCCCGAGCCGGTCGAAGAGCTGCCGCTGCCCAAGCTTGCCGAAGCGCCGAAGCCGGAAATCGCCGTGCCCAAGCCGGTCAAGCCCAAGCCCAAGCCTCAACCGCCCAAACCCAAGCCCGTGGTCGAGAAAAAGCCGGAGCCACCGAAGGAACAGCCGTCGGAGCCGAAACCGAGCGACACTCAGCCGACCCAGGCACCGACCGAGAAGTCCGCGCAACCGGCGCCCGGCCCGTCACCGGCGCAAATGGCCGCCAAGGCCAATTGGCAGGGCACATTGCTGGCGCACTTGGGCAAGTACAAGAAGTACCCGCCCAGGGCCCAGCAAATGAACAAGGAAGGCACCAACCGCTTGCGTTTCGTGGTGGATGCCGACGGCAACGTGTTGTCATTCGAGTTGGTGGGCAGTTCCGGCACCGAATTGCTGGACCGGGCCACCCTGGAAATGATCCGCCGCGCCCAACCGTTGCCCAAGCCACCGGCGGAGTTGCTGACCAACGGCACCATCGAACTGACGGCACCGTTTGTGTACTCCATCGACAAGCGCCGACGCTGATCGCAAATGTGCAAGCCCCTGTAACAGGGGCTTTTTATTTTTGTGGGGGTTTATCCGGGTGGGGGCTTTATCTGTGGCGAGGGGATTTATCCCCGCTGGGGCGCGCAGCGCCCCTAAAAATAGATGACCTCATCTTCCTGACTTCCCGACGACAGTCGTGTTTTTGGGGCTGCTGCGCAGCCCAACGGGGATAAATCCCCTCGCCACACAGACATTCGACAGTGTCACACCGCGCCCCCAGTCTGATAACGTGCGTCTATCGATTGCAGCCGGTATGCTTGGCTCGCAACTTCACGGACGCTCGCCATGACCCTCACAGAATTACGCTACATCGTGACCCTCGCCCAAGAGCAGCATTTCGGCCATGCGGCCGAGCGCTGTCACGTCAGCCAGCCGACGCTGTCGGTGGGCGTGAAAAAACTTGAAGACGAACTCGGTGTGCTGATTTTCGAGCGCAGCAAAAGCGCCGTGCGCCTGACCCCGGTGGGTGAAGGCATCGTCGCCCAGGCACAAAAAGTCCTGGAGCAGGCCCAAGGCATTCGCGAATTGGCCCAGGCCGGCAAGAACCAACTGACCGCCCCGCTGAAAGTCGGCGCGATCTACACCGTCGGTCCATACCTGTTCCCGCACCTGATTCCACAACTGCACCGGGTCGCCCCGCAGATGCCGTTGTACATCGAAGAAAACTTCACCCACGTGCTGCGCGACAAGCTGCGCAACGGCGAGCTGGACGCGATCATCATCGCCCTGCCGTTCAACGAAGCCGATGTCCTGACCCTGCCGCTCTACGACGAGCCCTTCTACGTCCTGATGCCGGCAGAGCACCCCTGGACCCAGAAAAAAACCATCGACGCGGCCCTGCTCAACGACAAGAGCCTGCTGCTGCTCGGCGAAGGCCATTGCTTCCGCGACCAGGTGCTCGAAGCCTGCCCGACCCTGACCAAGGGCAGCGAAGGGGCCAAGCACACCACGGTGGAATCCAGTTCCCTGGAAACCATTCGCCACATGGTCGCATCCGGCCTGGGCATCTCGATCCTGCCGCTGTCGGCGGTGGACAGCCACCATTACTCCCCCGGCGTGATCGAAGTCCGCCCGCTGACGCCGCCCGTGCCGTTCCGCACCGTCGCCATCGCCTGGCGCGCCAGTTTCCCGCGGCCCAAGGCCATCGAAATCCTCGCCGACTCGATCCGCCTGTGCTCCGTGGCCAAGCCGCCCGCTGGCAAGTAAGCCGCTGTCATGACTGAGCTGTCGAAGGTGCCGGTCACGACACTCAAGGGTGTCGGTGAAGCCATGGCCGAGAAATTGGCCAAGGTCGGCCTGGAAACCCTCCAGGACCTGCTGTTCCACCTGCCGTTGCGCTACCAGGACCGCACCCGCGTCGTACCGATCGGCCATCTGCGGCCCGGCCAGGACGCGGTGATCGAAGGCACCGTCAGCGGCGCCGACGTGGTCATGGGCCGCCGCCGCAGCCTGGTGGTGCGCCTGCAGGACGGCACCGGCGGGCTCAGCCTGCGCTTCTATCACTTCAGCAATGCGCAAAAGGAAGGCCTCAAGCGTGGCACCCGGGTGCGCTGTTACGGTGAGGCGCGGCCCGGCGCGTCGGGGCTGGAAATTTACCACCCGGAATACCGCAGCATTACCGGCGACGAACCGCCGCCCGTCGATGAAACCCTGACACCGGTCTATCCGCTCACCGAAGGCCTGACCCAGCAACGCCTGCGCCAACTCTGCCAGCAAACCCTGACCTTGCTCGGCCCCAGCAGCCTGCCCGACTGGCTGCCCACGGAACTGGCCCGGGATTACCACTTGGCGCCGCTGGCCGACGCGATCCGCTACCTGCATCATCCACCCGCCGACGCCGACGTGGACGAACTCGCCCTCGGCCATCACTGGGCCCAGCATCGCCTGGCGTTCGAAGAGCTGCTGACCCATCAACTGTCCCAGCAACGCCTGCGCGAGAGCCTGCGCTCCCTGCGTGCCCCGGCCATGCCCAAGGCCAGGGACCTGCCGGCCCGTTACCTGGCCAACCTTGGCTTCACCCCCACAGGCGCCCAGCAACGAGTCGGCAACGAAATCGCCTACGACCTGAGCCAGCCCGAGCCAATGCTGCGGCTGATCCAGGGCGACGTCGGCGCCGGCAAGACCGTGGTCGCCGCCCTCGCCGCGCTGCAGGCCTTGGAGGCGGGTTATCAGGTGGCGCTGATGGCGCCCACCGAGATCCTCGCCGAACAACACTTCATCACCTTCCAGCGCTGGCTCGAACCGCTGGGCATCGAAGTCGCCTGGCTGGCCGGCAAGCTCAAGGGCAAGAACCGCGCCGCCGCCCTGGCGCAGATCGCCGAGGGCGCACCGATGGTGGTCGGCACCCATGCGCTGTTCCAGGACGAAGTGCAGTTCAAAAACCTGGCCCTGGTGATCATCGACGAACAGCACCGCTTCGGCGTGCAACAGCGCCTGGCCCTGCGGCAGAAAGGCGTCGGTGGGCGGATGTGCCCTCATCAATTGATCATGACCGCCACGCCGATCCCGCGGACCCTGGCGATGAGCGCCTACGCCGACCTCGACACCTCGATCCTCGACGAACTGCCTCCCGGCCGCACGCCGGTCAATACCGTGTTGGTCACCGATACCCGACGGGTGGAAGTGATCGAACGCGTGCGCAGCGCCTGTGCCGAGGGGCGGCAGGCCTATTGGGTGTGCACGTTGATCGAAGAGTCGGAAGAACTGACCTGCCAGGCGGCCGAAACCACCTTCGAGGACCTCACCGCCGCCCTCGGCGAGTTGAAGGTCGGGTTGATCCACGGCCGCATGAAGCCCGCCGAGAAAGCCGCGGTGATGGCTGAATTCAAGGCCGGCGCCCTGCAATTGCTGGTCGCCACCACCGTGATCGAGGTGGGCGTCGACGTGCCCAATGCCAGCCTGATGATCATCGAAAACCCCGAGCGCCTGGGCCTGGCGCAGTTGCACCAGCTGCGCGGCCGGGTGGGCCGGGGCAGCGCCGCCAGCCATTGCGTCTTGCTCTATCACCCGCCGCTGTCGCAGATCGGCCGCCAGCGGCTGGGGATCATGCGCGAAACCAACGACGGTTTCGTCATCGCCGAAAAAGACCTTGAATTGCGCGGCCCCGGTGAAATGCTCGGCACACGCCAGACAGGTCTGCTTCAATTCAAGGTAGCCGACCTGATGCGCGACGCCGATCTGCTCCCCGCCGTACGCGACGCCGCCCAGGCCCTGCTGGAACGCTGGCCCGACCACGTCAGCCCGCTGCTGGATCGCTGGCTGCGTCATGGGCAGCAATACGGCCAAGTGTGAGCACGCGCTCAGTTTTCCAGACCCGCGTGCAGGACAAGCTGGTTATACTGACCAACTTGTAGGAAAACGGATACAGACCATGACAGAAGCTGCCCTCGTCCCCGAAGCCCCGCACGCTCCGTCTGTTATTCGGCTGTTGCTCGAGAAATTGGGCATCGGCTATGACGAAGTACTCGAACGACCCGGCCTGAACCCCGCCCGCAAAGTGCAGGCGGTGTTGCTGCACCGATGCCGTGGGCGCGCTCATGGTGCTGTTTCCGCAAAGCCAGCTGCTGGACCTCAACCGCCTGGCCGAACTCACCGGCCGCAAGCTTACGGCGGTGCCGACCGAGCGCCTGGAGCGCATGCTCGGCAAACACAGCCTGAGCCTGCTGCCCGGGCTGCCGGCACTGACCAGCTCACCGTGCCTGTACGAAGAAAGCCTGCTGCGCGAACCGAAGCTGCTGATCAACTCCGGCGAGCCGGGGCTGCTGCTGGAAGTGACCAGCGAAGCCTTCAAGACCATGCTCACCAAGGCCAGCGCCGCGACGTTCGGCGAAGCCGTGAGCAACATCACCCCCAACCTGGACCGCCCCCACGACGACCGCGCGGAAATCACCCAGGCTGTGCAGGCGTTCACCGCCCGGCGTATCCAGCAACGGCTGGAAGAAACCATCGAGATTCCGCCGCTGGCTGAAACCGCGCAAAAAATCATCAAGCTGCGGGTCGACCCCGACGCCACCATCGACGACATCACCGGCGTGGTGGAAACCGACCCGGCCCTGGCCGCGCAAGTGGTGAGCTGGGCCGCCTCGCCCTACTACGCGTCGCCGGGCAAGATTCGTTCGGTGGAAGACGCCATCGTCCGGGTACTGGGCTTCGACCTGGTGATCAACCTGGCACTGGGCCTGGCCCTGGGCAAGACCCTGAGCCTGCCCAAGGACCACCCGCAACACACCACGCCATACTGGCACCAGTCGATCTACACCGCCGCCGTCATCGAAGGCCTGACTCGCGCCATGCCGCGCGCCCAGCGGCCCGAGGGTGGCCTGACCTACCTGTCCGGCCTGCTGCACAACTTCGGCTACCTGCTGCTGGCCCACGTGTTCCCGCCGCACTTCTCGCTGATCTGCCGACACCTGGAGGTCAACCCGCACCTGTGCCACAGCTACGTGGAACAGCACCTGCTGGGCATCAGTCGCGAACAGATCGGCTCATGGCTGATGCGCTACTGGGACATGCCCGACGAACTGGCCACCGCCCTGCGTTTCCAGCACGACCCGCACTACGACGGCGAATACGCCGCCTACCCGAACCTGGTGTGCCTGGCCGTACGCCTGCTGCGCTCGCGAGGGATCGGCTCTGGTCCGGACGAGGAGATTCCCGATGCTCTGCTCGAGCGCATAGGGCTGTCTCGGGACAAGGTCAATGACGTGGTCAGTAAAGTGCTTGAAGCCGAAGCGCTACTGCGCGAACTGGCTTCGCAGTTCAGCCACGGTTAAACCCTCGAGGGAGCTTGCTTCCGCTAGGCTGCGCAGCAGCCCCAAATTGGCCAACACAATTTCCAGGCGGATCGCGTTGATCGTTCCCACGCTCCGCGTGGGAATGCATCCCGTGACGCTCTGCGTCACCTCCAGAAGCGGAACGCGGAGCGTCCCTGGCGGCATTCCCACGCGGAGCGTGGGAGCAAGCAATCCGCCTGGAGGATTGCGGCCCAGCGGAGCAAGCTCCCTCGCCACGAGTTCTCGGCTAGGTTTTCTTGGCCTTCTTCGGCTTCAAGTACTTGGTCAGCCCCTGGAACCAGATCACCAGCGCCGGGTTGCCCTTGATCTGGATCGACTTGTCCTGAATCCCCGTCATGAACGCCAACTGCTTGTTCCTGGCCTGCATCGTGGCGAAGCCATAGGCGGCGTCCTTGAAGGCGATGGCGAACGCCGGCGTCGGGTAAGTGCCGGACTGGCTGGTGATGCGCTGGTTCTTCACGGTGAAATGCCGGGCGACCTTGCCGTCCAGGGTTTGCAGCTGGAACACCAGCTCCTTGTCGCCCAACTGCTGCTGGAACGCCGGATTGGTCCGGCTGGCCTTGCCCATCAACAACCCCAGCATCCACAGCAGAAAACGAAATTTCATGGGCACAGCCTCGTGAAGAAAGATGAATGGCTGGCAGTTTAGCGATTCTTCGGCGCAACGCCATCATCGGATCGCTTTGTCGGAAGATAAGCTGGTTTTCGCGAAAGATGACTGCCAAGTCACAAAACTCAAAATCAAAAGATCGCAGCCTTCGGCAGCTCCTACATCGGTTTCTGTAGGAGTTGCCGAAGGCTGCGATCTTTTGATCCCTTTCCCCTGCCCAACCCTCGGACATTTCCTTCAACACGCCGGGCTGTTCGTGAACTAGGCAGGGTTCTAGGGCACCGCTAACCTTTGTTCGTCATCGCAGAAAACGGTGATACGGACGTGCAAGTCCGAACTAGGAACGCATTCGTTATGGCTATTCGCCGAGCATTTTTCTATGCTCGCCGACTGTTATGGCGGCTGCGCGTGGGAGACCTTCGGGTCTGCCGGGTTCCTGGACCGGTCTTGCACACCTACGTACAGCTGCCACCCATTTTCCGACGTGCAATCGGAGGGTGCCGGCTCCACTTCCAGGAAGTTTCATCATGTTCAAAGCAACACCAAATCCTCCGCAAAACGGCCACAGATCCCGCGTCGAAGCGCAAGAAGAAAAAAAGCTTGAAGACGCCGCCACCCGCGCCCTCGATTACTACCTCAACCCCAAACCCTCTGACCCACCCGAAACCGACAAAAGCCAGCTCTTCATCGTCGCTCCCCACATCGACACCGAAACCCTGCTCGCCAACGCCTCCGAAGACCTGCTGTCCATCAGCACCATCGCTGCCGATCTGGCTGACGATGTGGATGACTCACGCCGCTGCATCGCCCTGGCAATCAGCCGCATGGCCGATGGGGTGCAGTTGTTGGTCGAGCGGGCGTTGGATCATCTGGAAGCCAAGGAGATAGCGGCGCCTGATGCCAAGGGGTAGCGCGTGCAATGATGCAAGCTGAGCCGACGCCATCGCGAGTAAGCTCGCTCCCACAATTGGATCAGGTACAACCGCAAGAGATAGGCCGGCTACAAGGCCGCCTTCGCGGGCAAGCCCGCTCCCACAATTGGATCGGGGGAACGGCCAAAGAGCCAGGTCGGCTATTAGGCCGCCTTCGCGGGCAAGCCCGCTCCCACAATTGGATCGGGGACGGCCAAAGAGCCAGGTCGGCTATAAGGCCGCCTCGGCGGGCTTTTGATCTGGGGCCCCGTTGACCACGCTGGCCGAACGCAGGTATTGCGCAGTGGGCACCTCGGCATGGATGCCGAGGTAGCCGCGCTGGGCCATGGATGGCCCTTCGCGGCGGCCCACGGAGCAATGCCGGAGTGAGGGCACACCGAGCCTAGGCGAGGTGCCGAGTGGTGGGGCAAAGACCTTTTGGTTACTTTTGGCTGGGCCGGCATTCCGGGCGTTTGCCAAAAGTGACCCGCTGTAAGAGCGGAACCGCCAGTAGCCGTTACCGCAGAAATGGATATGTACTCAATCAGACCGCATCGCGAGCAGGCTCGCTCCCACAGGGGATTGGAGGTGTCGCAGATATCACCGGCAACACAAAACAACTGTGGGAGCAAGCCCGCTCCCACAGGTTTTGGCTGCTGACCAACGATCAGCAGCCCTCACTCAATCAAACATTCGGGCAAGGAACCGGTGCCCAATCGCCCAAGTCCGGGTTCTTGCACATGCTGTTGACCTGGGTGGTACCGGCGCTGGCAACCTGCTTGCTTTCATCCTGCTTGACCTTGGCGGCCTGCAGGGTTTTCTCGGTGGTGACCGCTTCTTTCGGCACGGTTGGCAGCACAGGTTTTTTCGCCGGTTTCACGGCTTTTTTGGTTTTGGTCGTCGGCGCCACGACCGGCGTGGTATCAGCAGTGGCCACAGTCACCACGTCAGTACGCTGCACACCCACTTGCTGCAGGTCTTTCTCGTAGGCCTGGGTGTAGTTGTTCAGGTCTTCGGAGGCTTTGCCATTGACCGCGACGATCAAGTCGTTCGACTCTTTCAGGCCGGCGACGATTTCCGCCAGGCGCTTGCGGCCTTCGGTGTCGTTGACGGTCTTGGCCTTGCGGTCGGCAACCAGTTTGCTGAACGCGTTCTGGTAGCACTGCTGCGAGGTCTTGGCATAGGCGGTGCTGCGGTCGATGTCAGAGACGCTTTTGTTGACGTCGGCAGCGTAGGAGGCGATGCGCTGGTTGTCGTCGGCGATCTGCTTCTGGCGCTCGGTGTAGTAACCGGCGGCACCACCGGCCAATGCACCGCCCGCGGCACCGATGGCGGCGTTGCGGCCACGGTCTTCCTTGTCGGCGGTCAGGGCGCCCAGCAGCGCACCACCGACGGCGCCGACAGCGGCACCGGTGACGACCGACTTGGTCATGTTGCCTTCGGTGGAGCGCAGGTGCTGCACCGGCTCGTAGCAGTTAGGGTAGTACTCGACCTTGGTGCTCGACGCGACCTTGGAGGTCGGCGACGTGGCGCAGCCGGTCAGTACGGTGCTGAAGCCGACAGCGACCATCAGCAAGTGACGCTTGGAAACCGAAGCAAATGGTTTACGGGAGAAAAGCATAGTTGTGTTCTCGTTTAAGTGTTGACCAAGCTCAGCGCGGCGCTATCGCCGCCTGAGTCCCTTCCAAGCTCGCTGACAACGAACGCTCAAGACCGCTGAGCGCTCGATGCGAGCAATTCCTTCAATATCGCCGCCGGGTCGGCTCGTTTTTGCTGACGATAATCCCCGACATGACGAACGAATAACGTTGCGCGCGCCACCAGGCTCTTGCCCAGTACCGGCTTGCGTTCCAACTCTTCCTTGATGCGCTGGAACTGCGCCTGGATCACGGCATCGGTGTAGCGGGTGCCGGTGGCCAGGTTGTCGATGTAGATCGCCACCGCGCCATCCAGCGCGCTGCGGCCGTTGTCGATGGCCGTGGCGAACAGTTGCGCGCTGGCCTCATCCTTGGCATCCAGCGCGGCCTGCCGGCTGTTCTGCAGATTGGTCAGGCGGATGTTGTAGTTGTTGACGGTCTCGGCCACCAGGGCTGACGACTGGATCAGGTTGCCCGCCGCTTCTTCGCGTTGCTGGGCGATGAGTGAGACGTTGCGCTTGAGCTCTTCGTTGACCAGGCCCAGTTCGGCTTGCAGGCGCGGGTCGGCGCTGGCGGCGATGATGCTGTCCAGGCGTTTGGTCGGGTCGTCGGCGTCATCGATGGCGTCGGTCAGGGACGCGAGGCGGCCTTCTTTCTGCCATTGGGCGAACAACTCCTTGTAGCGTGAACGCGGCGCCGACAACGCCCCAACGGCCACGCGGAAGCCGGTGGTTTCGTTGCTCTGCTCGGTACCGTCGGCGGCGAACAGCGGGTACTCGCGACGCATCCCGGTGAACAACGTGCCCTCGCCTTCCAGGTAGTTGCCGCCCTTGACCACGAAGCCGCCATAGGCGCCCTGGCGGCGACCGGCGTGCACCAACTGGAAGGATTCCTGGACCATCTCGGCCGCGTTGCCCACCACGTCGAACAGACCGATGGGGTTCGGCAGCTTGGTGCCGATGGGCATCAGCCGCGCTGCCTGGCCGGTGCCACCGGCGACCTGGTTGAACACCGCCCAATCGGCCAGCGGCCCGTCGCTCTCACTGCCTTCCAGGCGCCGGGGAAACAGGCGCCCTTCCAGGTCCTGGCGGCTGACGGCTTGCCCGCCGCGGGCGGCGAATTCCCATTCGACTTCCGTCGGCAAGCGCACGAAACCCAACCCGCCGTCTTCGGCAGAGGTGCCGCGACCGCTCACCGGCAGCAGGTCCTTGTGGTATTTCATCAACCAGGCGCTGTACACCGCCGAGAAGCGCTCGGCCTCGAACTTCGACAGTTTCACCTTGGGCAAACGCCCCGCCACGCCTTGGGGCAAATCGGCTTGCAGGGTTTCGCAGGCCGGCGCCGCTTCGCCGCTGGCCAGCGATTGCGCCTGGGCCATGACCTGGGCGTATTGGCGGGCCGTGACCTCGTACTTGCCGATGAAGTACAGCATCGGCTTGAGCGGCGTCTTGGCGTCGGTCTTGGGCATCAACGGCGTGATGGTCTTGTTCCAGTCCGTGGGCAGGTCCTTGAGGGTGAACTGGCCGTTGATGAAGTCGCGCCGGTAGCCGGAAATGAACGACTGTTGATAACCCGCCTCGCCTTCGCTGAACGGGTAACCGAGGCTGATCTCGCGGTCATCCAGGGTGCCCTGGGCGAGGATGTAGACATAGCGAAACACCATCTGGCCTTCGCACGGCAGCGGCAGGCTGACGTCGTCGGGCAACGGCTTGGGGTTGTCCAGCTTGTCTGTGCCTTCATCTGCCCAGACCATGCTGGCCAGGCTCAGCGCCACGGCGGCGCCCAATAACTTATACATCGCGAATTCCTTCACACGCCTGGATGCGCGCCACCCGCCAGCCACCGCAAGCCGCCGCGACGGCGCTGACGCCGAGCACGGCCAGCAGGGCCAAGGTGTAATGACGCACCAGCAGATGACTGGCGTACTCACCCGGCATCTGCGCAAATAAATAATTGAGGCCCGACTGCGCCAGGCCATACAGGCCGGCACTCAGCAAGGCGGCAAACGTGGCGCTGTAGAGCGCCTGCAACACCACGAACAGCAACAGCGCCGCCGTGGAAACCCCCAGCAGGCGCAACACCGACAGCTCCCGACGCTTACGCTCGACCGCCGCCAGGGCGCCGGCAAAGATCGCCGCGAACGCGCCGGCCAAGGCCAGCCCGGCGATGATCCAGAACACGATCGACAGATTGCGGCTCAGCGATTGCACTTGTGCGATGGTCTGGGCCTGGGTCGAAACCAGCAGGTTCTGCCCGGCGAAATACTGACGCAGCGGCTCGACGTCGCCGAGGCTGCGGGCATACAAACGAAACGCCGGGTAGACCCGTTGCCCGGCCACACTCACCGCATCGCCCGGCCAGCCGAACGCGGGCACGGCGCGGCCATCGCGGTAATCCTCGGCGGCCTCCAGCAAGGCCAGCGGTGCAAACAGGCCGTCCCGGGCGAAGGCTTCCAAGGGCAGCACGTGCAAGACCTGAACGCGGGTGCGCTGCGCCTCGCTGCGACCGGCCACCTGCCGGCCGAAACTGGCCTGCACCCAATCGCCGGCCTTGGCGCCGAGCTTTTCAGCGGCGGTCTGGCTGAGCACCACTTGATCCAGGCCTTGAGGCACCGGCAAATGCTCGAACAAGGGATCGTGGGCCGCGGTGGGAATCATCTCCACCGTAACGGCCGAGGCCTCGCTGCTCAGCTCCGCCGTGGCGGCGATCTGGCGGGTGCGCGGCAAGGCAAAGGCCACGTCGCCGCGCTGGCTCAACTGTTCGATGAATTCGGCACTGAAGCGACCGCCGCCCAAGGGGATGATTTCCCGAGTGGCCGGGTCGTTCTGCAAGCGCTCGGTCAGGCTGCTGACCAGGCCGAACTTCAGGCCGAACAACACCAGCAGCGGCGCGACAACGGCCACCAGCGCGAGCACCGAGCAGGCCGACAGCCAGGCATCGTTGCGGTAATCCTGCCAGGCCAGGGAAGCCACCAGAGCGCCGCGCATCAGCAAGCCTCCCCGAGGGTGGCGGTGACACCGCCGTCGGCATCGCGACGGCAACTGATGCGGCGCACCTGCAAACCGCTGGCGCGGGCCAGCGCCTCGTCGTGGGTGGCGACCACACAGCACACGCCGTGTTCGCGAGCCTGGGCCACCAGCAACTGCATGACGCGCTCGGCGTTCAGCGGGTCGAGGGCGGCGGTCGGCTCATCGGCCAGCAGCAGGCGCGGCCCATGGGCCAACGCCCGGGCACAGCTGACCCGCTGGCGCTGGCCGACGGATAAGTCCGCCGGTTTCTTGTCCAGTTGATCGGCGATGTCCAACTGCCCAGCCAGGCGCGTCACGCTTGCGTCATCCTTCAAGCCCAGCAATTTGCGCGACAACGCGATGTTGCCGCGCACATCCAGGAAGCCCAACAGGCCGCCGGTTTGCAGAACATAACCCAGGTAACGGCTGCGCAGCTCGGCCAAGGTGCCCTGTTGCGACGCACGCCACAATTTGGCGATGTCCAGCGGCGTGTCGGCGGGCGTGAAGTCGAACTGCCCGGCCTGATCCGGCGCCGACACCAGCGCCAGCAGATCCAGCAACGTACTCTTGCCACAACCGCTGGGGCCGACCACCGCCAGTTGTTCACCGCCGCGCAATTGCAGCCGTGGAATCACCAGGCTGTAGCGCTGGCTGCCGGCGCCCCGGCTTTTGTGCACGGCGTTCAGGGTCAGCATCACGGCAGCGTCGACAACGGAACGCGGTACAAGGCATCACCCGGCTCGGCGTCGCCGAAGCGCACCCAGTTGGCGAGGTCGTTGTGGAAGGTTTCGTAGAGGCGGATTTTCGAATCCAGCTCGTCGATGAAATCTTCCTGCTCGGCCACACTCAAGGACAGCCACAAATCCTGGGTCATGTTCAGCGACTTGCTGCGGTACGGCAGCCCTTCCAGGTACTCGCCCAGAATCCCGCCGTCGGCCAGGTTGCCGCCCTTGCGCAGGGCCGACGGGTCGCGGCTCATGTAGGCACTGGCGCTGGCGATTTCCTGGAAGAAATCCTTGGGTGAGCTCTGGGTCTTGCGAGCCGCGTCGACGATCAGCTTCAGCGACTGCTGCAGGTCGTTGAGTTGCAGCTTGGTCAGCATCACGCAGACCTGGAACGCCGGCAGCGCCGGGTTGGTCAGGTCGCGGTCGGCGGTCCAGGCGCTGACCAGTTGCGGTGCCTGGCTGGCGGATTTGCGCCCCAGGAAATCCATGTGCATCGCGTAGCCGACCGCGGCCGACTTGTCGGCCAGGCTCGGCGCGGCGCTCAACAGCGGCACGGCTTGCGGTTTGTTACTGCGTACCTGGTGCACCAGGTCGGCGAACACCGAACCGATCTCGTCGACCCGCTCGCCGAACTTGCGCACGTCGGCGCCCGGCACCGGAATGTACAGGTCGCCGATCTGCGGGTTGGCGTCGGCGGTCAGGGTGCGGTACTGGCTCTGGGCGCCGGCATGGGTTTTCTTGCCCGCGTCGCTGAGCAGGTGCAAGGCGTAGATCTTGATCTGCTTGCCCAGCGCCGCCTGGCGCACTTCGGCCTCGTTCATTTGCGTGGCGGCAAATGGGTCGTTCTTGCGCAGGGCACCGGCGTCGGTGACCAACAGGATCAAGCGCCCACCGTAACCGGACCAGTCCATGCCTTCGACGGCTTCCATGACCCCGGCGAACGCGTCTTCGTTGAACGAATGGCTCGACACCGTCGATGCCTTGACCTGCCGCGCCAGCGCCATGAAGCGCTGCGGGTCGCGGCCCTGTTCGAGGGTGATCAAGGTCTTGGCGACGTATTCCAGGCCCGGGGTTTTCTTGATGCTGCTGCGGAAACCCACCATGCCGAAGCTGACGCTGTCCAACTCGCCGCGCTCGGCGATGCGGGTTTGCAGTTCGTGGACCACGTCGCGCACCTGGTCGATGTAGGGCTGCATCGACACGGTGGTGTCCACCACCAGCACCACGGCGGTGCGGAACGCGTCGGCGTTGGCGGTGGTGATTGGCGTGTTGTCCGCCGCCTTGGGGGTGTTGCCCGGGTCGATGGACGCCACGTTCAGCAACTGCACCGGCTGGCCGTTTTCATCGAGGCTTTCGCGGGAATCGAAGATCGGCAACAGATAGAACTGGCTCTGCGGCACCGCGCTGGCGGCCGGCTCAAGGGCCAGCACTTGCTGGTCGTCCTGCGGGTTCTGCTGGGCCTTGAGCAATACGTTCTTGGCGGCCGATGGGTTAGCCAGGAGCTTTTCCACTTCGCCAGGCTGACGCAGGAACATCACGGGCGCACGGCCGGAACGTTCGGTGAATTTGAGCACCAGGCTTTGCTTCCAGTCGCTGACCTGGGCGGCGGGCAACCAGCCGTCGCTGCGCCCGTCGGTGGCCGCGCCGACCCGCACCCAGGCGCTGCCATCGACGTCTTTGCGCTGATACACGTACAACACCGAAAACGCCGGCAGTGCCTTGCCCGGCGCGGCACCCGGCGCCTCGGCGAGCTTCGCCCCCGGCTTGCTGAGCACGCGCTGGAACAGGGTTTTCTTGCCGGCCATCAACAGCGGACGCTGGCCGCCGTCAGCCTCGGTCGCCATGGGCGGTTGGGCCGCAGGGACAACAGGCGGTTTGACCGCTGGCACTTCCGGCGCCTTCGGCGGCGTCACTTCCGGTGGCTTGACCGAGGTGGTCGTGGCCACCGGCGTCTTCACTTCTTTGCCATCGTCACCGGCCAACCACCAATAACCGGCGCCACCCAACGCCAGCGCCACGGCGACCGCGACGGCGGCCAGGGCGAACACCGGGCCCTTGCGTTGCTCCGACACCGAGGATTGAGCCGTCGGTTTTATCGGCGGCGGAACGGGCTTGGACTGCGACTGTGGCTGCGGTGGTGAATAAGCCGGGCCGCTGGGAATGTCGATGGACATGGGCGTCAAGCCCGCCAAGTCATCCACCGCAGGCGGGGTGGTCGGCAGTTGCAACGACAACGGCCGGATCAACGTCGCTTCCGACGACTCCTCAGGCAGGTTATCCAGCGCCCGCAGCAACGCCGCCGCGTCCGGGAAACGCTCCGCCGGGTCCTTCGCCAACAGCTTGCGCAACACGTCCTGGTAACGGCCGTGGTGCACCGGCAACTCCGGCAACGGTTCGGTCAGGTGCGCCAGGGCCGTGGACAGTGCGTCGTTGCCGATATACGGCAGTTTGCCGACGAGGATTTCGTAGAGCACCACGCCCAGGGCGTACAGGTCGGCGCGACCGTCGATGTCTTGCCCACGGGCCTGTTCCGGGCTCATGTAGCTGGGCGTACCGACGGCAAAGCCGGCCTGGGTGAACTGGGTGCGGTCGTCCAGGGACTTGGCGATACCGAAGTCCGAGAGCACCGCCGTGCCATCGGCGCGGAACAGGATGTTGGCCGGCTTGACGTCGCGGTGTACCAGGCCCAAACCGTGGGCATACCCCAGGGCCGAGGCGATCTGGCGGATGTAGGTCAGGCCCTGCTCCGGCGTCAGGCCCGCGGCGATGCGCTCCTTGAGCGTGCCGTTGGGCAGGTACTCCATCGCCATGTAATACAGCTCACCGATGTTGCCGATGTCATGGATGGTGACGGTATGCGGGTGCGACAAGCGCGCCAGGGTCTTGCCTTCGCGCAAAAAACGCTCGCAGAACGTCGGGTCGGCGGCCAGGGCGGCCGCCATCACTTTCAACGCTACCTTGCGTTCCAGCGAACGCTGGGTCGCCAGGTACACGCTGGCCATCGCGCCTTCGCCGATCGGCCCTTCGATGTCGTAACCGGGGATGACAATGTTCAGGGTCAAGCTCATGACGGCACCTTCACGACCACCACGGTGATGTTGTCCGGCGCGCCGCGCATCAGGCCCAGGGACACCAGGCTGCTGGCGATTTCGCCGGGCTCGTCGTGGCTCAGTACCTCGCGGATCTCCTCGTCCTCGACGGTCTTGGTCAGCCCGTCGCTGCACAACAGGTAGCTGTCGCCAGGCACCAGCAGCAGTTCGGTCAGCGCCAGGTTCAGTTGCGCCTCGACGCCAATGGCCCGGGTGACAATGTTGGCCCGCGGGTGCACCCGCGCCTCGGCTTCGCTGAGCAGGCCGCTGTCCTGCAGATCCTGGACGTAGCTGTGGTCCCGGGAGATGCCTTCGAGCACGCCGTCGCGCAGGCGATACAGGCGGCTGTCACCAGCCCACAGGCACATGCCCCGCAGGTCGCGGGCGGCCAGGACCACCACAGTGCTGCCCATCATGGTCACGCCACGGTTGGCGGTTTCTTCCCGCACGGCGGCGTTGACCCGTAGCAGGTCGCTCTGCAGCGCCGCGACGTATTCGTCCAGCGAACGCCCCACGGCGATGCCGCGCAGGCTGTCGACGATCAGGCTGCTGACGTAATCGCCCGCCGCGTGCCCGCCCATGCCGTCGGCCACCACCCAGAGGCCGTTTTCCGGCAGGTCCAGGCAGGCGTCTTCGTTGACCTGGCGAACCATCCCGACATGGCTCTTGCTTGCAGACTTGATTGCTTTTCCGGCACTTGGACGCATCTACACAACACCTTCTTGGCCGAGCAAAAATTGCGCAAAATCAGCGGCTGCCGGCAATCCCTGGCAGCGCATCAAACCCGGGGCAATGCGCTCCGATCCCTGGCCCCACCACAGGCTCGCGCCTTCGCAGGCCGCCTCGGCCAGGGCGCTCATGCGCCGCTGCGGGTCGGTGGCATCGAAGCGATGCAGGCTGGCGAAACGGCTGCTCGACGTGCGTGGCAGGTACATCGGGCTACCGAGGGTTTCCAGCTGTTCGTTGAACGCCTCGAAACTGGCCTCCACACTCAACGTGCTCAGCAACAGGTTCTCGACCCGCTCGAACCACTCGTCCGCACCGCCCACCACGGACGCCGGGTCCGCGTCGGGCTCCAGCAGCACCGCGACGGTCAGCGGGAAATAACGGCCGACCCGGTCGATGCTCGGCATCACCACCCCACAGGCGGCGTCCGGGCCACACACCCCCGGCGCGACCATGAAGCGCCACAACGGGCTGACCAGATAAGCATCCAGCCAGCGCTCGCCGAGGCTGCTCTGGCTGGCGAGCAAACCCGCCGCCAACCACGAATCCCACGGGCCGATAAACCCCTGGGGCAAGCCACGGCTGACGAAGTCGCCGCGGCTGGCCAACTTTCCGTAGAAGCCCGGCGTACTCATAGCCGCTCCGGCAGGCTGAAGCCGCTGAGCACCCGGCTCTTGAACGGGTTGAAGGCGCTGTTGGCCCGCAGCTCGTAAGAGGCGCTGGCACCATCGACCCGCAGCCGCAGGTTGAAGCGATCCGGCGAGTTGCCGGCGGTCAGGTCCGATTGCTCCAGCAAGCGGAACCAGGCCCACGGCCCGTCCAGGGTGATGCCGGAACGCCCGCTGGACGACGGCGGCATGATGGAGATCCGCACCACGCCGATGCTGCCCGGGTTCGGCCACTGCATGGCGGTCGGACGGCTCGGGCCGTGGTCGTAGCTCAACTGCTGGCCGTCGAGGTCGAGCAGGAATTGGGTGATGGTGGAGTCCATCGCCACCGGCTTGAGTTCGAAGCGCACCATCGGCTGGGTGCCGCCGGAACGGAAGAACGCATCGCGGATGGTCGCCGCACGCTGGAAGGTCTGCAGCGCGCCGGGGGAGATGCCGAGCTTCTGCGCCGCGCCCGGCTGCCAGCGCCAGGTCGGCGTCGAGGTGTCGACGTAGGGTTGCAGGTACTTGCGGAAGTAGTTGTCCATCACCCCGCCGACGCCGAAGAACTGGCCGAAATCGTCCAGGGTCGCGTCCCGCGCACTGCCCGGCGACATCGGATAGCGCCCGGCCAGGGACTGGCGATAGATGTTCACCACTTCGCTGGTCCAGGCGGCGTTCAGTTGGTTGCGCACCCCGCCCATCATGCTGTTGGTGGTGGAGTTGACCACCGACTTGACCAGGCCCTGCACCAGCGGTGGCTGGCGTTCGGCATTGAGGCTGACCCGCGTGGCGGCGGCCGTGGCCTGGTTCTTGGCTTCGCCGAGCAAGGCGTCGCCGCTGGCCCCGACCATGGCGCTGACCTGTACGTACAGAGCGTTCATGTCGGCCAACAGACCGTCGATGGCCGCCGGCTCGCCTTCGCTTTTGCTGACGATGCTGTTGAGCTCGGCGAAGTGCGCGGTGATCGGGTCATCGCTCGCCGCTGGCGCGTTTGGCGTCGCCTGCTCCTGGCCGAGCAAGCTGCCCAGGTGTTCCTTGAGCCTGTCCACGCTGCCTTCCACCGACGCACCTTGGGCGGCCAGCAGGCGCTCATCCTGTTGCAGGTCGGTTTCCTTCGCCACCGCCACCAGCAGTTTTTTCAGCGGCGAGGTCGGACCGGAAATCACCCGCAGCACATCGGCGGCCTGGGCCACGCTGGTGATCGGCACGAAGTCGATGTCGGCGAGCAAGGCGTCCCATTGGCGCAGGTAGTCCTGGAAGTACAAGCGACGCACATCGGCGGCCAAGCTGGCGACGTTCTGCTGATCGGCTTGCTCAAAGCCCAGCACCCACTGCTCTTCGGCCAGGGTGCCGGTCTGGCTCAGGCTGGTGAGCAAGAAGCCCTGGCGGTAGCCCTTGACGGTGAAGAACCCGCTCAGCGGTTCGCCCAGCGGCTTGCCGCTCTTGCGGCTGAACACCAGCGCCGCGTCACGCCCGGCGGCTTCGTTGATGCGGAAGTCCGGGATGCCTTCAGGCAGTTTCTGGCGCTTGATCCGGTCATAGACCCGCTGGGCCACCGGCAATTGCTGCAACTGGCGGCGCAGGTCTTCGACCAGGCGCAGGTCCAGGCGCGCGAGGGGCGGACGCCGCTCGAACAACGCCTGCAAATGCGCGGTCAGGGCCTGGCGCTGCTCGGCCGGCAAGTCCCGCGGCAGGCTGCGGTCCCAATCCAGGGCGATCCAGGCCTTGATGAAGTCGGCGTCGTAATGCTCGGTGTCGGCGAGCATCAGGTAGGCCTTCAAGCCTTCGTAGAGGAAATCCGAATTGCCGCCGCTGTGCAGTTGTTCTTCGATGCGCGTCAGCAGGCGTGGCGCGAACACCGCGATCAGCAACTTGCGGTAGACGCTGCCGGACTCGGCTTCGAGCATGTCGCCCTGGTACAGGCCCAGGCCTTCGGCCCAGCTCGGGGCGTCGTCGGCCAGGTGTTTCACGGCGTTGAGCAAGGGCAACACCGCGAGCACATCCCGTTGCGCCGGGCTGAGGTTCTGCACGGTCTGGCCCAATGGCGCGACCTTCTGATCGACCTGGGCGATGTAGGCCTGGTTGGCACGGTAGCTGACCCACCACAACGTGCTGACCATCAGCACCAGCACCACGGTGGAAGCCAATACGCCGCGGGCGATCCACTTGCGCCGACGCTCGACTTTCGGGTCGACGCCCACCAGCCCGCGCTCGGCGAAGGCCACGGCGGTGAAAAGTTTTTCGATGAAGTAGCTGCGCCCGGTGCCGGTCTGGCGCGCCAGGTGCTGACGGTCCAGGTTCATGCTCTGGGCCATGGAGCCGATCAGGCGGTCGATCGGGCTGCCTTCCTGGGTGCCGCTGGTGAAATACACACCGCGCAGCAACACGCGCTCTTCGAAGGCGTTGGGTTTGAACACGCCTTCGAGGAAGCTTTGCAGGCAATCCTTCAGGGCGCCGAACTGCTGCGGGAAGCCATAGATCAGGTCGCGCCGCGCCGGGTCGCGCTCTTGTTGCAGGCGCTCCACCAGACGGTCGTTGAGGCGCTGCTCAAGGCCGGTGAATTCGCTTTGCAGGTGCGCCAGCGGGCTGTCGTTGCTCTTGCCATCGTCCAGGGCGAAGGTCATGCCCCAGACCTGGGCGCGCTCTTCCTTGCTCAGGGTATCGAAATACTCCATGAACCCGGGCACCAGATCGAGCTTGGTCAGCATCAGGTAGATCGGGAAGCGCACGCCCAGCTGGGTGTACAGCTCCTGGATCCGCAAGCGAATCGCCGCGGCATGGGCGGCGCGCTCGGCGTCGCTGCCCAGCAGCAGGTCGGACAGGCTGATGGCGATGAACGCACCGTCAATCGGGCGTCGGGCCCGTTGCTTTTTCAACAGCCCCAGGAAACCCAGCCAGGCAGCCTTGTCGATGGTCGCGTCGCTGTCCTGGGTGGTGTAGCGCCCGGCGGTGTCGAGCAGGACCGCCTGGTCGGTGAACCACCAATCGCAATTGCGCGTGCCGCCGACACCGCGCACGGCACCGGCGCCCAGTTGCGCGGCCAGGGGGAAATGCAGCCCGGAGTTGACCAGCGCGGTGGTCTTGCCCGAACCCGGCGGGCCGATGATCACGTACCACGGCAGCTCGTAGAGGTTGCGGCGCTCATCACCGCCCAGCTTGGCTTTCTTGAGCAGGGCCAAGGCTTCGTCCATCCGCTGGCGCAGGGTTTCGAGCTCCTCAAAGGTGGCGATGCTGGTGGGGTCGGGCGGGGTTTGCGCGGCCAGGCTGCGCATCACTTCGGCGGCCTGACGGCGCGCCTGGATGATGCGAAATACCCGGTAGGCGATCCACACCGCGAACACCAGGATGATCAAGGCCCAGCGGCGGCCTTCGGGCACCAGCCACTCCAGCAGCGGGCCGACGAACCAGATGATCAGGCTCAGGGCAATCAGCCCCAGCAACGGGATGACCCAGCGGGTCATAAAACTGAAAAACGCCTTCACTCGACCCCCTCCGCCAATACTGTGATTTCAACCCGACGATTGCGCGCACGCCCCTCTGGGGTGGCGTTGGACGCCAACGGCTCGGTGTCGCTGCGGCCTTCGGCGCTGAAGCGCTCGGGCTGGCCGGTCTTGGCCGAAAGGATTTGCAGCACCGATTGGGCCCGCGCTTCGGACAACGCCCAGTTGGACGGGAACCGGAGGGTGGCGATCGGCCGATTGTCGCTGTGGCCGGTGACCAGGACCTGGCCCTTGACCTTGCGCACCGCATCGGCGATGCGCAGCATCAGCGGCTGGAAATCGTCCTTGATGCTGGCGCTGCCCGAGGCGAACAATTCGTCGCCGCGGATGGTCACCACCGAACGGTCGACGGCGTCTTCCACGGCAATCCGGTTGGCGCGGATTTCATCGGCCAAAAAACCTGCCAGGCGTGGGCGCTCGACCACTTTCGGCTGCACCACGGGGCGGTCGATGGTCTGCACCGGGATTTCGCCCAGGAAGTGAATGTTCTTGAACACCGGCTCGGCATCGGAGGCCAGTTTCATGCGCAGGCCGAACAGCAGCGCCAGCAGCAAGGCCGCGCCGATGGCCACGGCGATCCACGGCGGCATGAATTGCGCCAGTCGGTCACGGGCCACGGTGACACCGCGCCAGTGCGGCGACAGCTCGCGCTCGTAGTCGCCCCGGGCGCTGCGGATCACCGCACTGGTGCGCTCACGCAACGCTTCCAGTTGGCTGCGACCGTCGTTCATCACCCGGTAGCGCCCCTCGAAACCCAGGCACATGCACAGGTACAACAGCTCCAGCAGGTACAGGCGCTCGCGGGGACTTTGCAGGCAATGCTCCAGCAGCTGGAACACCTTCTCGCCGCCCCAGGCTTCGTTGTGCACGGTGATCAACAGGCTTTGCTTGCCCCAGTCGCTGGTGCCGCCCCACGGCGTGCTCAACACCGCCTCGTCCAGCGCGGTGCACAAGGCGTAGCGGGCCAGCAACACATCGTTGCGCACCACACCGGCGGCCTCGGCGCGCTCTTCGAACTGGCGCAGGTAGGCCAGCAGTTGCGCGCGCAAACTGGCCGGCGCCGGGTGGGCGATGGTGTTGCGCAGGCGCGTCAGCAGGGCCAACAGCGGGCCGGCGGCGCTTTCCAACGGGTTGAGGCCCTCGGCCTTGCCGGTCAGGACCGGCGCGGCCGGCATCGACAGCGGCGCAGGCTGTGGACGCCCCGGGTCCGGACGGCCAGGGTCCGGGCGGAATGGATCGGCGCCACGGCCACCGGGCGTCGGCATGAATTGGGTACGATCGTCGTTGCTCATCGCGGTTTATCCTCGGATCGCCCAGAAAGCCAGATTCAGCCCCGGGAACTGGCCGGCGATGTGGAACGCAAAGCCGCCGGAGTTGCTCAACTGCTGCCAGTGGTCGCCGCCCCGGTCGAGTTCGTAGTAGGTGGAGCCGGCGTGGTACGGCAGTTGCCGTGGCGCCACCGGCAACGGCAGCAGGCCGATGCCCGGCAATTGCAGGTTGACCAGGTCGCGGATGTGCTCCACCGAGCCGACCTTGCTCTGCTGGCCGAAGCGGCTGCGCAGGGTTTCGGCCGGCACATCGGCGCGCACCACCAGGATGAAGCTGGCGCTGTCGAGCAAGGTCTTGTCGGCCAGCATCGCCACGTGGATGCCGTAGGCTTTCTCGACAATCGGGATCGGCGTCGCCTTGCTGTCGATCAGCATCGACAAGGCTTCGCGCAGGGCCTGCATCACCGGCGCGTAGCTGAGGGCCAGGTCATCGTGCTGGTACGGCGGGTATTGCTGCGGTCGTCGTCCGGACGCGGTGAACGTGGAGAACTCCCCGGCCAGGCTCACCAGTTCGCTGTAGAAGCGCTCGGGGTGCAGCGGGCTCAACTGGCTCAGGTGCTGGATCAGCGGTTGGGCGCGGTTGACCAGTTGCAGCAGCATGAAGTCGGCAATCTCCGAGGCGCCACCGGCACCGGACGCCACCACCCGCCCGGCCAAGGCTTCGCCGCGTTGATGCAGCAGGCCCAGCAGTTCGCTGCGAAACGCCGCCAGCGGTTTGGAGGCGATGACATCCAGCAGTGGCGGGATGTAGGTGTCGTCGAGTACCAAGGCACGGTCGGCACGTTTTTCCTTGATGCGTACCACACCGATGGCGGCGTAGTCGCCGATGCCATCCTGTTCGGTCAACAACCGCAGGGCCCGGGAGCCAAGGGCCACCGGCGCGCGGTTTTCGAACGGCGCGTTGTCGTCGCGCACTTCGCACACCTGGCTCACATAACGCGCGGCGCCGAGGTCTTCGCCTTCGTCCACGGTGTCACGGGCGCCGGCGCGCTTGAGCGGCAAGGCCAGGTACACCAGGCCATCGCGCAGGTTGTCATCGACGTTCAGCGGGGTGGGCGCCAGGTCATCCTGGGGAATGTTGAAGGGCGTACCGTCCGGCAACAGGCCCCGCGCCGAGATGATCGCCAGCTTGCCCTGGGCCAGCAGGCCCTGGTCGATCAGCAATTCGGAAAAACCCCAGGCGCCGGCCGACAATGGGCGGCTGCGTGCGTCGATGAGGTTTTCCAGGTAACGGTCATGCTGTTGGAAGTGCTGCGTTCCAATGAACATGCCTTCCGACCAGACCACGCGATTGTTCCAGGACATGGGGGCTCCGATTGCTTATTGGGCAGGGCTGGATGGGGGAACGACGACGGCGCTGCGCACGGCGCGCACATCGAGGCTGATCTGGTATTCGGTGTATTCGCGCGCCGGGACATTCATCACCGTGCGCCACAACGACTGGTCCAGCTCGCGATAGCCCACCAGTATTCCGATGTGCCGCGTGGCCGGGTCGAGGTCGCGCTGCAGGCTCAGTTGCTGGCCGGGCTGGATCAGCACCTCGTCCTGGTCGATCAGGTCGGCGCCCAGCGTGGCCTGGGCCCGCTCGGCCAGGGCGAAATAATCGGAACGGCCAAAGGTCGCGGCATTTTTCAGTTCGAAAATGCGCACCCGGACCGGGGCTGGCTGGCCAGTGGCACCGGGGTTGAGCCCGGAGATGGCATGAAAGTGCAACTCGACGGCGGCGGTGTCGGCCTCAGCTTCTTCGGGCTGGGGGTTGGCCGCATCCTTGGCGCACGCCGTCAGCAGAAGCGCGGTGGCGACTGCGAGTAAAAACCTGGGAATCATCCTGCGTCCTCAATGACGTTTGAGCTATCCGTTGTTGGCTGATCAATATTGTTATGGGACGGCGCCGCTCAACGGCGTCGCTGTCGTGTGCTGTGTTCTTCGTAGGCGCGACTGAACTCGCGACCGAACAGGTCCTGGAAATCCTCCTGGGCTTCCTGGGAAATGTTGCTGTAGAGCTCGGTGAACTGCTGCCAGTACTGGGCCTGCCGCGAACCGCTGAAAATACCCGAAAGCCCACCGGGCTTGGCCATGCGTTCTTCCAGTTGCGCCGGCTCGAAGCGCCCCAGCAAATGCTTGATGGCCGCTTCCACACCGGCCATTACCGCCAGTTGGTGGGCGCGCAAATCGTCGAAACTGTCACGCACCGCCGCGTCCGGGGCCATGAACGCCTGGTTGCCGTGGCGCAACAGCAACAGCAAGGCTTCATCGACATTGGGGGCGAACTTCAGCGGGTTGTTTTCCACCGGCTGGATCATCGTCTGCTGGATGCGGAACTCACCCTTGAGGCTGCTGCGGGCGCGCAAGACATCGATCAGGCCTTCGACCATCAAGCGATAACTGCGCCCGATGTTTTCCATCTGTGCTTCGGCATTGGCCTTGTCCAGGCGCAACTGGTCCAGCCCGGCACCGCGCAGGAAGGCTTGCAGCAAGTCGGGTTGGGCGGCCTCGGCCGGGGCAACTGGAGCAACTGGAGCAACTGGAGGTGCGACCGGGGCCTCGACGCGGGTCACCGGCGCTTCATGCACGGGCGCCGGCGGCGGTGCACTGATTCCAGCAAAAATGTCGACGAGCGGAGGCTGCGGAACAGGGGGCGCGACCGGCTCAACCACCGGCGGTAGCGGCACCGGCGGCGGGGTCACGGGCAGCGGGGCAACCGCCATCGGTGCAGGCTTGTCGCTGAACGGGTCCCAGTCATCCGGAATCACCGAGACAGACGGCGGTACAACCGGCTCGACCACCGGTGGCGGGTTCGGCCGGGCAATTGGCGTCGGCGGGCGGAAGTTGTGTTGCTCGGCCGGGACATGGTCAGGCTGGGTGGCCGGCGGGACACTGCTCGGGGTCAAGAAGTCGAACAGGTCCGGCAGGGTGTCCATGGCCGACACGCCCTGGAAATGCGCAGGCGAGGCCACCTGGATCGGCGACGGCGTACGCGCGGCGGCGCTCTGCTGCCCCATCAAGGCCTCGAAGCTGCTGGGCGATTCGGCGAACGGATTGCTGTCGGTGACCGGCAGGTTGAAATCGACGCGGGCCTGGATTTCATAATCACCAATGCGGATCACTTCGCCGTCTTGCAGGGGCTCGCTGTTGCCCTTGCGCAAGCGAACGCCGGCCTTGACCAATTCCACACCATTGGTGCTGTGATCGGTCAAATAATAACGCCCGTCTTTGTATTGGATAACGCAATGTTTACCGGAAACCAGGCGCTCGGGGTCCGGTAATACCCAGTCATTATCGGAATTACGGCCAATTGCCATCACCCCCTGGTTCATGGACTTTTCGGAACACTGGCCTGGGGTAATTTTGTGATAACTAGTGATAGTCAAACACAGCGGCATCTTGCCTCCTTGCTGAATACTTCGCGCGCGGCGGGGGGGTGAGAGGGTTCAGGCCCTGACGACCCGCCGGCAACCTGCCAGCAACCGTAACAACGGCTTTTTGCCAGCATGATTGCTGATCATAACCGCCTTGCGTGACAAAAACCCCACGTCAGTTGCCACTTCGACCGGCAGGTCGGGCAGGCTGTTAAGCGCATCACAACTGTTACATAGGGCATACACAGGCGAAATAGCTTACCTTGACAAGCGATAAGTACTACACCAAAAATGCACAACTTCTTGAATATACATGATGGCACTTTAAGATCATCACGAGTCTAAAGGGCCATTACCGTCAAGGAACATGTGAAGTTTCATCCGAAACTTGCGTGTGAACTGCCCGACTTCTATCAAGCGGGTGATAGGGAGATCGATCCAAGTGGATGTGCCTTTGCTGCTCGCCGCCGTTTCCGCGACTTCGCCGTGTGGTGAAGATCTGGAATATGATGCGGATTTCCTGCGCCTGGAACGCGACTCCCGGGGCCAGCCCGAGCGCAGCATGGGCGATTCGATCCTGCCTGCCGAACCTCCTGAGTGGCGCAGCATCCAGCAGCAAAGCCTGGACTTGCTGCAGCGCAGCAAAGACCTGCGCATCACCCATTTCCTGATGCAAAGCTCCCTGGCCCTCGAAGGCCTGCCGGGCATGGCCCGTGTGCTGACGCTGATCAGCGAACTGCTCAAGCAATACTGGGCCGAACTGCATCCGCGCCTGGACGCCGATGACGACAACGACCCCACTGTGCGCATCAATGCCCTCGCCGGTCTCACCTCCGATCTCACCATCCGCCTGCTGCGTGAAAGCATCCTGACCCGTTCGCGGACCTTCGGTGCCGTCAGCCTGCGCGCCGCCGCCAACGCCAGTGGCCTGCAAAGTTTCCCGGATGAAAACCTCGGGGCCGAACAGCTCGCCGGAGCCCTGCTCGACAGCGACCCCGAACAACTGGAAATCACCCGCGCCGCCCTGCTCGAAGCCCGTAGCGCCGCCGAAGCCATCGAACAGCAGGTCAGCGACCAGGTCGGTTCCGCCCAAGGCGTGGACCTCGGCCCGTTGAAGCAACCTTTGAAGATGGCCCTGCAGATTCTCGGCCAGTTCGCCCCGCAGAGTGGCGACAGCGCCCAGGCCGATGCCGTCAGCGATAACAGCGCAGCGCCCAGTGAGCATGCAAATGTCACAAGCTCACCGCGCAACACCAATAACAGCACCAGCACCGTCAGCGGCGACATCAACAACCGCGACGACGTGCTGCGCAGCCTGGACCGGATTCTCGCTTACTACACCCGTCATGAGCCCTCCAGCCCGTTGCCGGTGCTGTTGAACCGGGCCAAGCATCTGGTGCACGCCGATTTCGCGGCCATTGTGCGCAACCTGATTCCCGACGGCATGAGTCAATTTGAAAACCTGCGCGGCCCAGACAGCGAATAAAAAGCGAGCGGATCACGCAGTCACGTCACCGGTACCCCCGATGACGCCAACACCGTCGCTCAAGCGACCAGGAGCAGCAACGTGGCGAAGCAAAGTTCTCAGAAATTCATCGCGCGCAACCGCGCGCCTCGAGTGCAGATCGAGTACGACGTCGAGCTCTACGGCGCCGAGAAAAAGGTCCAGTTGCCCTTCGTCATGGGGGTAATGGCCGACCTCGCCGGCAAGCCCGCCGAGCCTCTGGCCCCAGTGGCCGACCGCAAGTTCCTCGAGATCGACGTCGACAACTTCGACTCGCGCCTCAAGGCCATGCAGCCGCGCGTGGCGTTCCATGTGCCTAACGAACTGACCGGCGAAGGCAACCTGAGCCTGGACCTGACGTTCGAAAGCATGGACGACTTCAGCCCGGCGGCCGTTGCCCGCAAGGTCGACTCGCTGAACAAGCTGCTCGAAGCGCGCACCCAGTTGGCCAACCTGCTGACCTACATGGACGGCAAGACCGGCGCCGAAGAAATCATCATGAAGGCGATCAAGGACCCAGCGCTGTTGCAGGCCCTGGCGAGCGCGCCGAAGCCAGCACAGGACCAATGATCATGACTGACAATACAGCCCGCGAAGGCGCACAGAACCTGGGCGCAACCCAAGAAACCAGCGAGTTCGCGTCCCTGCTGCTGCAAGAATTCAAACCCAAGACCGAGCGTGCCCGCGAAGCCGTTGAAACGGCCGTGCGCACCCTGGCCGAGCAGGCCCTGGCGCAGACCGACCTGGTGTCCAACGACGCCATCAAGTCGATCGAATCGATCATCGCCGCCATCGACGCCAAGCTCACCGCCCAGGTCAACCAGGTCATCCACCACCCCGACTTCCAGCAACTGGAAAGCGCCTGGCGTGGCCTGCACTACCTGGTCAACAACACCGAGACCGATGAGCAGCTCAAGATCCGCGTGCTCAACATCTCCAAGACCGACCTGCACAAGACCCTGAAGAAATTCAAGGGCACCGCGTGGGACCAGAGCCCGATCTTCAAGAAGATGTACGAAGAAGAATACGGCCAGTTCGGCGGCGAGCCTTACGGCTGCCTGGTGGGCGACTACTACTTCGACCAGTCGCCACCGGATGTCGAACTGCTGGGCGAGCTGTCGAAAGTCTGCGCGGCCATGCACTCCCCGTTCATCGCAGCGGCATCGCCGACCGTGATGGGCATGGGCTCGTGGCAGGAACTGTCGAACCCGCGCGACCTGACCAAGATCTTCACCACCCCGGAATACGCCGGCTGGCGCTCGCTGCGTGAATCGGAAGACTCGCGCTACATCGGCCTGACCATGCCGCGTTTCCTGGCGCGCCTGCCTTACGGCGCCAAGACCGACCCGGTGGAAGCCTTCGCCTTCGAAGAAAACACCGACGGCGCCGACAGCTCCAAGTACACCTGGGCCAACGCCGCCTACGCGATGGCGGTGAACATCAACCGTTCGTTCAAACACTTCGGCTGGTGCTCGCGCATCCGTGGCGTTGAATCGGGCGGCGAAGTGGAAAACCTGCCAGCCCACACGTTCCCGACCGACGACGGTGGCGTGGACATGAAGTGCCCGACCGAAATCGCCATCTCGGACCGCCGTGAAGCGGAACTGGCGAAGAACGGTTTCATGCCACTGCTGCACAAGAAAAACACCGACTTCGCCGCGTTCATCGGCGCCCAGTCGTTGCAGAAACCGGCCGAATACGACGACCCGGACGCCACCGCCAACGCCAACCTGGCCGCGCGCCTGCCGTACCTGTTCGCCACCTGCCGGTTCGCCCATTACCTGAAGTGCATCGTGCGCGACAAGATCGGCTCCTTCAAAGAGAAGGACGAGATGCAGCGCTGGTTGCAGGACTGGATCCTCAACTACGTCGACGGTGACCCGGCGCACTCCACCGAGACCACCAAGGCCCAGCACCCACTGGCAGCGGCCGAAGTGATCGTCGAAGAAGTCGAAGGCAACCCGGGGTACTACAACTCCAAGTTCTACCTGCGCCCGCACTACCAGCTCGAAGGGCTGACCGTGTCGCTGCGCCTGGTATCGAAACTGCCGTCGGCCAAGGGCGCATAACACCGACCTTGATGTGATCGTTCCCACGCTCTGCGTGGGAATGCCGCCCGGGACGCTCTGCGTCCCCGTGACGCGGAGCGTCACCCGATACGTTACCACGCAGAGCGTGGGAACGATCAACAAAACACAATGTGGTTAGAAACCACACAGGGAGAAAACATGGCTGTTGATATTTTCATCAAGATCGGCGACATCAAGGGCGAGTCCATGGACAAGGCCCACAAGGACGAGATCGACGTCCTGAACTGGAGCTGGGGCATGTCCCAGTCCGGCAACATGCACGTGGGCAGTGGCGGTGGTGCAGGCAAGGTCAACGTCCAGGACCTGTCGCTGACCAAGTTCGTCGACAAGGCTTCGCCAAACCTGATGATGCACTGCGCCAGCGGCAAGCACATCGACAAGGTCAAGCTGACCGTGCGCAAGGCCGGCGGTGAAAGCCAGGTCGAGTACATGATCATCAACCTGGAAGAAGTGCTGGTCACTTCCCTGAGCACCGGCGGCTCGGGTGGCGATGATCGCCTGACTGAAAACGTCACCCTGAACTTCGCCAAGGTGCTGGTGGACTACCAGCCACAGAAAGCCGACGGCACCAAGGAAGGCGGTCCGGTCAAGTTCGGCTGGAACATCCGTCAGAACGTCAAGGTGTAATCGAAAATACCCCCGGTGCCACGCGCCGGGGGTGTTTGGTGCTTGCTCGAATCCAATCTGTTCCCTTTCGGTGTCTGAGTCATGGCCAAGCCTTCGTTTATCAATTTGTGGAAAGCCTATTCCGACCTGCTGGTTGCCCATCCTGACGCAAAACCCTGTGACGGTCCCTGGGCAAACCAATGCGCCATACGCATGAGCCTGACGCTCAATGCGGAGAAAACCATCAAGGTCAACAAATCCACCTACACCAAAGATCCCTTGTGCAAGCATGAACACGCCAGGGGCGCCGAATCATTGGCGAACTGGTTGTGGAAGCACCACCTGGGCGCTCCAACCAGACTCAGTAACAGCACCGAAAACCGACGCACGTTGATGGGCAAGACCGGCCTGATTTTCTTCAAGGACTGCTTCCAGCAATCAGGCGAGACTGCCGAAGGTCGTAGCGGCGACCATATCGATCTGTGGAACCGTGGCCTGACCCAAACCAGCGACCTTTTCTATCGATCCAAGGAGATCTGGTTCTGGGAGCTCACTTAATGAACAAGGCCTTGTTCGCCCTATGCCTGACGACGAGCCTGGTCAGCCTGAGTGCATGCGCCGAGCATGCGGGGACGCCGACGACCCAGGCGGTTTTCGTGGGCCAGCCACTCAGCCTGGTTGACGATCAGGGCCAATGCACGCTGGTCAGACCCGACCAGAGTCGCATGAAGCTGGACATGGAATGGCCGTGCGGCTTCAGCCTGGACAAACAGCAGAAACTGCGCGTGGAAATGTTCAACAACATCCCGATTTTTGCGGTCTGGCGCAGCGAACACATGCCCGCCCCCAGCCGCGATTGTCTGAGCAAAATGCAGGCTATCCGTCAGATGCCAGAAGGTTTCGAGGCGGGGACGGTCAGCCTGTATGCAGCTTGCGGCGCCGGCGGAGACCAGAAAATGTACGTGGCACCCTTTACGTGGTAACCGAAATCGCCACCCGCGATCGCCTCCAACCCTCCCTACTGGACCGGTTGACCGACGACGATCCGACCAACCCCAAGGAAAGCGCCGACAAACGCGTGCTGTCCCTGACCCAATTGAAAGCCTCGGTGCTGCGTGACCTGGCGTGGCTGCTCAACACCACGTCATTGCTCGACGCCGATGCCACGCTGCACACCCCGGCGGGCACCTCGGTGGTGAATTTCGGCCTGCCGGCGCTGGCCGGCAACAGCGCGTCGAACGTCGATGTCTCGGCCCTGGAAACCTTGATCCACCAGGCCATTGCCACCTTCGAACCGCGCATCCTGCGCCACACCCTGCGGGTGCGGGCCCGGGCGACGGCCGAGATGAACCACAACGCCTTGAGTTTCGAAATCGAGGGCGACCTCTGGGCCCAGCCGGTGCCCCTGCGCCTGATGCTGCAGACCGACCTGGACCTGGAAACCGGCCATGTGCGCGTGGTCAACGCCGACCAGCGGAGACGCTCATGAACCCGCGCCTGCTGGAGCTGTACAACCAGGAACTGCACCACGTGCGCGAAAGCGCGGCGGAGTTCGCCAAGGAATACCCGAAGATCGCCAGTCGGCTGACGTTGTCCGGCATGGACTGCGCCGACCCATATGTCGAGCGCCTGCTGGAAGGCTTCGCCTACCTGACGGCACGGGTGCAGCTCAAGCTCGACGCCGAGTACCCGACCTTCACCCACAACCTGCTGGAAATCGCCTACCCCCATTACCTGGCGCCGACACCGTCGATGACCGTGGTGCAGATGCAGGCCGACCCGGACGAAGGCTCGCTGAGCAGTGGTTTCCCGCTGCCCCGCGATACCGTCCTGCGCGCCGCCCTGGGTCGCGAAACCCAGACCTGCTGCGAGTACCGCACCGCCCACGCGGTGACGTTGTGGCCGTTGCAGGTCAGCCAGGCTGAATACTTCGGCAACCCATCCGTGGTGCTCGGGCGCCTGGCCGCCAGCGAGCCCAAGGCCAAGGCCGGGCTGCGCATCACCCTGCGCACCGGCGCCGAACTGCCGTTCAACAGCCTGGCCCTGGACAACCTGCCGCTGTATTTGAGCGGCGCCGACGAGCAGCCCTTCCGCCTCTACGAACAACTGCTGGGCAATGCCTGCGCGGTGTTCGCCCGCAAGCCCGGCGGCGACTGGGTGGAGCGCCTGCCCCAGGATGCGTTGCGCTCACGCGGCTTCGACGACGCCGACGCCGCGCTGCCGGTGGTGTCCCGGGCCTTCCAGGGCTATCGCCTGTTGCAGGAATACTTCGCCCTGCCCCACCGCTTCCTGTTCGTCGACTTCACCCAGTTGAGCCGCGCGGTCAAACGCTGCGACGGCCAGGAACTGGAGTTGATCGTGCTGTTCGACCGTCACGATCCAAGCCTGGAAGGCAGCGTCGGCGCTTCGCAATTCCTGCCGTTCTGCACCCCGGCCATCAACCTGTTCCCCAAGCGCCTGGACCGCATTCATTTGTCGGAGCGGGTCAACGAACACCACGTGATCGCCGACCGCACCCGGCCGATGGATTTCGAAGTGCATTCGCTCAGCGGCCTCACCGGCCACGGCACCGGGCCGGAGCAACCGTTCTTGCCGTTCTACGCCGTGCGCGACCCGTCCCGCTATGGCCGCGACCTGGCCTACTACACCGTGCGCCGCGAACCGCGCGTGCTGTCCAGCGACCAGCGACGCAACGGCCCGCGCTCGACCTACATCGGCAGCGAAACCTTCGTCAGCCTGGTGGACAGCCAGCAAGCGCCCTACCGCCACGACCTGCGCCAACTGGGCGTGACGGCGTTGTGCACCAACCGCGACCTGCCGCTGTTCATGAGCGTGGGCAACGGCAAGACCGACTTCACCCTGGCCGATAGTGCGCCGGTGGGCGCGGTGCGCTGCGTGGCCGGGCCGAGTCGGCCACGGGCCAGCCATGCCCACGATGCCAAGGCCTGGCGGCTGATCAGCCAATTGTCGCTGAACTACTTGTCGTTGAGCGAACAAGGCCAAGGCGCCGCCGCCCTGCGGGAACTGCTGCGCCTGTACGGCGACAGCAACGACGCGGCGCTGCAATTGCAGATCGAAGGCCTGCGGGAAGTCAGCAGCAAGGCTTGCACCCGGCGCTTGCCGATGCCCGGCCCGATCGTGTTCGGTCGGGGCCTGGAGATCACCCTGGAATTCGATGAAAACGCGTTTCGCGGCACCGGGGTGTTCCTACTCGGTGCGGTGTTCGAGCGCTTCCTGGCACGCTACGTGTCGATCAACAGTTTTACCGAGACGGTGATCCGTACCACCGAACGCGGCGAGATCATGCGATGGAAAGCCAAGCCCGGACGTCGTCCGACCCTGTGAGTACCCTGGAGGCGATGCACCAGGAACCCTGGGAATACGACTTCTTCCAGGCGTTGCGGCGCATCGAGTGCGAATCCCCGGAGCTGCCGCGCCTGGGCCATTCCCTGCGCCTGGCCGATGACCCGTTGCGCCTCGGGCAACAGGCCGACTGCACCTTCGCCCCGGCCACCCTCGCCTCGGTGCAACCGGGCGGCGACGGTACGCCGGCGCGCCTGGAGCAATTCTTCTTCGGCCTCGGCGGCCCCAACGGCCCGATGCCGCTGCACATCACCGAATACGTGCGCGAACGCCAGCGCAACAACGCCGACAGCACCAGCAAGCGCTTCCTCGATGTGTTTCACCATCGCCTGCTCAGCCTGTTCTACCGGGCCTGGGCCGAAGCGCGGCCGACCGTCAGCCATGACCGCCCGGACGATGACTATTGGTCGGCACGCCTGGCGGCGCTCAGCGGCCGGGGCATGCCAAGCCTGCTCAACCAGGGGCTGATCCCCGACACGGCGAAGCTGCACTACAGCGGCCACCTGTCGGCGCAAACCCGTTACCCGGACGGCTTGAAGGCGATTCTCAGCGAGTACTTCGGCCTGCCGGTGGAGATCGAAGAATACGTCGGCCAATGGCTGGAGCTGCCCGAACGCAGCCGCGTCGGTGTCAACGCCCGACTGGGCGTGGACTTCTGCCTGGGCCGCTTCGTGTGGGATCGCCAGCACAAATTCCGCATTCGCCTGGGGCCACTCAAGCTCGTCGACTACATGGGCATGCTGCCGGGCAGCCAACCGTTCAACGAGCTGGTGGCCTGGGTCGCCGAATACCTGGGCCATGAGTTGGACTGGGACCTGAACCTGGTCCTGGAACAGCCCGAAGTCCCGGCGCTGCAACTCAACGGTCGCTTCCGCCTGGGGTTCAATACCTGGCTGGGTCGCCCCGAAACCGATGCCAACGATCTAATACTGGCCCGGCATTACGCCGAACAGGCCAACACCTCACAGACCTCAAGGAGCCATGAGCATGGGTGAAATCAGTCGCGCCGCGTTGTTCGGCAAACTCAACAGCGTGGCCTACAAAGCCATCGAAGCCGCCACCGTGTTCTGCAAGTTGCGCGGTAACCCTTATGTGGAACTGGCCCACTGGTTTCACCAGTTGCTGCAACTGCAGGACTCGGACCTGCATCGCATCATCCGCCAGTTCAACATCGAGCCGGCGCGCCTGGCCCGTGACCTCACCGAAGCCCTCGACCGTCTGCCACGGGGGTCGACGTCGATCACCGACCTGTCCTCCCACGTCGAAGAAGCCGTGGAACGCGGCTGGGTCTACGGCAGCCTGATGTTCGGCGAAAGCCAGGTGCGCACCGGTTACCTGGTGCTGGGCATCCTCAAGACGCCGAGCCTGCGCCACGCCCTGCTGGGGCTGTCGTCGGAGTTCGACAAGGTCAAGGTCGAAGCCCTGAGCGAGCGCTTTGACGAATACGTCGGCGACTCGCCGGAAAACGCCCTGACCGCCAGCGACGGCTTCAATGCCGGCGCCGTGCCGGGCGAAGCCAGCGGCGCCATGGCCCCCAGCGCCATGGGCAAGCAGGAAGCCCTCAAGCGCTTTACCGTCGACCTCACCGAGCAGGCCCGCAGCGGCAAGCTCGACCCCATCGTCGGCCGTGACGAAGAGATCCGCCAATTGGTGGACATCCTCATGCGCCGCCGGCAGAACAACCCGATCCTCACCGGTGAAGCCGGCGTGGGCAAGACCGCCGTGGTCGAAGGCTTTGCCCTGCGCATCGTCGCCGGCGACGTGCCGCCGGCCCTCAAGGACGTGGAACTGCGCAGCCTCGACGTGGGCCTGTTGCAGGCCGGCGCGAGCATGAAAGGCGAATTCGAACAGCGCCTGCGTCAGGTCATCGAAGACGTCCAGGCCTCGCCCAAGCCGATCATCCTGTTCATCGACGAAGCCCACACCCTGGTGGGTGCCGGTGGCGCCGCCGGCACGGGCGACGCGGCCAACCTGCTCAAGCCGGCCCTGGCCCGCGGCACCTTGCGCACCGTGGCGGCCACGACCTGGGCCGAGTACAAGAAACACATCGAAAAAGACCCGGCCCTGACCCGCCGTTTCCAAGTGGTGCAAGTGGCCGAGCCGTCGGAAGACAAAGCCCTGCTGATGATGCGCGGCGTGGCCTCGACCATGGAACAGCACCACCAGGTGCAGATCCTCGACGAAGCCCTGGAAGCCTCGGTCAAGCTGTCCCACCGCTACATTCCCGCGCGCCAGCTGCCGGACAAATCCGTGAGCCTGCTGGACACCGCCTGCGCCCGCGTCGCCATCAGCCTGCACGCCGTGCCCGCCGAAGTGGACGACAGCCGTCGGCGCATCGAAGCGCTGGAAACCGAGCTGCAAATCATCGCCCGTGAGCACGCGATTGGCGTGGTCATCGGCACTCGCCAGAGCCACAGCGAAAGCCTGTTGAGCGCCGAACGCGAGCGCCTGGCCGAGCTGGAAAGCCGCTGGGCCGAAGAGAAAACCCTGGTGGACGAGCTGCTCGCCACCCGCGCCACCTTGCGCGAACGCGTCGGCGTGGTGGACAGCGAAGACGCCAGCGAAGCTGCCGACAATGAAAGCCACGCCCTGCGCGAGAAACTGGTGGACCTGCAACAGCGCCTGACCGCCCTGCAAGGCGAAACCCCGCTGATTCTGCCCACCGTGGATTACCAGGCCGTGGCCTCGGTGGTCGCCGACTGGACCGGTATCCCGGTGGGCCGCATGGCCCGCAACGAACTGGAAACCGTGCTCAACCTCGACCAGCACCTGAAAAAACGCATCATCGGCCAGGACCATGCCTTGCAGATGATCGCCAAGCGCATCCAGACCTCCCGCGCCGGCCTCGACAACCCGAGCAAGCCGATTGGCGTGTTCATGCTCGCCGGCACCTCCGGCGTGGGCAAGACCGAAACCGCCCTGGCCCTGGCCGAAGCCATGTACGGCGGCGAGCAGAACGTCATCACCATCAACATGAGCGAGTTCCAGGAAGCCCACACCGTGTCCACCCTCAAGGGCGCGCCACCGGGCTACATCGGCTACGGCGAAGGCGGCGTGCTGACCGAAGCCGTGCGGCGCAAACCGTACAGCGTGGTGCTGCTGGACGAGGTGGAAAAAGCCCACCCGGACGTGCATGAAATCTTCTTCCAGGTGTTCGACAAAGGCGTGATGGAGGACGGCGAAGGCCGGGTGATCGACTTCAAGAACACCTTGATCCTGCTGACCACCAACGCCGGCACCGAGCTGATCGCCGACGTCTGCAAAGACCCGCAAAACGTGCCCGAGCCGGAAGAAATCGCCAAGGCCCTGCGCCAGCCGCTGCTGGAGATTTTCCCGCCGGCCTTGCTCGGCCGCCTGGTGACGATCCCGTACTACCCGCTCAGCGACGAGATGCTCAAGGCCATCACTCGCCTGCAGCTCAACCGCATCAAGAAGCGCGTGGAGAGCACCCACAAAGTGGCCTTCGACTACGACGACGCGGTGATCGATTTGATCGTCTCGCGTTGCACCGAAACCGAAAGCGGTGGACGTATGATCGACACCATCCTGACCAACAGCCTGCTGCCGGACATGAGCCGCGAGTTCCTGACCCGCATGCTCGAAGGCAAGGCCCTGGCCGGCGTGAGGATCAGCGCCGTGGACAACGAACTGCAGTACGATTTCAGCGACGCGGCCTGACGGTAAGGAACACTGCAAAACCCTGTGGGAGCGAGCTTGCTCGCGATAGCGCAGTCACATTCAACATCCGTGTTGACTGACATACCGCCATCGCGAGCAAGCTCGCTCCCACAGTTGTTCCAATCAGCGGCGCAGCCATTACAACGATGAGATGACCGATGTTATTCAACCAAGCCTCACGCCTGGCCAAGATCACCAGCCCCCTGGGACCCGAGGTGTTGTTGCTCAAGGACATGAGCGGCGGTGAAGAATTGGGCCGGCTGTTCAACTACGAGTTGCAGCTGCATTCGCTGGACAACGCCATCGATTTGAATCAACTGCTCGGCAAGCCCATGTGCGTGAGCCTGCAGCTCGATGGCGGTGGCGAACGCTACTTCCACGGCATCGTCGCCCGGTGCAGCCAGAACGTCGACCAGGGCCAGTTCGCCAGCTACCACGCCACCCTGCGCCCATGGCTGTGGCTGCTGACCCGTACCTCCGATTGCCGGATTTTCCAGAACCTGACCATCCCGCAGATCATCAAGCAGGTGTTCCGCGACCTGGGCTTTTCCGATTTCGAAGACGCCTTGAGCCAAACCTATCGCGAGTGGGAATACTGCGTGCAGTATCGCGAGACCAGTTTCGATTTCGTCAGCCGGCTGATGGAACAGGAAGGCATCTACTACTTCTTCCGCCATGAGCAGGGTCGTCATGTGCTGGTGCTGGCTGACGCCTATGGCGCCCACACCCGTGCGCCGGGCTACGCAACGGTGCCTTACTACCCGAAGAATGAGCAACAGCGCGAGCGCGACCATATCCACGACTGGCACCTGGCCCAGGAAGTCCAGCCCGGCTCGCTGGAGCTCAACGACTACGATTTTCAACGCCCCAGCGCACGCATCGACGTACGCTCGGCCATGCCCCGCCCGCACACTGCCGGCGACTATCCCCTCTACGACTACCCTGGCACCTACGTGCAGAGCCAGGACGGCGAACACTACGCCCGCACCCGCATCGAAGCCTTGCAGACCCAGCACGAACAGGTCGAGCTGGCCGGTAACGCTCGGGGGCTGGGCTCGGGGCATCTGTTCAGCCTCACGGGTTTCAGCCGTCAGGACCAGAACCGTGAATACCTGATCGTCGGCGCCCGCTATTACATTTCCCAGGAAAGTGGCGAAACCGGTGGCGGCGCGCCGACCGCGCAATTCGAAAGCAGCCTGACCTGCATCGACGCCCAGCAAAGTTATCGTCCGCTGGCGATTACTCACCGGCCCATCGTCAAAGGCCCGCAGACCGCATTGGTGGTGGGCCCCAAAGGCGAGGAAATCTGGACCGACCAGTATGGCCGGGTGAAGGTGCATTTCTACTGGGACCGTCACGACCAATCCAACGAAAACAGCTCGTGCTGGATTCGCGTGTCGCAGGCGTGGGCCGGCAAGAATTGGGGCTCGGTGCAGATCCCGCGCATCGGGCAGGAAGTGATCGTGGGCTTCCTCGAGGGTGATCCGGACCGACCGATCATCACCGGTCGCGTCTACAACGCCGAGCAGACCGTGCCCTATGCGTTGCCTGCCAATGCCACTCAGAGCGGCACCAAAAGCCGTTCGAGCAAAGGCGGCACGCCGGCGAATTTCAACGAAATCCGCATGGAAGACAAGAAAGGCGCCGAGCAGCTGTACATCCATGCCGAGCGCAACCAGGACATCGTGGTCGAGGTGGACGAGAGCCATTCGGTGGGGCATGACCGCAACAAGAGCATCGGCCACAACGAGACGGTCCTGATCGGCGAAGACCGCCTGCGGGCCGTGCAGCGCAACGATGCCCTGCTCGTCGGCGGAGCCAAGAGCGACAGCATCAGCACCCAATACCTAGTGGAGGCGGGTTCGCAGATTCGATTGGTGTGCGGCAAAAGCGTGCTGGAGTTCAATGCCAGTGGCGAGATCAATATCTCGGGCACAGCGTTCAATATCTACGCCAGCGAAAATGGCAACATCGACACCGGCGGCCGTCTGGACCTCAACTCCGGAGGCGCCAGCGCCGTGGACCCTAAAGGTAAAGGCCTCAAGGGTGTGATCGACGCGGCGGTAAAAGCGTTGTTCCCGGCAAAGGCCCGACCCTGAGGTTCATGGCCGGAACAACCGTGGCCAGCATCAAATGGCGGTGCCGCGGTTCGTTCCGGGCTGGACGATCAACAGCTGGTCCAGCTCGCGCTTTTTGCAACGGGCCACAAACGGCAGCGCAGCATCCGGGTCACGCCTGAACAGCTCGAAGGTCGCCTGATTGATTTCGTAGTATTCCTCGTAGTCGGCCATGCCATTGCTGACCGGTATGGAGACGTAGAACCGACCCGAATCTTGTTCGATGCCCACGGAAAACATGTGCTCGCGACTGACCAGAACATCTTGAAACTTCATGACTTGCCTACCTCTACCGTCACAATGGCGTCCAACTGAAATCTTTGGGCAAAATGCCCCCGGCGTCGATGACCGCCTCGCTGGCGCCGGTGGGCAGCTTGCCGCCAGGAATCCAGAATTCGTTGGCGCCGGCCTCGTTACCTGAAGGAATCCGCAGGTTCATGTCTTTAGGCGCGGGAATATCGACCCGCACCAGGGTACTACTTTCCAGGGTATTTTCTGGCAACCCAAGGGCCTTCTCCAATGCGCGCTTGTCACCCTTGGCATTGGCCACCAATTGATCGGCTTCAGCCTTGGGCATGAGGAACGTCGTGCCGTCGCGCTGGGCGATGCCGTACTTGTCCAGGTTGGCCTTGGTGGTGAAGCGCGAGGCACCGTTCTCGAACTGGGCCAAGTGCTCCTTCACATACTGGGGTGACAAATAGGTGTCGGCGTCGGGCCGCGACCCTTTCGGCATGGCCAGGATATCGGCCTCGGTCACGCCAGGCTTGTACTTGGGCGGCGGCAGTTCGGCAGGCTTGGCCGCCTTCGCCATTTTCGGGCTCAGCCCCAGCATGGCCATGCCGGCGACACCTTGCAGCAGGTCCCGATAACCAGGCCCCAGGCGATCACCCAAATCGCCGAGAAGCTCCATGCCCCCCAGGATCAGCCCGCCCACCACCACGAACTCGACGAGCACGGCGATACCCGCCATGGCGGCCATGACCAACGCAGCACCTGCCGCCAACAACCCCAACACTTCCAGCCCGGTGTGCATCCAGCCTTCGAGGTCCAGGACAAACGCCACCGACACCGTCGGCCCACCAATAAACGTATTGGGGCTGCCGGTCTTGATATGCGCGCCACACACCATTTTGCTGTGCAAGCGCGCCGCCGGTTTGCCGTTGATGAACACCGTGGCGCTGCCTTCGGCGATCAGCACCGGAAAGGGCCAGATCGGATGGTTCATCGGCAGCCCGGTGCAGGAAGACGATACGTCTTCACCCGCCCTCATGGCATTGCGGTCGTTGATGTAGACGTTGAAGCTGCCCACTATCAACGCCCCCGTGGTGGGTTCGGGCAGGTTGAAGATGGTGGACAGGCCTTTGACGATCTGGAACATCGACAAGCCGCCGGCGGCAATCGAGCCGGCCATGATCGCCAGCGCCACACCGCCCGTGGCAACCGTCGCGGCAACCACCGCAGCGCCGATCAAGGCGCCCGCCACGGCTCCGGCGACCATCGCGGCCAACCCGAACCCGTGGGCTATTTCGTCACCCAGACGTGCTGCAGCCTGTGCATCCATGATGTGTGTGAGTACTCAGTGGGACGTATCGATGCTCAGACGATCGGAGGCTGTGGCTTGAACGAATGCATCGCCAGCTTCCAGGCCGGCTCGTGATAGGCGAAGTCGCTCGGTGTGGTGGTCAAGGTGGTGATCAGCACCGACGGCTTACGCTCGATGAACACCTGGCGCAGCATCAGTTCACGCCCCTCGCGTTGCCAGGTGTAATCCAGCAACGTGGTGGTGTGTCCTTGCAGCACCGTGTCCCAGCGCTGAACCAGCTTGAAGCCCGGCAGTTGCTGCTCCGCGCTTTTGAGTTGGCGGTCCACGTATTCGGCAAAGGGCGCGTCGCCCTGGGTGGCGTCGCGGCTGATCACAAAACTGGCTTCTTTAGCGGGACCGACGGCCGGCAGCTTGAAAATATTGATGCTCTGGTCCTGCCAGGCATCGGGGATTTCGAGATCGGCTTCTTGAATGCGGTAAGAGGTCACAGTAATCGCTTTCCATGGACGTGAGGTGACGCGCGAAGGAGCAGATATTCAAGTAATGCCTGGGAACAATCAAGAACCGGGTTCCTCTGCCTCACGTAAGGCACTACATTATGCGATCAGCGTCACTACTCTGGCGTTTACATGCCTGTGCACGCGCTGTCGAAGGGCGCGATCTCTTGATCTTGAACGTCAAAAGCCGGCAATCTTGCGCAGCGTCAAATGGACTGCGGCCGCGATAAGGACAACCGATGCTATTCAACCAAGCCTCACGCCTGGCCAAAATCACCAGCCCCCTGGGACCCGAGGTGTTGTTGCTCAAGGACATGAGCGGCGGTGAAGAATTGGGCCGGCTGTTCAACTACGAGTTGCAGCTGCATTCGCTGGACAACGCCATCGATTTGAATCAACTGCTCGGCAAGCCCATGTGCGTGAGCCTGCAGCTCGATGGCGGTGGCGAGCGCTACTTCCACGGCATCGTCGCCCGGTGCAGCCAGAACGTCGACCAGGGCCAGTTCGCCAGCTACCACGCCACCCTGCGCCCATGGCTGTGGCTGCTGACCCGCACCTCCGATTGCCGGATTTTCCAGAACCTGACCATCCCGCAGATCATCAAGCAGGTGTTCCGTGACCTGGGCTTTTCCGATTTCGAAGACGCCTTGAGCCAAACCTATCGCGAGTGGGAATACTGCGTGCAGTATCGCGAGACCAGTTTCGATTTCGTCAGCCGGCTGATGGAACAGGAAGGCATCTACTACTTCTTCCGCCATGAACAGGGCCGCCATGTGCTGGTGCTGGCCGATGCCTATGGCGCCCACACGACGGCACCCGGCTACGGTTCGGTGCCCTACTACCCGAAGAACGAGCAGCAGCGCGAGCGTGACCACATCCACGACTGGCACCTGGCCCAGGAAGTCCAGCCGGGTTCGCTGGAACTCAACGACTATGATTTCCAGCGCCCGAGTGCGCGCATCGACGTGCGCTCGGCCATGCCCCGCCCGCATACCGCGGGTGACTATCCGCTGTACGACTACCCCGGCACCTACGTGCAAAGCGCCGACGGCGAGCACTACGCCCGCACCCGCATCGAAGCCTTGCAGACCCTGCACGAACAGGTCGAGTTATCGGGTAACGCTCGGGGGCTGGGCTCGGGGCATCTGTTCAGCCTGACCGGCTTCAGCCGCCAGGACCAGAACCGTGAATACCTGATCGTCGGTGCTCGCTATTACATTTCCCAGGAAAGTGGCGAAACCGGTGGCGGTGCGCCGACCGTGCAATTCGAAAGCAGCCTGACCTGCATCGACGCCCAGCAAAGTTATCGTCCGCTGGCGATTACTCACCGCCCTATCGTCAAAGGCCCGCAGACCGCCTTGGTGGTGGGCCCCAAGGGCGAGGAAATCTGGACCGATCAGTATGGCCGGGTGAAGGTGCATTTCTACTGGGACCGTCACGACCAATCCAACGAGAACAGCTCGTGCTGGATCCGCGTGTCGCAATCCTGGGCCGGGAAAAACTGGGGTTCGATGCAGATCCCGCGCATCGGCCAGGAAGTGATCGTGAGTTTCCTCGAGGGTGACCCGGACCGGCCGATCATCACTGGCCGTGTCTACAACGCCGAACAGACCGTGCCCTATGACCTGCCTGCGAACGCGACCCAGAGCGGCATGAAAAGCCGTTCGAGCAAGGGTGGCACGCCGGCGAACTTCAACGAAATCCGCATGGAAGACAAGAAAGGCGCCGAGCAGTTGTACATCCATGCCGAGCGCAACCAGGACATCGTGGTCGAGGTGGACGAGAGCCATTCGGTGGGCCACGACCGCAACAAAAACATCGGCCACAACGAAACGGTGACCATCGGCAACAACCGCCTGCGCATCGTCAAGCAGGAGGACATCCTCTCGGTGGGCCAGCGCAAGACCGACAGCATCAGCCAGAGCTACGTCATCCAAGTGGGCGAGAACCTGCGCCTGGTGTGCGGCCAAAGCATCCTGGAGCTCAACGCCAGCGGCCAGATCAACCTGACCGGCGTGCAGATCAGCTTCTACGCCAGCGGCGATGCCGAATTCAACACCGGCGGCGTGCTGCACCTGAACAACGGCGGCGGCCCGGGTGCCACGCCGGACGGCCAGGGCGTCAAGGGCAAGATCGACGCCAACATCAGCGCCGCGTTCCCCAAGGGCTAACTTCGAGATCTATGGGCCATGACTTACCGCCTCAATGAATTCCAGCTCCAGCTACCGCCCGGCGAGTTGCTGGACGCGACGATCAACATCCTCAAGTTCCCCGAACTGGGCACCTCCTTGATCGTCAGCCGCAGCCTGCTGGCCGAGGGCGAAACCCTGCAAAGCAACCTCGACGACCAGCTCAAGCGCCTGGAAAAACAAGTCCAGCAACTGCGCTGCCAACCGGGCGCCACCGTACGCGTGGGCGCCAACCAGGAAGTCGAAGCCATCGAGTTGCGCAGCCAGTTCAACAAGGGCAACGAAAAGGTTTTCCAGTATCAACTCGCACTGGTACTGCCCGGCACCCGCAAGATGCTTGCCTTGAGCTACGTGAAAGCGGAAAAGCTCGGCGATGCCGAAGCGGCGCATTGGGCGACGATCAAGGGTTCGCTGGTGTTCGACACCCAACCCTGACCCTTGCGGGAGCGAGCTTGCTCGCGATGGCGGTGGACCAGTCACTGATGAGGTTGACTGAAAGGGCCTCATCGCGGGCAAGCTCGCTCCCACAGGGGGATGGCGGTAGCCGGGATGTTGAAGGCATCGCCGAACACAGTGTGGGAGCGAGCTTGCTCGCGATGGCGGTGGGTCAGACGCTGGTGATGTTGACTGAAAGGGGCTCATCGCGAGCAAGCTCGCTCCCACAGAAGGACGGTGGTGGATGGAACAAAAAGTACCCGCTCTGAAATCGCTTGAAGAAACAGAAGCGGATCAAGCGCCAGAAATGGCATTTGAGCATGCCGCAACCCACAAGGACATTGGCGCAATGGAAGGCCACAAATTGCTTGAATCCACGTTCTCCAACCACCCTACCCGTCTGAGCAACCTGCATGTCTGACGCGCTCTGGGCCGCCCGCCTGGGCGATGCACTCAATCACACCTCGATGATGGCCGACATCCTGGGCGGCGTATTGGAGGTGGCCGCCAACATTGCGATCACTGCCCTGGCGACTGCCGCCGTGGTCGCGGCCACGGGCATCACCGTGGTCACTGGCGGCCTGGGTTGCTTCGTCCTGGGCCTGGTGGTGGGCACCATCGTCGGCCTGGCCATGAGCAAGACCGGGGCCGACAAAGGCCTGAGCGATTTATGCGAGGGCATCGGCAACGCCTTCTTTCCGCCCACGGTGCAGGCCAACATCCTCACCGGCTCCAAGGACACCTTCACCAACAACATCCCCTCGGCCCGCGCCGCCGGCATTGTGGTTTCCCATGTCGCGCCGGCCGGCACCGAACTGGAAATGCCCGAGCCGGAAGAAGAAGCCGAAACCAGCTACCTGGACATGGCCGGCGATTTCTTCTCGCAGATGTGGCGCCCCACTGTCGCCTCACCCGCCCCCGGTACGGAGACCCGCCCGGAAGACCTGGTGATCTGCACCAAGCACCCGCCCATGCCTCCGCAGTTCATGGCCGAAGGTTCGGAGAAGGTCACCATCAACGGCCAGCCCGCCGTGCGCAGCGGCGACCGCAGCACCTGCGATGCGACGGTGGTGTCGGCCGGATTGATCTCGCCCAACGTAACCATTGGCGGCGCCTCGGTAGTGGTGCGCGAAATTCGCAGCGGCAAGACCCCGGGCGTAGGCCTGGCGGTCACCGCACTGCTGATGCTCAAGGGTGGCAAGGGCAAGTTCTTCAGCAAACTGCCGTGCATGCTGGTGGGCGGCGCGGTGTCCATGGCCGCCAGCAGCGCGGCGAACGCGGCCGCCAACGCCGCCATGGGTTCGTCGAACCCGGTGCATGCCGCCACCGGAGCCAAAGTGCTGGGCGCTGACGAGGACCTGGATTTCGTCTTGCCCGGCATCCTGCCGATTGACTGGCAGCGCGTCTACAACAGCCGCGACGAACGCCGCGACAGTTTGTTCGGCGCCGGCTGGAGCGTCGCCTACGAAGTGCAGGTGGAAATCCAGCCCCACCCCGAGGGCGGCGAAACCCTGGTCTACACCGACGAACAGGGCCGGCCCATCGACATGGGCTCCATCCCGTTGGGCGGCGCGGTGTTCAGCGCCGGCGAAGGCCTGGCCGTGCGCCGCCATGTGAATGGGCAATTGCTGATCGAAAGCGAAAACGGCCTGTACCGTTTGTTCGAACCTTCGCCAGTCAACCCCTCACACCTGCGCCTGAGCCAACTGGGCGACCGCAACGACAACCGCATCCACCTCGACTACGACGACGCCGGACGCCTGGTGCGGCTGCGCGACACCTTCGACCTGGTGCAAGTCGAGCTGATCCGCGCAGGCGAACGCGTCACCCACATCGAACGTCTCTACCCCGACCAAACGCGGGAGGTGCTGGTCAGCTACGCCTACGACGCGGCGAACACCCTCGCCGAAGTGCGCGACGCCACCGGCCAGGTGCAACGGCGCTTCCGCTACGACGCCGGACAACGGATGGTCGAGCACCAGCTGCCCACCGGCCTGCACTGCTTCTATGAATGGGCCCTGATCGACGACCAGGAATGGCGCGTGGTCCGCCACTGGACCGACGAAGGCGACGCCTACCAGTTCGACTATGATCTCAAGGCCGGCATCACCCGCATCAGCGACAGTTTGCAGCGCGTCAGCACCCGGCAGTGGAACAGCCAGCACCAGATCACCCAATACACCGACAACCTCGGCCAGACCTGGCTGTTCGAATGGAACGATGAGCGCCAGATGCTCAGCGCCACCGATCCACAGGGCGGCCAGTATCAGTTCAGCTATGACGACGCTGGTAACCTGATCAGCGAAACCGACCCGTTGGGCCGCAGCGAATCCACCCTCTGGCTCGAACACTGGGCCCTGCCGCTGGTGGACACCAACGCCGCCGGCCACAGCTGGAAATACCGTTACGATCAACGCGGCAACTGCACGGCAGAAACCGACCCGCTGGGCCACGTCACCCGCTACCGCTACGACGCCCACGGCCAGGTCGTGGAAATCATCGACGCCACCGGCAAAAGCAAGAAACTGCGCTGGAACCCGTTTGGCCAATTGGTGGAACACGTCGATTGCTCGGGTTACCCGACGCGTTTCAGCTACGACGCCCGCGGTTACCTGCACACCATCACCGACGCCCTCGGCGAACGCACCCAATTCAGCTACGACCCCCAAGGGCGTTTGCTCGGCAGCCAGTTGCCGGACGGCCGCACCGAGCACTACCAGCGCGACACCGCAGGCTTACTCACCGGCTACACCGACCCGGCCGGGCACACCACGCTCTACCAACACAACCGCCGCGGCCAGGTCCGCCAACGCACCGACGCCCAGGGCCGGCAGGTGCAGTTTGCCTACGACAGCTTCGGCCGGCTGCAAGCGCTGACCAACGAGAATGGTGAAAGCTACCAGTTTGCCTGGGATATCGGGGATCGGTTGACCGAACAACGGGACCTGGACGGCAGCGCCAAGCGCTACGACTACGACCGCCTCGACAACGTCGCGGCAGTGACGGCGATGCCCGCGCCCTACGGCACAGGCCTGGCGCTCATTCCCGAAACACCGCCGGCGCCCATCGTCCATCGCCTGGAACGCGACGCCGTCGGCCGGCTGATCGCCAAAGTCACCGACGATGGCCGCACTGAATACAGCTACGACCCACTGGACCAACTCACCGCCGTCACTTTCACCGACCTGCAAGGCAACGCCCAGACCCTGAGCTTCGCCTACGACGCCCTCGGCCAGTTGCTCGCCGAAAACAGCACCGCCGGCAGCCTGCAACACCGCTACGACGAACTCGGCAACCGGATCCAGAGCCAACTGCCCGATGGCCGCTGGGTCAACCGCCTGTACTACGGCAGCGGCCACCTGCACCAGATCAACCTCGACGGCCAGGTCATCAGCGACTTCGAACGCGACCGCCTGCATCGCGAAGTGCTGCGCACCCAAGGGCAGATCAGCACCCGCAGCGAATACGACCGCAGCGGCCGCCTGCGCGCGCGACAACGCCGCCACAGCGGCCAACCCTCGCTGCTGCCAGCGGCGGTGCAACAACACTTCGAGTACGACCCCGCCAACAACCTCATCGGCAAACTCGACCAGCAACCCGCCGCACAACAGCGCCAGCTGCTGCACTACGACGCCACCGGCCGCATCATCGCCAGCCAGGACAGCCTGCACGGCCAACGCGAGACCTTCACCTACGACGCCGCCGCCAACCTGCTGGACGGCCCGCCCCCCGGCGCCGGGCTGGTGGTGCACAACAAACTGCTGACCTACCAGGACAAGCGCTACCGCTACGACGCCTTCGGCCGGATGATCGAAAAACGCAGCGCCAAACGCGGCGTGCAACACTTCGCCTACGACGCCGAAAGCCGCTTGATCGAGGTGCGCAACGACGACGGCAGCGTGGTCAACATGGCCTACGACCCACTGGGCCGGCGCATCGAAAAAACCGAACACGACAGCAATGGTTACCCGCTGGGCGAAACCCGTTTCACCTGGGACGGTCTGCGCCTGTTGCAGGAACACCGCCACCAGCAAACCAGCCTCTACCTCTACGAAGACGACGGCTACGAACCCCTGGCCCGCGTCGATGGAAGCGGCCCGCTGCAAAAGATCCGCTACTACCACAACGACCTCAACGGCCTGCCGGAACAACTCACCGAGGCCGACGGACACAACGTGTGGCAGGCCACGTATCGGGTGTGGGGCAATACGCTGGAGGAAGTGCGCGAGCCGTATTACATCGAAGAGCAGAATTTGCGGTTCCAGGGGCAGTACCTGGACCGGGAAACCGGGCTGCATTTCAATACGTTCAGGTTTTATGATCCAGATGTGGGGCGGTTTATTACGCCGGATCCGATTGGGTTGGCAGGTGGATTCAACCTCTATCAATACGCACCGAATCCGATGGGCTGGGTGGATCCGTGGGGTTGGGAAGTTTGTCGACTCAGCGCCTCACAGAAGAGAGCGATGGGGCCTGCGCCCAAGGGTATGGTGAAGCCGCATTACCATCATATCGTTCGCGAAAAAGCGCCGAAAAGTTGGAAAGCGCAAAATCGAAAATACATTACCGACTCGCAAAAAATTCTGGCCAAACACAAAATCGGCCTGAACGACGATCCGCGCAACTTCACCTGGGCCCAAAATGGTGGGGGAAATCACTCGGTAGCCAGCGCGAAAAAAGTTTATGAAATACTTCAGAAAGCGGACCTCGGTGGGACGGCCAGTGTCGAAAACGCATTGAAAAAAATGGGTGATCAAATGGCAAAGGGAATTTTTTAAATGACCAACCCAGAAGAATTGTATGAAAAGAACATCAAGACTTTATCCGCCATTCATGCCGACATCGCCTCGGGAAATGAAGCCTCGCTAAAAAAGCACCTAGAGGAAAATCCCGCTCTATTGCACCTGCCCCTGTATGGCCTTGAAGGGCAGGAGACGTTGCTGCACATGGCTGCCGAACAGGGTCAAACCGAAGTTTGTCGCTTATTGGTGGCGTTAGGTATTGCACTGGACCAGCCTGCCGCGAGTTCCGGCAACAGCACCCCCCTTGCCGCAGCCGCCGGCAACGGGCACCTACAAACATGCCAATGGTTTCTTGAGGCAGGTGCCTTGGTGGACGGTTGGCCTGACAGCATAACCACCCCGCTGATTGACGCGATTACCTCTGGACACCAGCACGTCGTCAATCTGCTGATAGAACACCATGCCGACATCAATCGACTGCATACCCGGCTGAATACCGCGCCATTGGACATTGCCAATACGTGGGGTTTTACAGAAATTGCATCCGTCTTAAGAAAATCCGGGGCGGTCAGTATCATGGACGTTATTGAGAACCCGGCCGAAGAATTCGGCGGCCCCATAGTCACTTTCGTGCACAACACCGCAGGTTGGGTTTTACCCGCGCAACTGAGTCCCTTAAGCAATGAAGCGGGGCTGGAGCTGCGTATCAGCTGCATCGAGGGTAAGAACACGTTCAAGTTACTCTTCACCATCGGACTTTTTGCCAAAAGCCCTCATACCGAATTATTCGTATGCTTGCCCGGCGACTGGCCTCTCACGCCGCAAGGTTTCCCTCCCCACAGTCCTTGGGTTTTTCCGGTTGAGTTGCTGTCCCTGCTCGCTCGCCACACGTTCGATAACGGCCCGTTGTCGGAAGGCCAGATCATCTCAAAAACAGATAAAGACTTCGCTCAGCTCAGCTGGCCTAGCGATACCGACGCGCTGTTGGTCGTGGACAAAATTTGGAACACCACTGAAGAACCGGTGGATGAACACCATGAAGACTCGGTAAAACTCTACGTTCTGGTTCCCCTCAAGCTGCCGAAGAAAGGGCTGCCTGAGGGTGACGCTTTAGCCTCGCTCTTGGAGAAAAAACGAAAGGCGAGCTGGAAAAGTATCGCGTTGACTTCACCGCTACAAAATTAACGCGTAGAGGACAAATCTGGAGTGATCGGAGATGTAACGTGCAGCCGCCTTCGCGAGCAAGCTCGCACACAGGGGATTTGCGTGAACGCAATGTCTATGAACAACCCGGAAAAACTGTGGGAGCGAGCTTGCTCGCGATGACGGCGGCACCTTCAACATCACCGGGTCAGACAAGACCGCTATTGCGAACAGCTCGCTCCCACAGGGGAATGTCACCACCAAGACGAAACATCACCCAATGCATCACGCAACTGAGCCGCACCAATACGCCGCTGCCCCGGATCAAGCGCCAACGCCATTCGCAGCGCCGGCCAGCAACGCCTGGGCAGGTTGCGCGGTGCCTTGAGCCCGCGCTCCAACCGGGCATCGCGAGCCTCGGTGGCGGGTAACCGTCGGAACGGGTGCTTGCCGCTCGCCAGTTCGTACAGCACGCAAGCCACACCATAAACATCGGCACCCGCCGACAGGGGCGCACCTTCAAGCAGTTCAGGCGCCGCGTAACCTGGCGTCCAGGCGTTGAGGCGCTCACGGTTCAGGTTCGGCAGGTGCTGCGAGGGCCCTCCCTCGGCCAGGCCCAAGCCAAAATCGAACAGACGCAGGCCCTCCTCGCTCAACATGACGTTGCTCGGCTTCATGTCGCCATGCCGCACGCCCCGGCCGTGGGTATACGCCAAGGCATCGAGCAGCAGCAAAACTTCCTGTACGTGCATAACCTTAGCTCTATTGGCATGTTTAGCTGGACAGCTAAACATGCCAAACCAGCTAATAATCGATCATTTTTTGATCTATCAAGACTCTGGCACCAGTTAGGATGAGCTTGTAGAACATCAAGGAATTCACCGTACGGTTCCTTACCCGACATCCAACGACGGCTCAAACTCATTCATTGCTGACGAGCCGGATGCCGGGTTATGTCGCCTTCCTCTCGCCGCAGCACCACAATCCCGCTGGACGACAAAACTGCCCCAAAATAGTCGGCTCATTCCTACAGAAAAAACACTGCTCCACCAAACGAGAGCAAGCTCCCTCGCCCCGAATCCTGGGCACTACAAAGGCTTGTTTATTCTCCCTCCGCAACGCCTCCACCAAGCTACGAATCCTTGCGCCATTGCCTACAACTACGCCAGAATCCGCCCGCTTGTGCGCCTTGCCCATGGGTTCTATCGTTTCCCTGCCACTGCCCATCAGTGGTCGGGTTTAGTAGCCCGAGGTAGTGTCAGTAAGATGCACGAGCTCTCCATCCAAACAGGTTTCTACCTGTCCTTGATGGTGGCTGTGCGCAGGGCGCTTCGGCGCGCCGGCAATGCTGATCTCCCCGGTCTACTAACCTGCGTACAGCCGCCACCCTTCTTTTAGTAGGGAAGAGGTTGCGGCTTAACCATGGAGTATCAGCACATGTTCAAGCCAACACCGAATCCCCCCGAAGCAGATCGCAGCTCTGCGTCCACCAAATCCAAAACGAAGAAACAAGACGAAGCAGAAAAGCGCGCTTTGGATTACTACCTGCTACCGAAGCCGGAAAAATCCGAAGATGCATCCAAACCGGGCCAGCTGTTCACCGTGGCAAAAAACACCGACAACGAATGCCTGCTCGCCAACCTCAGCGAAAACCTGGCATCCGCCGACGCGATGATCAGCAACCTGGCCTTCGACCTGGAAGGCCCCCGCCGCCACATCGCCCTCGGCATCCAGCAGCTGATTGAACTGAGTTCATTGCTGGCAAACCGAGTGCTAGATAACGTCGACCCACGCTAGCCGCTACAGCATCAATCCCGTGGTGAGGGAGCTTGTTCCCTCGCCACGGATTGTCTACACCTCAAAAGCAGGCATCTAACCCGCGACTGCTATGGATTCTTAGGCGACCGCCTCATCATCAAGAAAAATGAGAACGACTCAAAGACCATGGACGCTACTAAGCCTGCGGTCATTCAACCTTTCGCGACCACTCACATGATCGACACCTTCCGCATGGGGGTTTCTCCGGACGTGTTCGACGCGGTTTACGACTCTACAAGAAAAGCTCTTAGTGAGATGGGGTCACGCGTCATGGCTGAATGTGGTGCGCAAAACCCAGTGTCCCAACAGCGGCTAGCGGAGATCATGGAGGAAACTAGAAATTTTCATGCCGACCAGTGGTACTGAACAGATACGAAACCAGCATGTCTTTCCGCTCTCAAATATTATAAATTCCCTTCCGCTTCCAGACATGGCAGGCTTGGCAAGGAGCCTGATTGAGCTAGAGTCACTAAAGGAACGTGTGACACGCCCTAGCGAGTCAGTTTCTGGGCCTATCGACGTAGCCGTCATTAGCAAACATGATGGATTCGTATGGATCTATAGAAAACACTACTTCAAACCTGAACTTAATCCCAGATTTTTCAAACGAGCAGATGATGGAGTCAGATATGAGCTTCTCAGCCTCCTGTCCAGCGGAACCAAGCGCATCGGCTGTAGCCAAAAATGCGCTGCGTTTTGAGAACCAGCAGATTCAACCAGCTCGTCAGGCAAAGGACGCCAGCCAATACGATTTGATGATCCGTCAGCTTGACAGAAAGCCGAGTACTCGAGAGACACTGCTGTCATTCTCAAGTTAATAAATAAAAACCCGTGCATAGCGCGGGTTTTTTATGATTCGTTTTTAATGCCCAGATCGATTCAGCCTTTTATAAACATATACATCCATCGAAGCATTGCCCGGCTTCACTATATTCCGGATGCGTACCCTATAACTCAGGCTGAACTTACCCATGAGGCCATTTATGGCCAGATGCTATTTTTCGCTAACCTGCTCTTCACTATCGATCCAGCCAGACGCCCTCTTCCCCCAGCAGCAAGCTCTTATAGAACAAAATTTATCTAATTGATTTTAAAGATAAATTATTTGCCGATTTATCGGCATGTTCTCTGCGCGACAGCGCAGCCTCATCGCAGGCTGCGGGATCTCCCTCCCCACAAAATCACGCCGTCGCCATCGAAGCTGCCCCATACCCCAACCCCGCGTACCCACGCGCCAACAAGGGGCGATTTACGGTCAAACCTTTTGGCCATTTCGATCCCCTTTTGGCCTCTCCTGCCGTTCTCTGAAACGCCGCGCGCCGCAAGACTGTGTTCAAACCGACCAGCCTTGCGGAGAACAAAAAAATGCTGACGATCTACTCAGACGATCACCACCTGCACCACGGGCGCTGCGAGTTGATGGATGGGCAATTGATGCCTTGCTTCGAGATGCCGTCCCGGGCCGATCATGTGTTGGAGCGGGTCAAGGCACGGGGGCTGGGGCCGGTGGAGGCGCCGCAGGATTTTGGCCTGGGGCCGATCCAGCGCATCCACAGTGCGGCGTACCTGGAATTTTTCAAAGGCGCCTGGGACCGCTGGGCCAAGTACAACCGCGACGGTGATTTGTTGCCCTTCACCTGGCCGGCGCGAACGCTGCGCTCGGTCATCCCCACGAGCCTGCACGGCCAGTTGGGTTATTACAGTTTCGACGGCGGTGCGCCGATTACCGCCGGCACTTGGCAGGCGGCCTACAGCGCCGCGCAGGTGGCCCTCACCGCTCAGGCGGACATCCAGCGCGGGGCGCGCAGTGCCTTTGCGTTGTGCCGCCCACCGGGGCACCACGCCGCGGGCGATTTGATGGGCGGTTATTGCTACCTCAACAACGCCGCCATCGCCGCCCAGGCCTTTCTCGACCAGGGCCATCAGAAGGTGGCGATCCTGGACGTGGATTACCACCACGGCAACGGCACCCAATCGATTTTCTATGAGCGCAGCGACGTGTTGTTCGCCTCGATCCACGGTCACCCCGAGGCGGAGTTTCCGTTCTTCCTGGGGTATGCCGACGAGCAGGGCGAGGGCGACGGCGAGGGCTTCAATTTCAACTACCCATTGCCGGCCGGCTCGGGCTGGGACACCTGGAGCGCGGCGCTGGAGCAGGCCTGCGGGCAAATCCGGGGTTACGACGCCGATGTCATCGTCGTGTCCCTGGGTGTCGACACGTTCAAGGACGACCCCATCTCGCAATTCAAGCTCGACAGCCCGGATTACCTGGCGATGGGCAAGCGCATCGCGGCGCTCGGCAAGCCGACGCTGTTCGTGATGGAAGGCGGCTACGCGGTGGCAGAAATCGGCATCAATGCCGTGAACGTTCTTGAAGGTTTCCAAAGCGCCCCATGAGGAATCACAGCATGAACAGACTCAAGCGTTTTATGGCCCCGGCCGTGTGCGCCGCGCTGCTTTGCGGCGCTGCCCAGGCCGAGGAGCGCACCTTGCGCGTCTACAACTGGTTCGACTACATCACGCCCAAGGCCCTGGAGGATTTCAAGGCGCAGAACAGCCAGGTCAAGCTGGTCTACGACATCTTCGACACCAACGAGGCCCTGGAGGCCAAGCTGCTGACGGGTAATTCCGGCTACGACGTGGTGGTGCCGTCCAACGTGTTCCTGGCCAAGCAGATCGAGGCCGGGGTGTTCCAGCCCCTGGACCGCAGCAAGCTGCCGAACTGGAACCACCTCGATCCCAAGCTGATGAAGCTGATCGAAGCCAACGACCCGGGCAACAAGTTCGCCGTGCCCTACATGTACGGCACCATCCTGATCGGCTTCAACCCGGACAAGGTCAAGGCCGCCCTGGGCGACAGCGCGCCGGTGGACAGTTGGGACCTGATCTTCAAGGAAGAGAACATCAGCAAGCTCAAGCAGTGCGGCGTGGCGCTGCTGGATTCGCCGTCGGAGATCCTGCCCCTGGCCTTGCAGCACCTGGGCCTGGACCCCAACAGCAAGAAGCCGGCGGACTACGCCAAGGCCGAAGCGCTGATGATGAAGATTCGCCCGCACATCACCTATTTCCACTCGTCCAAGTACATGGCCGACATTGCCAACGGCGACATTTGCGTGGCGGTGGGTTACTCCGGCAGCTTTTCCCAGGCGGCCAACCGCGCCAAGGAGGCCAAGAACGGCGTGACGGTGGACATGCGCCTGCCCAAGGAAGGCGCGCCGATCTGGTTCGACATGCTCGCCATTCCCAAAGGCGCCGCCAACCCAGGCGATGCCTACGCCTTCATCAACTATTTGCTGCAACCGCAGGTGATCGCGCCGGTCAGTGATTTTGTCGGCTATCCGAACCCGAACAAGGACGCCACGGACATGGTCGACCCGGCGATCCGCAACAACCCCAACCTGTACCCGACCGAAGCGGCCATGACCACGCTCTACACCTTGCAACCGTTGCCACGGGATGCCGAAAGGGCGCGGACGCGGGCCTGGACGCGGATCAAGTCCGGTCAATGAGATCGTCAAGCTAAGCAGAAAACCTGTGGGAGCGAGCTTGCTCGCGAAGACGCCGGTACATTCAACATCACCGGCCCTGATACACCGCTTTCGCGAGCAAGCTCGCTCCCACAGGCGCTCTCCCCGTTCCCTCCCACGCCCCATACATAGTTACCACCTTCCCCGTTTTGAGCCGCCCTAGCATGGAAAACCCCGAGCGTTTCGCTCCGGGAACGCCATGGATCACAAGACAGGGAGACTCAGATGACATCTACGTCTAACACCAGGCCCAAAGCCGACCCCAAGGAAGCGGTATACAACCAGTTGCTCGCAGGGCCCACCTATCCAGAGGTCGCGGCCGTGCTCCTGAGCGATGGCCTCAAGAAGCTCTACCCCACGCTCAACCTCGATCCGCACAATACCTTGGTCGGCGAGCCGTCCTGGGACATTGTCGATGACGAAATCGTGCGGCGCCCGACCCGCTACGAAACCCTCAGCGAGATGCTGGCCGGGCTGGTGAACGAAAAAAGCGACCCGATGCTGTTGATCGAAGGCTTGCACTTCCTGACCCAGTTGCCGCTCACCGAGCCCGAAGTGCATTTGCCGGTGCGCATCGACCAGATCGGGCGCCTGCTCAACGAACTGGTACCGGCCATGCTGACGGCCTGTCAGGAACAGCAACTGGCGTATTGGAATGCGCCGCAGGGCGAGTCCGGCCCACTCTGGCATGAACTCTCCAATACCCTGCGCAAGGCCTGGGATGTCACGCGCATCGAGGGCTGGACGGCCACTGAATGCGCCATGGCCCGGCAATTGTTCCATTACCCCGACCGCAAGGACCGTAAGGACAACGACCCTTATGACACCCACGCGTACCTGATCGACATCAATAACGTCGATGGCCCAGAGGTCAGACGCCTGGGTGACACCTCGCTCGTGGTGCTGATCGGTACGGTCGATAGAAAGGAAGTCATCCTGACCTACTCGCTCAACAACGGCTATGAGAAGTTCGATTCACGGAAGGCCTTTGGGGAGTCCTTGCCGTCCCACTTCATTCCGGGCAGCTACCGGAATCTCCAATGGCAGCTGTACGAGCCCGACGGCAACATTTTCGATCACAAGGCCTGCGGCATCATCGCCGAGCAAGTCACGATCCTCGGGACTTTTCCGCAAACATGGGCGATCTACGAAAACACATCGCCCCCGGCCAACGAAGAAACGGACGACGATGCGCTCGTGGCTTTGTTCCAGAAACAAATGCCCGATTGGTTGCTGGGGGCCTCGCCGACCGACCAGATCCTGTTCGCCCAGCACATGAAGAGCCTGTCGATATTGAACCAGGCCCATGCCGGCAAAACCTACCTGGATGGGATTCCTCCCCTCAAGGAATATGCGCTCGGCCTGCTGAGGAAGCGGATGGTCTCGAAGCATGCCGACGCCTCGAAGCTCGACCTGGAGGCAATCGAGATCGAGGTACGCAGCCCCGTGGTCTGGGGCACCTTCGTGGTGCCCGGCAAGATCGAGACCACCCGGTTCAGACTCGTCGAACTTGCCTTGCAAAACCTCATCGCACTCCCCCTTGGCGACAAAATCGTCAAGTTCGTGGACGACACCGAGTTGCCCGGTTGGATGACCGTCGAGTACGTCGAGAGCCTCATCACCCAGGTCGACATCGGCCGTGTCTACCCCGAACTGATCAAGCAAAAGCTGCTCGACGATCCGGCAGAGTCGAGGCGCCGCGAAAAGCTCTACACCTCCCAATTACGCATCCAGCTCCCGATGCTCGCGTTGGAATGCAAGATCCGTGGCCTGGGTCACCTGGACGATCGGGGCTACCGCTACGTCGCCGCACTGATGCAGCCCGAAGAAGCCAATCGCAAGGTGGACGGAAAAACCATCGTCCTGCGCAGGCTGGCCTTCGTGCCCGAGCTGCAACTGGGCGACGCGGAGGATGTCGTGACCAATATGTTCATCATCGGCCCAGAGGACTCAAGCGCCGGGCCCTGCTTGCTATACCGCCCCATGATGCAGCCGCAGTTGAGCCAGTACCCGTCGTTCAGCAACCTGTTGTACGCCATCAAGCAAACCCCTTCTTTGCGTCAATCGGTGCTGGCGTGGTTGCCCGATGGGGTGCGCGACGATTACGGCCGGTTCGTCTTTCCCGACTTGCTGCCCTCCCCTTGGAGCATCGTGGCGTTCGTGGTCGCCCCGTTGACTTCATTGGCCAATAGCGGCCCCGTCAGGTTGACCGACAAGACCCTCGGGGCGGATTTTCTACCGCTGTTGTTCAAGGCCAACGCCGATGCCCTGGTGGAGCTGGCCGATCGGCAAGCGGTGTCCAACCGTGAAAATCGCTGGCAGACCTTCAAGCGGACAGGCTGGCTGATTTTCAATTTGGCCTTGCCTTACCTCGGGACCACCGTCGGCACCGCGGCCTGGCTCTGGCAGATCATGGACGACATCGACAAGCTGACGCAGCGCAACGACGAAGCCAATCGCCCGGCCAAGTGGGAAGCGTTCACCGACCTGTTGCTGAACCTCGCATTGGCGATCATTACCCATGCCATCGACCGCGCCAGGGCCGCCAGGAGTCCGAATCGGGCACAGGTATCCAAGGAGGTGCGCGAACTGGAGAGCCTGCCAAAACCCGAACATCAACTGGTGATAGAACAGCTCGAACCGTTGTCGAGCTCGGCGCTGCCGGCCGAACACTACGAGACCATCCGCTCCAGTGGCGCCTTGATGGGACGCTCGAGGGAAAGCACCCGGCTCCTGGACGCCTTGAGCATCGACGAGCCCACGGAGCCCGGGCAGCTCCAGGCCGAAGGCGCACTGAAAGGGCTCTACGAACGAAGCGGGAACTGGTACGCAAAAATGGCGGGGAGCTGGTTCAAAGTGAAAGTCGAAGGCGAATCGGTCTCTATCATCGACGGGAAAGACCCCACCCGCGAGGGGCCGCCCTTGATCAATGATACCCACGGCACATGGCATATCGATACGCGCCTGCGATTGCGTGGCATCGGCTCCAAAGGCATCCGGCAAAAAGTCATCGCCGACGCGCAAGGGCGCCGCACCGAGCTGCTTGCCTCACTCAATCGGTTCGAAGAAAAAAAGCCACAGAACCAGAAATTGCTGACCATGCAAGCCAAGGAAATGAACGAGGCTGCGGGGCCGGCCAAGGAAATAAAGCGCGACGAATATGTGGAGCTGCTGAAAACACAGCGGGAAAACTACGAGAAGGCGTTGCGAACATTGATGGAATGGCCGCTCTTCCAGTCAAGACCCGACTACGCTCGCACCCGGCTCGGCTACCTGAACGCGCAGATCGATTTCACCTTCGCCGAAATGGAGGCGCTCCAGGAACGATTCATCCCGGCCTTGAACAAGGCCAAGGGCATGATCACCTCCGGGGTCGAGGTGCTGGAGCAACAGCACATCGACGCGGCCGAGAGCATGATCAGCGTCGGCGACGATATGATCGAACGCCTGGACTATATGGAAACGCGCTTCACCGAGCTGAAGACTGTGGGCTACGAAGGCTTCGAATTTGTCCATCGGCACCGCAAGAAGATGCCGCTCTATACGGCCGCCGACCTTCGTATGATCAAGCTGGATATGTATCGCCATCTCTGCCTGTCGCTGGAAAGCGTCGAGTCGATGCCCGAAGGCTGGGAGGCGCTCAACCAGGTCGTCGATAACGCCACGGTGGCGTTCCAGAGCCTGCGTGACGCGATCGATGAGCGAAGCGTGATCCGGCTGGACGAGCGAATCGATGCATTCGGCAGCCTGGCCGAACAGTTCGTGGCCATCGGTGAACATCTCCAATACTTGGGTAACGAATACAAGGGCAGCGTGCTGCCGTTACAACTGGCGCGACTGCGCTCAGGGATCGCCACGCTGGAGCAATGGACGTTGCATCACCTGGGGGCCGCCTTGGAGGAAAGAAAGAATCAGCGAAGCTCGGGGGCGCCTTACGAACAACGGCCCAGGCCTCGGAAAAAATTCATCCGGGCGCGCTTTTGGGGCCTGGTCAGTGGCGAGCCGCGCTTGTCCAAGCTCATGGAGGAAACGGACTGGGTCGATGTGAAAAAACCCTTCTCGGGGGAGATCATCGTCACGTTCCACCGCAAGGAAACCGGCGAATGGATTCCTCACCTGAAGCCCGATGCTGCACCGGCCGCTGTCCCGGCGTTGAACATCAGCGTCGCCAAGGGCAATGACCTGATCAACGGCCTGGCGGCGTTCAAAGCGCAGATCGCAGAAAGCGCAAAGACCCCCACCCAAACGCCCACCGGCCTCGGGATGATCCTCAACGCCCACGCCGGCAGGATGGAGAAGATCAGCGCGGCAATCAAAAAAGCGCTCGACCAGGCGCAAGGCGTGGCCTCCAACGAAACGTTCGAACTGCCGGAAGAACAGCGGCGCGCGGCGGAAACCTTGCGCGGGCAACTCGAAAGGGAGTCGAGCGCCCTTTACATCCTGGGCTTCGACACGGTCTTGAATCTCATCAAGCAACGCCCGCCAACCATGAGCAGCATCCTGTGGCTCAAAAGCCGCAACCAGATTTCCATCACCAAACAAAAGAGCCGTCAACGCATCAAGACCCCGCCCCACGGCTATCTCGACCGGTACGAGATCAAGGACGTGAAGACCAATAAAACCCTCTGGTTCGCGGATTTTCGTTACTCGAAAAGCTGGGTTCCCGCCTACGCATTTCTTTCTGCACGCTTGAAAACCATCGAGCAAGCCAGCCAGGAAGCCGTCGATGTCGACGACATCCAGCCTCTCACCCAGCGTGAACTGGTCGACCATTACCGCAGCGAAATTGCCGTGGACCAGGCCAAGGAAGTGTTCTTTCATAAAGCCCGCTCATGAACCAAGGCCGGGGCATCTGCCGATGCTCCGGCCCCTCAAAGCGCCCAGGTTTTCTCCAGGCTCGCCAGTGCGGCAGCGATCGCCGCGGGCGGCACGGCCGCGAAGCCCAGCACCAGCCCGGCCCGCACCTGTGTCGAGGCCGTGGTCGGCAACCAATAACTGCTCAAGCCATTGATTTCGACCCCCGCCGCCGTCGCCTGGGCAATCAGTTCGCGCTCACGTTCAACGCTGTCCACCGGCACCGTGACATGCAGCCCGGCCACGACGGTCGGCAAGGTGCCAACCCCTGGAATGTCTTTGGGCCAACCCGCCAGCAACGCGTCTCGTCGGACCAGCGCGGCCCGCCGCATGCGCCGGATGTGCCGTTGAAAATGCCCGGCGGCCATGAACTCGGCCATCACCGCCTGGGTGCTGACTTCGGAATGGCGCACGTCCACGGCACGACGCCGGGCGAAAGCGTTGACCAGGCCCGGCGGCAGCACCAGGTAGCCCAGGCGCAAGGCCGGGAACGCCACTTTGCCGAACGTACCGACGTAGAGCACCCTCCCCTGGCGATCCAATGCCGCCAAGGGCGCCAGGGGCGCGCCGCTGTAACGGTACTCGCCATCGTAGTCGTCCTCGACGATCCAGCCGTTGTTGCGTTCGGCCCAGGCCAGCAGTTCCAGGCGCCGTGGCAGGCTCATGACCACCCCGGTCGGGTATTGATGGGACGGGGTGACGTAGGCCAGCCGGCAGTGGCTCAACCCATCGAGCGCGGTGCAATCCAGGCCCTCATCATCGACCGGCACGCCCTTGACGTCGGCACCGGCGACGGCGAACGCATGCCCGGCCGCGCGATACCCGGGATTTTCCACCGCCACGACGTCGCCCGGGTCCACCAGCAGCTGTGCACAAAGGCTGATGCCCTGTTGTGCACCACTGGTGATCACAATTTGTTCAGCCGTGCAGTGCAACCCCCGGGAACTGCGCAAGTAAGCGGCGATCAGCCCGCGCAAGCGCGCATCTCCTTGGGGGTCGCCATAACACAACTGTTGCAGATCCGGCTTGCGCCAGAAAGCCGCGTTCAGCTTGGCCCAGACGTCGAAAGGGAACAGATCGAAAGCCGGCACACCGACCCTAAATGCTCGCGGCGGGCCACTGGGCGGCTGGGGTAAATGGTGGTTTTCGACCCGATTCAGCGCATCGCTGTGGATAACTTTACTGGATGGAATCACAGGCAAATCGAGCCAATCTGTGGATAAGACTGTGGGTAAGCCTGTTGAAAACCCTGTGGATACTTTTGTGGATATGTTTTTCAGCGGCAGGGTCGTCGAGGACAGTTTCGCCACATAAGTGCCATCCCCAACACGCCCTTCGATGAAGCCCTCAGCGTAGAGCTGGTCATAGGCCCGCACCACGCTATTGCGGGAAATCGACAAGGCCGCCGCCAGGTCACGACTGGCCGGCAGGCGCGTGCCGCTGGCCAGGCGTCCGTCCAGCACCCGGGCCCGCAACGCCTGGTAAAGCTGACGGCTGAGCCCCTGGCGGCGGTCCAACTCGATGCCAGCAGGGTTGAACGACAGTGGCGGCACGACGTTGTGCATGAAAGCCCTCGCGAATGGACCTATCGAATTGGCCGGAAGTGGCTCTTACAACAGACCAATAGCCTGCCTAGGATGCTCGCATTCGCCAAGGAAAATCATCATGTACAACCCCAAAGCCTTTGCCGTCGAAGACCTGCCCCAGTTGCACCAGATGATGGGCGATTGCCGCTTGGCCGTGCTGGTTACCCACGGTGAACACGGTGTGCAAGCCAGCCATCTGCCGCTGCTGCTGGACACGCAGCAGGGGCCGAACGGCACCCTTTATGGGCACATGGCCCGGGCCAATCCACAATGGCGCGACTTGCAAGCCGGCGCCGAGGCCCTGGTGATATTCGCCGGTGCCGAGGCCTACGTCAGCCCGGGTTTCTACCCGAGCAAGGCCGAACACGGCAAAGTCGTGCCAACCTGGAACTATGTGGCCGTCCACGCCTACGGCAACGCTGAGGTGTTCAGCGACGCGCAGCGCCTGCGCAACCTGGTCGGCGCCCTCACCGACCGCCACGAAACCACTCGCGCCCAGCCCTGGAAAATCGACGATGCACCGCCGGAGTACATCGACAGCATGCTCAAGGCCATCGTCGGCTTCGCCCTGCCCATCCAGCGCCTGGAAGGCAAGCGCAAGCTCAGCCAGAACCGCAGCCCCGCGGATGCCGCCGGGGTACGCAGCGGCCTCGCCGCCAGCCCCGACCCGCTGGACCGAGCCCTCGCCCACCTGATGCCTGAACCATCGTCCAAGGAGTGAACATGAGCCAACTCGACATCCGCCGCGTCAGCGCTGACGATCACGCCGCCTGGCTGCCGTTGTGGCAAGCCTACCTGCGCTTCTACAACACCGAACTGCCGGAGGCGGTCAGCCAAAGCACCTGGCAGCGCTTGCTCGATGAGCGTGAACCGACCCATGCTGCCCTGGCTTGGAAGGGCGACACGGCGGTGGGCCTGGTGCACTTTATCTATCACCGTTCGAACTGGAGCATCGAGAACTCCTGCTACCTGCAAGATTTGCTGGTGACAGAACAGAGCCGTGGCACCGGTGTGGGTCGCCAGCTCATCGAGTTCGTCTACGCCACCGCCAAGGCCGATGGCTGCTGCAAGGTGCACTGGTTGACCCACGAAACCAACGCCACGGCGATCCAGCTGTATGAGCGCATCGCCGAGCGCCCAGGCTTCATTCAATTTCGCAAAGCCCTTTAAGGAGCGCCCCATGTCGTCTTCACTCGCTGATTGGAAAGGTGTCCCGGCGCCCTCCGCGCAATTGCTCGAAGGGCGTTTCATCCGCCTGGAAAAACTCGATCCGGCGCGGCACGCCGACGGCCTGTGGCAAGCCCTCGAAGGCCCCGGGGCCGACCCGAAACTCTGGGATTACTTGCCCTATGGCCCGTTCAAGGAGCGCGACGCGTTCGATGCCTGGCTGAACAACCACGCCGCCAACACCGACCCGTATTTATTCAGCGTGATCGACCGCGCCAGCGGCGAGGTGCAGGGCATTCTCAGCCTCATGTCCATCGTCCCGGCCCAGGGCCGCATCGAGATCGGCCACGTGACCTTCGGCGCACCGATGCAGCGCTCGCCGAAAAGCACCGAGGCGGTCTACCTGTTGGCCAAGGAGTCTTTCGCCCTGGGTTACCGCCGGCTGGAATGGAAGTGCAACAACGGCAACGCTCGCTCCAAATACGCCGCCGAACGGCTGGGGTTCACGTTCGAAGGCGTGTTCCGCCAGCACATGGTGGTCAAGGGCCAGAACCGTGACACCGCGTGGTATTCGATGCTGGATTCGGAATGGCCCGCTATCGGCGCCGGGTTCGAGCGCTGGTTGAGCGAGGAGAACCAAAGCGAGGGCGGCCAGGTACGTAGCCTGGCAGAGTGTCGCTCAGCCTGAAGAATGATCGCCACCGCGCATCCGTTCGCGGTGGCGATCATTCAAGACGGCCTATCAGGACTCAGGCGGTTTCCTCGTGGCCAGGAATGGCTTGAGCACCTCGGGCGTCACCCCTCTTCGGGCAAACGGCCAGGCCCATTGCGGTATGGCCCCATGGGCGTTCACATAACTGGCGAAATCCAACCGGCTGTGCCCCGCAAGCCCCCCCGAAAAATCGAAGTTGTAGAGGAAGTACTGGGCTTGCCTGTCGCTCATGCTGTAGGCATCCAAAATCAGCCGATGCGCCCGGGCCTCGTCCTGGGTCAGGCTGTCGATCAAGGCGCTCGCGAACGTTAACTCGCTGTCGAGCGAACCGGGTCGGCCCAGCACGAACCGGATGTTGTCGTTGCTGAAGTGCGGTCCCATCAGATCCAGCCAAATGCTCCGGGCGCTTGCGCGCGTGATCCCGCGCATGGCGAGAATGGACGACCATAGGTCCGGCCTGTTGAACAGGACAGCGATCCGGCTATTGGAAAACGGCTGTCCCGGCGCACTGAACAATCTGGCGACAGCAGACAAGTCGCTGTCCCTGACGTATCGGGCCTCCAGGATAAAGCCGGAGAACTCCAGCAAGGCCTGCCGATGCGTGAACAGGTTTTGCAGATTCCAATCATCGAACGGCTGCATCCAACGGATATCGATGCTGCCGTACAGCTCCAATTCGTCATAACGGCTCGTGAGATATTGGGCAATGAGGTCAAGCCGCGCATCGGATAAGCCAGGGGTGCGTATCCATTGCGAAAGCAGATTCAAGGGAAACAACCCGCCCAGGTTGGAAGCGATCAACGGAGACTTGAGCAGGATGTTCGCCCGCCTCGACAAGATAGGGAATCGTTGGAGGGCGACGGTGAGCAGGTCGACCAGATCCTCGGCCCGGTCGTATTGGATGAATTGCGCCAACAGATCTTCATCGTCGAACATGCTGCGGCCGGTTTCCTCCTTGAACCTTGTTCCGACTTTCTTCAAGTCCTCACTGTCCACCAAAAAGGCACCGTTGAGCGTGTTTTCGAGTTGGTCTTCAGTAAGATGACCATGCACGGCCTGATCGTAGCGGACGTACGCCATGCTGTTCTTGGGGTGGTGATCGGTCAGGTCCCGGGCCTTGACCCCGTACTCGAGCATGATATGGAGCACGTCCTGGGAGAACATGAGGAATTCATTGTTGAGCAGTTCGCCCACTTCCGTAGGCTCGACAGGCGCCAGCAGCGTGTCCTCGAAAAAGCTCCGCAGGGATTGATCGTTCTGGGTGTAGTAGGGAATGCTGCTCAGCACCGGTCGCCCCGGAGCCCGTGGAGACACGAAGCTGCCGATGTAGCGCAGTATTTCCGGCGGCAAGGCGGCGTCCGATGCCTGGTTCAATACCCGGCGCGCCATGTCGTCTGCATGCAGGTGCAAGAGCCTCAGCAGCGGTTGAAACAGGTTATGTGGGTTGCGCGCCCCGTAGACAATCTGACTCAGGTCGAATACCGCCCCCTCGCCCAACAGGTTCTCCAGGGGACGGGCATTATCGGCGAGCGCTTGCTGCAGGCCGGTGGGCTGCGTCACCAGGTAATTGTTGAGCTCCGGGTGCTGATCGATGTAGGCGGCCGCTTCATTACGCAGTCCCTGCATCGAAACCGTCGGCTGCGCCTGCCCCTCGTTCAATCCCCGCGCGACGGCGTTGAAGAAGCAATCGCCGTCGGCCGCGAACGTGACGTCCGTATTGTCAGCCAGCCTCAATGTGTAGTGGTTTTCCCCCGTGCGTATCAGCACCACGTCCGTGCTTGACCTGAGCGGATGCGCGCCCGATGGGTAGCTGCTTTCGTACTGCCCTGGGGTGAAACGCACGGTCCAATCCCGGTGCCCATGGCGTCGGTCGATGATCAGCAAGCTGCGATTTCGCGGCCAACTTGGAATGCGGGTGATGAAGGAAGGCACCAGTTCCATGATCTGGACGTCCCATACCCCTGGTGTACGGATCAGGTCGGAAACGGCGCGAAGCGAGGGTGCCGATCGCTTGGGATCTGAAGGGCCCGGCTGGGGAGAGCCTTGCGACGGGCGCTTGCCTCCTCCGCCCAGGCCATACCCTACGGCGCGCCACTCGCCATCGGGCCCACGCGCCACGGTGCTCCTCATCACCCCGCTGGAGCGGATGCTCAACCCTGTGGCCGGGTTGACGATGGTGGCTTCGGTGGCGTTGAGCGGCGTATGGTCGTGCACCCGGAACACCGTCCCATCGGGTTGCCGTACATACACCTGGCGTGTGACGCGGCCCGTGGCGCCATCGGTGATAGTGGGGCGATAGAAGCCCCGGGTATCCGCTGACAGCCCACGGAGCAACGCGGTATCCGTCACGGCATAACGGCAGTACAGCGCGTCCTCCAGGGGCAATCCGAGCAGCGCTTCAGTCGAGTTCTGCCGAGACGCTGCCGGCAGGAAAGTCCCCTGGCCTCGCACCTTGAATGGCACGCCGCCGAGGCCTGGCGACCGTCGGGTGTTCGCCACCGTGTGCACGAACATCAGCGTGTCCAGGTGCGTGGGCACGGCACCGGTCTTGAGCACCAGCAAACCCGTTTTGACCGCACGCGTCAGCATCTGGAAACCGGGGATAAGCAGCAGGCCTGCCAGGTCCATGACCAGCTCCACCACCATCATCGCCAGCCTCAAGGCGGTTTGGTGACTGATATCCCGGTTGCTGTTGGAGCGGTGATCGGCATGGGCGCTGTGGAAGTTGACGTGGGCCCGGTGAAAGTCCTCGAGGAAGTTGCCACTGATCAGGAACCCTCGAACCAGGGGACGACCGCGATATTGCCCCAGCGCACGCTTGATCTCCTCCGGGTCGAGGGTGGACATGCGCGAACGGAAATACGTGCGCCATTCTTCTTGTTGCAGCAACCCTGTGACGCCGTCGCTCAGGTCCGAAAACTCATGGAAGTCATCGCCATGAGGGCTGTCCGGGAAATAGACGCCTACGGTTCCCTCGATCAGCGGCCCCGGCTGGTCTGAAAGGACCAGCACGCCATCGATGCTGATCGCATTGCCCGTCGTGCCATGCTGCAAACCGACGGTGCCGCCCAAGAGCAGTCCGTAGACGCGCACGCTGCGCCCGTCGACCGATGGGCGCTTGGCAGCGGTGGGCGATTGCAGCAGCGCCTCCAGCCAGGCCGCGACCCGCTTCTGCGCCTTCGGTGGGCTGGCGTCGGGATTGATCACAGTCGCCTTGAACACATCGTCGCCCCGGAGCCCGGCCGCGTAACCTTTGAACGCCAGGTTGGCCAGGTACGCCGTCTGCCAGGCCGCCTTGTAGTGCGGCGTATTCATTTGTTCGCGAAGCAGGATTTCATAGCGGCCACCGGCATCGATGCTCGACGCCATCCGGGCCAGTTCGCTCCCGGTCACCGTGATCAGGAAACCGCTTGTCGGGTGCCGGACACGTTGGCCATGCCGGTCGACCAAATCAACGGCCAGCACTTCTCTCATCGCGTTCGGGTACTGCGGCGCACGCAGATTATCGAGCATCAACTGCGTCAGGCTGCTGGTCCGGCACTGCCTCGGGTTGGCCCGATCGCCGAAGAACAGCCTGACCATGGTCCGGTCCGGATCCGGCTCTATGCGCGGGTGGATGCTTTGCTGAAGGTATTGCCGGATCTTCTGGCGAGTGAACTGCACCAGCGTCGGGACACCGCTGCCCAACGCGTAGACGGCCTGGAATACCCGGTCTTCGAGCTGGCGATAGCGGGCCTGTTCGGCCCGCGTCGCGGCTTTGTAGAAACCCGGGCGACGATTGTCCACCAAGGTTTCCTGGCGGGCCGCCAGTGGCCCGGTCAGTGACAACATGGGCAGGCCAAGGGCAGCTTCCGTTCGCTGGGCAAAGACATCCACCGGCACCGTTGCGTTGTCCGGCGCAGTCAACACCGCCTCCAGGGCGGCACTTTGCATCTGCAGCAAGTCCGCTGCCGCCACCTCGAACACATGCCCGGCCAGTTCAGAGGACATATCCCGGATTGAGCGTTCCTGCCCCTCGTGGAGCGGACGGACGTTGTCGACCAGGTCCTGGAAAGAGTGAAATCGCTGCAGCCCGCGTTCCAGGGAATACAGGAACAACGAGGGCCGATCCGTGAACTTGATCACCATCGCCGCGGGCCACTTCCGAGGCGAGGCCGTGCCCTGGTCGAGCAGGACGGCATAGGCGTGGGGAATGGGCGCCCGTAGCAGCCGGTTCCTGTCAGCCTGGGAAGGATGGGTGGTGATGAGGTCCAGCAGGCGATCGTCATCGGCCTGCAGGATTCGCGCGGCTTGGGTGAGTGGAGCGGCAGGATCCCGATCCGCTTTATACAAGTTGAACAGGTGCAGGAATCGTTGGGAAAGCAATTGGGCGAGGACCGCTTCAGCCGTGGACGGTGCGGTCGCCTCGCTGGCGTCGCCCCGGTTCTTGCCAAGGCGAAAGCGCGCCAGTTCGTCACGGAACTGACGTTTCAGCCGTTCGTTTGCCGTGGGCCGGGAAATATGGAACACCGACGCCAAGGCCCGTAGCGTCTGCGCGTCCGGTTGCCGGGCAAATACGCTGTCGGCCTCCTCCAGCGAGTCCGGACGGGTGAAAAAGCCGACGCCACCGTTCGTGAAGTCAGGCGCCGTGTCGCTGAGCAAACCGTTGCGCAGGACATCGGTGAAACGCTCCGAGGACGTCAGGGCGCGGCCACCGGCCTGGTCCGTGGTAAAGCGGTTCACGTAGCAGTTATCCGGATCGATATCCGCAAGCAGCGATGGGCGGAATCTGTCGGCGGGAATCTTCGCCTTGAGCAGGCTGACCAGCAGATTCCCAAGCACCCCGTCGAACGTGGGAAGGCCTGCAAACAACCGGGTGAGTTGAGTCTGGTTGTTGTCCAGCAACTCCAGTTGCCTGAGTTGCACCCTTGCCTGGGCGCTGAGCGGTTCGCCCTGGGGGACGACGGCGTTGGCCGGATCGCCTTTGGAGAAAGTAGCCATCTGAATGGTCCGGTTCTGATTGAAGAATCCGGACCCTATCGCGCCGTCGCCGCCCAAACGGCATACATATTTATAGCGTGGCTAGGCAGCCTGGAGAAAAACGTAATCCAACGTGTCGCCCTCTATCGATGGCCGTGGGGCCGGCCTGGCGTGAGGGCAGTCACCCGCCAGACGGCTCAGCCCAGTTGCTGCGCCAACACCGCAATATGCTCCGGTCCGATCCCGCAGCAGCCACCCAAGTGGCTGGCCCCGCGCTTGCGCCAGTCAGCCGCCCATTGCAGGTAACCCGGTGGATCGAGATCTTCGCGCAACGGGTCCAAGCCGTCGTTGGCGGTCGCTTCTTTGGGTTGCGGCGGAAAGGCGTTGGCGTAGGCCCCGATGTGGATCGTCACGCCCAGGCGCTCGAAGGTATCGCGGGCAGCGTCAATCGCCGCGCCGATCACTTCCGGCTGGCTGCAGTTGAACAGCAGCACCTCAACGCCCAGTTCGGCCGCCACCGCCGCGGCCTCCGCCACCGGTTCGCCGGAGCGCAGGCGCGGCACTTCATCGGTGTCTTCGTCTTTCAGGGTGAACGACAGCCAGAACGGCTTGCCGTCCTTCGGCAAACCGGCGTGAATCGCCCGCGCTTCGACCGTGGAGCTTTGGGTCTCGGCCAACCACAAATCGATATGGGGGGCCAAGCCGTTTACCAGGGGCGCCAACAGTTCACTCGCGCGGGAAGCGTCGAACAGGTCCGGCCGATAGGAACCAAACAGCGGCGGCAGCGACCCGGCCACGCGCACCGTTTTGCCTGAGGCCTGCACCGCCCGTTGCGCCAACTCGCCAGCCAGCGCGGCCAGGGCCTGGCCTTCGGCGGCAAAACGCGCTTCGCCAATATGGAACGGCACCACCGCATAGCTGTTGCTGGTGATCACGTTGGCGCCGCTGGCAATGTAGGCCGCGTGCACGGCTTCTACCGCCTGGGGCGCTTCGCTCAAGGCCAGGGCCGACCATTCGGGCTGGCGGAACGGCGCGCCCCGGCGTTGCAGTTCGCGGCCCATGCCGCCATCAAGAATGACTGTCGTTGCTACGCCCATATGCGATTCACTCATAAGCTTATGAAAAATACTCACTACCGGTGTTGTTCTTATAACTATTTAATACGCACCATTCGGTTAACTACAACTTATTTTTCTAACAGGCCCTCACATGAAACGACAACCATTGCTGGCCCTGGGTCTGACGCTGCTGGCCGCCTCTTCGCAAGCGTTTGCCGGTGCCACGCTGGATCGCATCGAACAGAAAAAAGAACTGGTCGGCGTGTTGATGGAAAGCTATCCGCCCTTCTCGTTCCTCAACGAGCAGAACCAGCTCGACGGTTTCGACGTCGACGTGGCCAAGGCCGTGGCGCAGAAGCTGGGGGTGAAACTGCGCCTGGAGACGCCGTCCTGGGACGTGATCGCGGCCGGTCACTGGAGCGGGCGCTATGACATCTGCATTTGCTCCATGACGCCGAGCAAGGCCCGCGCCGAAGTGTTCGACTTTCCGGTGCAGTACTACGCTTCGCCCGCGGTGATCGTGGTCAACGCCAAGGACGACCGTATCCACGGTGCCAAGGACTTGAGCGGCAAGAAAGTCGGCCTGACCAGCGCCTCCAGCTACGAAAGCTACCTGAACAAGAACCTGGTGATCGAAGGCGCCGAGGATACCCAACGGAGCTATCCGTTCGAGGACGTGCAGGTCGCCCCGTACGACACCGACAACGTGGCGTTCCAGGACCTGGGCCTGGGCGCCGGGGTGCGCTTGGACGCGGTGCTGACCAACCTGGTGACGGCGCAACCGCGCCTGACCGAAGACAAGCGCTTCAAGCTGGCCGGCGAGCCGCTTTATTCCGAACCGAACTCGGTGGCCATCGAAAAAGGCGACGCCCAGTGGGACAGCAAGGTGCGTGAAGTCTTCGCCCAGTTGAAACAGGACGGCACCTTGAGCAAACTCTCGCAAAAATGGATCGGCGCCGACATCACCCAATGACTTCTTTTCCACCCCCTCAGCCACCGCCATCGGTGGCTGAGTCACGCCTGCAGAAAATCTTCGGTTTTCGCACCCGGCTGTATCTGACCTGGGCAGCCATGCTGGTGCTGTTCGCGAGTTTCTTCCTGAGCTTCGATCTGAAGTTCTCCATCATCCTCGACAAACTGCCGAACCTGCTGGGTGTGCACCTGGCGCCCAATGGCTTCTTGCAGGGTGCGGTGCTGACGTTGTTCCTGTGCCTGTGCTCGATCGTCGCCTCGTCATTGCTGGGCTTCATCACTGCCCTGGCGCGCCTGTCCAGCAGCGCCGTGGCGTTCGGCATCGCCAGTTTCTACGCGTCGTTCTTTCGCGGCACGCCCCTGCTGATCCAGATCCTGCTGATCTACCTGGGCCTGCCCCAACTGGGCGTGGTCCCAGGCGCCATCGCCGCCGGGATCATCGCCCTGTCGCTGAACTACGGCGCCTACCTGAGCGAAATCTTCCGCGCCGGCATCCTCGGCGTCCCCAACGGCCAACGCGAAGCCTCCCTCGCCCTGGGCCTGAGCGAAACCGTGATCTTCTGGCGCGTCACCCTGCCCCAGGCCATGCGCACCATCATCCCGCCGACCACCAACCAATTCATCTCCATGCTCAAGGATTCTTCGCTGATCTCGGTGATGGGGGTTTGGGAAGTGATGTTCCTGGCGCAGTCCTATGGTCGTTCCAGCTATCGCTACATCGAAATGCTCACCACCGCGGCGATCATTTACTGGTTGATGTCCATTGCGCTGGAGCTGATCCAGGCGCGGATGGAGCGGCATTATGGGAAGGCGTATCTGAATAACCGCTGAGCCGTTGCCAGAATTGCCGGTATGACTCACCCGCATGGCCCGGTACAAAAACCTGTGGGAGCGAGCTTGCTCGCGATGACGTCGGCACAGCCAACATCACCGCAAACTGCCTCACCGCTATCGCGAGCAAGCTCGCTCCCACAGGAGAAACGCGTTCATTCCTAACCATGCACCGAGCCTAGGCGAGGTGCCGAGTGGTGGGGTATTGCTCCGTCAAACGCCGGTCAAATAGAAAGGTCCGTTCGGGCTGTAAGGCAAAGCTTCGAACCATGAAAGCCAACGAACCGCCACGCTAATCGCAGCACGAGCAGCCTACAGATTTCATCCGCTGAATCTTGCCCGCGGCGAGAAAATGGCTGGCATCGCCGCCCAGGGTGAAATTTTTAAAGTGCGACCTCTTCCATCAGAGGTCCCATTCGATGCCTACCCAACACCTGTTTCTGCCCCAGCATCTCGCGCTGGCAATTGCCTTGGCACTTGGTTGTGTCGAGGTTTCGATGGCGCAGTCCGTTGACGGGCCATCCCGTCCATTCGAAACAACCGCCGAAATGCAGGCTCGCCTCAAGGCGTTCGCAGCTACGCCAGGCATCAATATCAAGCGGGTCACCAACGCCCAGGAAATGCCGCTGTCGCAGGACAACGGTGACGATCTGGTGATTGTCAGCAGGCAAGGCGAACTCGTCGGGCTCACCGACGGTGGCGGCGGTGCCAATGTCTTGCAACTGGAGATCGCCAAGGGAGGCGAACTGGGTGAAATAGACCATTTCCAGGATCTGTATTTGAAGCGAGGCGAATGGTCGAACAGCAAGGCTTTCGACAGCCAAACCTTGATCGATTCGGGTGCCAAACTGATTAACATCGGCCGTATAGGTGGGGCGGTACACGTTCTTGGTGAGTTCGCCAACCAGGGCACAGTGACCGGGCCTGTCTTCGTGGGGAAAAAGGCCAAGTTCAGCGGCAACGGGACGGTCGACGCATTGGATGTGGCGGGGACGATGGAAGTCGGCCCTGTAATCGGCGCCCCTTCAATTGCCAACGACCTTAAATTTTCCAAGAACGCGACGATGGTCTACGGCATCGGCACAGAGAAAGGCAGCGCCACGATCAAGGTCGGTGGTACCGCGACACTGGGCGATGCGACCCTGAAAGTTGTCGCCGTGCCAGGCGAATATGTCGGCAGCAGCAACCACATCGTGCTCGAAGCGAAGGAGGTCGTGGGTAAGTTTGGAAAGATCGACAGTGACCCGGCTTTTTTGGAAGTGAAACCGGACTACACAGAAACCCAAGTCAGCCTGACCTATGCCCGCAACAGGGTGCCGATAACGCAGGCAGCGAATACCGATAACGCGCAATCGTTTGTGAAGGCGATTGAAGACGTGCAACAGGTCAAACCGAACGCACCTGAGCCTATCGAAGCGCCCAACGTTGCCGAGGCAGTTGGTGGCCAGCCGGATGTAGAGGCCCTCGCAAATCCACCCGTCGAATCATCCAAGCCCATCAGCACTATCCATTCCCCCACCGTCCAGGCTCAAACCATCGAGCCCCAACCAGAACCCAACACCGCCATCAACGCCCTGCTCGGAACCAACTTGGTGACCGCCGCCGACGCCATCGACCAGCTCACTGGCTACGATGTGGCCGACCTGGGCAATGCCACTTTGAGCAGCATCATCCCCATCAGCAGCGGGGTGCTCGCGGCCATTGGCCAGGACACTTCGCAGGGCCCCCATGGCAATGGACAGGTCTGGGTCCAGGCCATCGGCAACAGTGGCCGCATCGGTAAGCATCTGGACGACTACGCGCTAAAGCATTCGACAACAGGTTTGCTGCTGGGAACCGACTGGGCGATCAACCCGACTTGGCGCCTGGGGGTCATCGGCGCCAAGAGCGAGACGCGGCTGGACGGTCATCGATTCGAGGGTCGGCTCGACAGTTGGCATATCGGCGCCTATGCCTTGCGTCAGGATGGCCCGCTGGCGCTACGCCTGGGCGCGGTGTATGGCGATCACGACGGCAGCACCAAGCGCCACGTGGCTTTCAACGGTTTCAGCGATCGGATCAAAGGTCGTTACGACGCCAACACGCAGCAAGTCTTCGGGCAAGTCGGCTACAACCTGGACGTCGGGCATTTCGATATCGAGCCCTATGTCCAACTGGGCTACCAGCGCTACCAACGCGATCGCTTCACGGAGAAAGGTGGCGACGCGGCGCTGCGGTTCGAGAGCCAGACCCAAGACCACTCCACCAGCGAGCTGGGCCTGCACCTCGCCCGCCCCTTCGTTCTCGATCAGGGAGCACGGTTGACGCCGCGCCTGAATGTCGGCTGGAAACACCTCTATGGCGACGTCCGAGGCAGTTCTCGGCAACGTCTGGTCGGCGGCGGCAAGACCTATACCGTCGAGGGCATCGAGCTGGACCGGGACAGCTGGCTCCTGGAAGCCGGACTGGACCTGGCCGTTTCGCCACGACACACATTGGGGGTGAGCTACAAGGGTGAAACTGGCCAGGACAATCGCAACGGCACGCTGATGGGGCAGTGGCGGATGATGTTCTGACTATCCGGGTGATAGCGCCGCCATTTCTGTGGGAGATTCTATGGTGCAGGGCTACCCCCTAAATGCCTTTCGGTAAGTATTCGCTCTGATTCTTCAGCAGGGCGAATACCACTCGGGCAAGCTTGCGGGCCAGTGCTACTAATGCTTCGGTTGTGCTGAGTCCCCGGGCCCTTAGTGCCTCATAAAAACCCTTCCATGCCGCTGTGCGCCTCGCCGACATCGCGGCGTTATGCATCAATCGACGGGCCTCTGGGTCACCTCGCTTAGACAGGCAGCGGCGTCCCTTCTTTTTCCCTGAGTCCGATATACGCAGGTCTAGGCCCAGAAAAGCGATGAAGGCATCGGCATTTCTGAAAT
>NZ_FOKH01000028.1:0-88705 GCF_900111955.1 Pseudomonas sp. NFIX10 | reverse complement strand
CAGCCGTTGGTGCATCACTCAGATAGAGGTATCCAATATTGCTCGGGGATGTACCAAGCGCTGCACGCGAAATACGGTATTCGATGTTCAATGACGGACGGCTATGACTGCTACCAAAACGCCTTGGCAGAGCGGGTCAACGGGATACTAAAGACAGAGCTTATGCTCCAGCGACCGCAGGGTTTGCTGCAAGCGAAGAAGATGGTGAGTGAGTCGATATCGATCTATAACGGCGAGCGACCTCACCTGTCTTTGAAATACAAAACGCCCGATGCGGTGCATCGGGCGTTAGGGTGAAACAGGTGTAAACCTATTTCAGGACTAGACAGATAATAAATCTGTCCCCTTTTTTGTTACTTTCATAGCTCCGCTACCACTAGATCCAGTAACTGATCCGCTGGAAAAGCTGAAAGCGTTTCTCGCAGACAATCCAGATGTCGCGGAAATCCTAAAATAACGCGTTAAGTCATTATAGTTAATCTGCAGTAACTCCTGCGCGGGATGATTGGCAGGTAGCGTATGGAACAGGAACTGATGCGGTGATATGCTTGAGGTTCCACGATCGAGAATGAGTCAATGGAATGAGCCAAAAACACTTGCCAGCGCTGGATGGGTTGCGAGGTATCGCTGCGTTGATCGTTGTCGTCAGCCATTATTCTAATGCGACTGGGCTGTTCGGCGGAATTCTAGGCTGGGGTGGAGGCCAGACTGGAGTGATGCTGTTCTTCGTGCTCGCTGGTTACCTCATGACTCACCTACACATCGGCGAGCAGTTCACCGCTAGTAATGTTGGTTCCTATACGATAAAAAGGATTGCAAGGATCTATCCTTTTTTTGTTATTGTCGCTGCTCTCCCAAGTCTTCTGTTGTTTCTTGAATTTCCGGGCGCCGTGGCCATGGGTGATATAAATTCAGTTTCGGTGTATCTACGTCAGATATTACTTCTTGATAAGGGTTCGGGTGTTTTCTGGACTATCCAGATAGAAGTTATGTTTTATGTTGTCTTTGTTGGAATATGGGCCATGCATCGTGTCCTCAATCGCCCAGTGGTCACGCTGTTATTTGTCTTGGGTGCTTTGGCAGGTCTTGGTCTTCAAGGTTTTAAGTTCGATATACAATTCTTTTCGTTCGTACATTACTTTCTTATTGGTGTTGCGTCAGCCCTTTTGGTGCAGGTGGTTGTGGTTAACTCGTATAGGTCAATTTATTTATCTGTAGTGGCAGTATTATTGCTTATATCGCTGCCTTTTACGTTTCCTAAGATTTTTGTTTTGCTTACGGGTGAGGTGATTTTGTCATGGAGCAGTATTGTAATGCTTGTCCAGATTACGCTGCTGTTTAACTTCGTTCTTCGAGATCGTCGCTTCCTACAGGGATTTCTCTCGAGTAGACTATTAGTATGGGTTGGCAAGGTTTCATATTCGATTTATCTGCTTCATTGCTTTATTCTGTTTCCGCTGGTCTCATGGACGAAACCCAGTGATAATTTCGCATTGAATTTTACGATATTTATTGTTGCTGTACTCGCGATTTCAGGTCTCAGCCATAAGTATTTGGAGCGCCCAATTCAGCGGATCACACTGACACTGCCGATTTTGGTATCAAGAACATTTTCAAGATCAAGTGCTCCTATGGATGTGCGCCCCACGAAATAAACCGAACTCAAGAATCTAACCGCCTACGGGCGGTTTTTTTTCGCCCGGAGAAAAGTGATGACCATTTCCGAGAAGGACCGCGACATCTTGGCCCGCACGCTGTGGGCTGAAGCAAGGGGTGAGGGTCTGGCCGGGCAGATCGCCGTGGCCTGGACCATCCGCAACCGCGTGGAGGATGGCAAGGCCAAGTCCTGGTGGGGCGAGGGCTATGCCGGCGTGTGCCAGGCGCCATACCAGTTCAGTTGCTGGAACAAGAACGACCCGAACTATCCCTACCTGAGCGGCGCCAAGCCGATCCCGCCTAAGCAGTTCGCCCAGGCGCAGCGGGCGGCGGATCTGGTGATCACCGGCGCCGAGGCCGACATCACCAAGGGTGCGACCCACTATTACGCCACCACGATGCCGAAGCCGCCGGCCTGGGCGGCCAAGGCCACGCAGACACTTCGCCTGGGCAACCACATCTTCTTCAAGGACGTGCCATGAATCCAGCCACCCTGAAGCTGATGATCGCCGGCATTGCCGTGGCGCTGATCCTGTCCATGAGTGCAACCTGGAAGGTCCAGGACTGGCGTTACGGCATGAAGCTGGCGGAGCAGGCCGGCCTGCACCAGTCCGATCTGGACAAGATCAGCAGTGCAGCCTCGGCCCAGGTCCAGGCGGAGCAGGTCAAGCACCTGGCCCTCGAGCAGCGCCTGTCGGCCAGCGAACAAACCCACTACAAGGAACTGAGCGATGCTCAAACCACTCAAGATCGCCTGCGCGATCGCCTTGCCACTGCTGATGTCCGGCTGTCAGTCCTCCTTGATGAGGATCCAGCCAGTTGCAACGCAGTGCCTTCCACCGCCGGCGCCGTCGGCGTGGTTCATGGAGCCCGTCGAGCCCAACTTGACCCAGCGCATGCTCAAAGAATTGTCGCCATCACAGACGCCGGCGACCGGGGGCTGATCGCGCTGAAGGCTTGCCAGGCGTATGTGCGTGAGTTGAATAAATAGGGATTTTGATCTGTCGGCAGGACGCCGGAGGCACGTTGCTGAAAAGTCGCTGAGGTATGGATTTATTCACATGAACCCGCAACGACTTTCAGCGACATTCGATGCTCCAAATACAGAGAAGCCCGCACGGGGCGGGCTTCTCTGGGTCTTGAAGTGGTGGGCCGGGGTAATTTGATCTGGCTAAGTAAATTATTGATTTATAATCATTAATAATGTTTTCAGTTTTTCGTTGGAATACCAATTGGAATACTGCACTCCATTGACCGCCCGTTTGCATTCGATCTGACCAGCACGCTTCGTAACCTTGATTGGCAGTGAACTACCCTGAGCGGCCTGTCAGGGCCGCAGTCGGTCAGGCACGGACGCTGAACATTTCTGTGGAGCCAAGGTATCCCGCGGGCGCAACAATAAGGGCATTAAGCGTTGTCAGACTGTATGCCTGCGTCGATAAGCCCCTTACTCTCTGCGCTCTTCGATTGATTTTATCGCGCTCAAGGCAGTAAGAGCGGATTGCGAATCGTCAATTAACAACCGGAGTCGTGCTAGGTCACCTACAGAGCCATACCTACCTATGACATTGATGGCAAAGTTCAGTGTCTCGGAGTGATTCGTAAAGAATGCTCCATCGAAGTAGCCAGGCTGGATGCTAGGACTCTGGAGCGCCGCACGACATATCTCTAGTGCTTGATCGGGGAATGCACGAACCAATTCAACCGAGCGCCCCCCGCAAACGGAAATAGACCTGGAGATGGTGTAGAGAACCCCTACTGCTACGTCAGGGCTTGACTGAAGTACTTCGAGTGCTGATGCCGCCTGATTTTCCTCAAGCACAGAGCTAACGTCCCGCCGCTGAAGCCAATGATAAAGAACGCCACATGCGAGAAGCGCATCCTCACGAGGCTCCCCTCCGAATCGAAGTGCTTCGGCGGGTAGGTCATTCTTAAGGGCGCCAAGCGCCACGAAAGCAGCGACGAACGTTTCAATAGCTTGTTGAGGTAGCTTCGACTGCTGCGATGGTAGCTGAGTCCAGCGCATGATATAGGGGATAGCAAGGCGATCTCCCTGCCGTGCAAGCTCATCAATAAGGGAGCTAAGAAAGAAATCGTCACCTTCAGCTCCTTCACATGCGAGACGCAGCAATGATAGCTGTTCTTGGGCTGGCAATTCCTCAAGTACCTTTATATAGGCGCTGCTGAAGGGATGGTCGAATTGAGCGTTGTAGAACCCCCACGCTGCGCCGGGAGCCTCTGCGGACTCCGAAGACAGAATTTCGCATACTTGTAGACGAACACTCTCTACGTGCTGATCTTCCTCTTCTTGCAAAGCGTCCAGCCCGCTGAGTGCCTCAATGGCTGTCTGGGCTAACCATGGATGCAGATCAGGCAGGAGATCTTGGAGTGCATCGACGTACCCTTGTCGGATATTGTCCGGGACTTCACGAAGGGCGTGTGCATAATCGAGAAGGTCAAGGTGAACATGATAGGTAAGAAATTCCCAACGCTCTTGCTGAAGATACGGCAACACGTACTGGGCGAAGGTGTTCCGAACCTCATATGCCTGGCGTGACAGCGCTAAAGTAAAGTAAAGCTGCCCGGGTGACTCGACGTCGCGCCATGCAAGTTCCAGTGATGCGGCCAAAGTTGAAGTGCTAGTTCTGCGTAAATTGAGAAAGCCACTATGGAGGTCCGAGGCTATACGGGTGAGGCCCACATTCCTTGAGTCGAACACGTACGTGACCGCGAACAGGCCACTGCGAATGTTGATCTGTTTCTCCGCTGCTTCCGGATGCAGCCTCCGGAATTCTGCGGCGAGAGTGACATCCATCCTCTTCACCGCGCCGAGTACCTCCTTGATCAAGCGTCCTTCTGCCATCCCGGCCGTAAGCACTGAAAGAAGCGCAAAGTCGCGATCTGACCAAGCTGTGAGGCTGCCAGGGTTGACCGCCACCTTCCACAAACGGTTCGCAGTGATATCAAATCTCAGCCTCGTTGCCTCCTCGGTGAGTCGCGCCGGGAGAGCAGCTATCGCATCTGTGATGAGAAGGCGCGCCGCACTGCCACATTCACCAATTAAACATGCTTCCAATAACTTGCTGTCAGATACCCGGCTGAGGATCGTCGCTAGCAGCGACTCGTCTTCAATAGCACCAATGATAAATGTACGTAAGGCACCGTATTTCGGTACTGTAAGGGCGGCTAGAATCGCGCCATCATCGAAGCCTGTCTGGCGAACTAGAGCCTCCGTAGCAAAGACACTGCGGTACATCTCGTGGCACAGGCTTACACGATCGCCCCGCAGGTTTAGAACGCCTGAGCTATGAGCCTGCCGCAGCGTCGAGGCCGGTAAGTCGAGTTCAGCTAAGAGCCGATCCACCTCTCTGATCGACAAGCTGAATGTCATGCGATCCACCAGTCGCTTCGCTATTGCGCAAAGCAGGTGTATGCCATCGGTGGCTGAGTCACCTAGCTTACGTCGCACGAAATAGTCGAAGAGCGCGAACCTACTCGAAGATTGCGGAATCTCGCGCCCAATCTGGCCAACGAGGTCCGCCTCGATACCTGTGGTGGTTGCCTCAAGGAGGGGAATTAGGGATGTATCTGAGGACAGGTTGATACTTGCAATTTTCGCCTTCAGCTCATTCCCTGGCCGCCCGACGCTGACATGTCGAAGCTGCAGCAGGTCGGGTCGCTCAATATCGATCTGTGATGTGATCACAATCAGCGTGTTGTATCTGACCGATGCAGCGCGAAGAGCCCTTGTGAGTTGAACCCTACTAGCCTCCTGACACTCGTTGTAGCCATCGACAAACACTGCAATCGGTCGGGACATATGCCGAGCAGCGGCAATCAGGGCAGCAGCGGAACGTAGGTCGAGTAGTGCTGCTTCGCGGTTTAGCGATGTAGCCAACTGGCCGTCGAAGGATTTGCAGTCAACTAAGACAGGGACAATACCTCTAGCAACGAGGCGGTTGGCAAGGCAGAGGGACAACAACGTCTTTCCACAACCTGAAGGACCATGAATTAGTAGGTCCGACCGCTCGCGCAAGAGCGCGGCCTCAATGTCACCGAGCTCGTAGGCCTGTCCGTCCTGATCGTAGATGTCCGACACGTATCGTGCGGCTATCGGCCCATAGGTGGCCGCAAACGCGCTCGTATAACGAAGCAGGGATTGTTCTGCATCGAGCAAACGCGTGTCGGACGCGCTCTCTGAATGGGTAATCCGCTGAAGGCCATGTGCTTCAGCAAAATGATGCCAGCGGTCAGGATTCCACCGGAGCGTGGAGCACTGGTCGATCAGCGCTGAGAGCTCGCGAAGATCATTGAGGCTTACTTTGCGATTGCTTGTAGGAAGATCAGAGCCGGTAGGCAGTGAGGGGGTGAACATCACGCAAGCATTAGGGTACCCAGACAACGAGGCATCAAGTGCTCGCATGGCATCACGTAATACGTTCTTAGCCTGAAGAACCTGAAGATAGGCGTTTCGATAGGGCTTCCACCGCCCAGTCCGCGTCAATGCAGCCCAGTCACCATTGTAACTTCCGCGAAGTGGGTGTGAGGTCCCTTTCGCCTCAATGACTAAGGTGAGCTGATCGGTACCTATAACAAAGTCGAGTTGGCGACCACCTATGTGTAGGTTTGCAAGCACCGTTGCAGGTACGGCACGCTCCTCCAGTATTGCCAGGAGAGTTCGAAGCACTACTCGTTCAGATTCTTCTTCTATGGGGGCGCCGATGTAGAGGGAGATAGTGCTTAAAAGCATGTGTGCCTCAGGTCAATGTTTGTTTCGGCCCCAAAACTGCGAAGATAGGTTAGCGTTAATCTTTCAACAAACATCGCCATACGCGCCCGATGACGCGGGCTCCCTGCATATAGCGATTCAAAATCGCCTAGGACCATTCGGTACTCCTTCGGTACGCACCGCGCATGGCCAAACGATACTATGCGTGTGCCTTCATTGTCCCCCTAATTCCCCGAGGCTCAATGTCAGCTTTGGGTCTAGGCTGTGAAGAAACGCATACTCCGTTTTTAAGTCTGCGTTGCTACGCAAATTCTGTCGGTGTTCGGATCGTCAGCAGATATGAACTTTACGTAGGAACGCGATTTTTTTGCCGATGGTGACTGTCAAGGTTGCTATAAAACGTTTTCACACAGCGTAGGCCGAAAGCGGCCAGCGAACACACGTTCAGAATCCCTGTATTAAGGGCTGAGATCACCGTGCGCCAGCGCACTTTACCCAAAGCCGTTCGAGGCACAGGCCGATGTGTGGAATGAGTGGCAGCTTAAGCACAAACGCCCTACACCTTGACCATGGGGCGTAGCTTGAGTTGAGCCGTGTCCCATGGTCAACGGCTCAAGCTATTCGGCACTCAACATGAGAGACGAAGGAGCTTTTTCACCAAACAGCTCTTTCTCGCGCGCTTTTTGGATCTTGGCTGCCCTATTGGCTATCTTCTGATTTAACGTCGGCATAAAGGCCATGAAGGCGGCTGACGGTGTTCCAGAAACTTCGGACCAGATGCCAAAACGACCATCGATGATCTTCAAAAACAGAACGGATGCTCTCCAGAAGTCCTCTGGCCGTTGAGCACTCAGCATCTCTGCGTACCAGGTCTTCGCCCAAATATTCCTTGAATATGCATCGCGCGCGGCAGCGTGGACTGTACCGATGAAGCCAATCGCACCGTCGAAGCGGGAAAGGACAGCTTCAGCGTGGACGCTTTCGTCGCAAAAGCCGGCGATCATGAGGGCAAGCGCTGTCTCGTACGGTCGGCCGATTGCGAGAAGTTCATCGATGTATGCCTGCAGTAATGCCACTTTGCCGCCAAGATGAGCCGCCATGACCTCGCTCGCGATGTCACTGTCGGTTTGTGGTGTTTGAAGGCGCCGTTTGCAGATGTCGACCATCGCCGGGCTAATTGCGTTGCTCCAGAGACTAACGACCGCTACAGAGATTTTCGCAGGCCCAGTTACGCGGCGTATGGTCGGGTCCAATGCCAGCACGCGAGTGACAAAGTCAGGTACTGACGAAATGTTGCTGTCGCTGAGCGCTATCGCGACCTGTAGCGCGACATGATGGAGATGGCGGAGACTGCGGTCGGGGGTGGCGATCAACATATCCAGCCAGCGCTTACCGCGATCAGCATCCGATCCAATGATGGCTTTGATGCCTTCGAACGTGAGGTCGGAAAGTATCAGGTTTGCTTCTAAGGCCGTGAGCTCACCGACAAAGCGTTTATAGGCCTCATTCATGCGGCGTTGACGTTCGTTAAACTGTTCATGTGTTTCTGAGAGCCGGCTCATTTGGGATGAGAAGTCGTTCTCCCGAGGGACCCGCTCTGTTAGTGAAGCCAGGGTCGGAGTAGGGTCGGATTTTTTCGGCGTCTCAGTAGAGATATCCGGTAACTCGACATTCCCTGCATATCTCAACGCCTTCACAAGCGCGACTTCGATGCGCGAGGCAATCGCACTGTCTTGTCCGGCAGGTAGCGTTTCGGCGGCAAATCCGTAGTGGCAAAGGCTCATTCGATCAAGCGCGGGCGCCATCTCAATCAAGCCCGCTTGCAACGCTCCCAATATTGCTGCCGACCCGTACCAGTCCTCGAAGCTGCTGTCGCGGTTAGCCGGCTTTTCCGCGCACCACCCACTATCTACCACTTCCTGCAGTAATAATTTGTCGCCGTTTGATGCCGCGAGGGCGAGCGTTTGGTGCCGGAGACTCTTGAATGGAGATCGGACGAAGCCTTTGGCTATAGCAGCAGCGCGTGGTGTCAGCGGCGATTTCGAAAAGTGGATTGCGGCAATAACTGCAGTCTGGGCATGCTCATCGCCACCCAGAAGAACGCGTTCCAATACCTGCTCTACCTTTTTCGGTGCGGCTTTTCGTACGCAATAGAGCAGTTCCAGCAGAATGTTATCGCATCGCGTGGTTGCGATCGCGTCAAACTGCTCGTCGGCAGTGAGATGCGGGAATGCGATGAGCTTTGAAAATTGTGCTGTGAGGCGTTCGTCGCTAGCGTCTTCGTCGTCTTCACAAGACGTGATGCAAGATTCACCGGCCGAAAGGAAACGTAGGGCAAGATCTTTTGTAAGGGCCGCGCTGTGCCGGATGAGTTCCAAAACGCCTAGGCGCCGCGCATCTGCATCCCGATTTAGTACATCGTCCGCAAGCGCACGGTGCGTGTGTATCGCATCATCGGGTACGAAGCGCGCGACGCCGGCTCGGGCGCCGCGAAATAAATGGTCCTGCTTGCCCATCTGACGGTTCTGGGCGAGATCTCCGGGATCAATTTTCCGGTAGTTTTGGGCTGTCGCTAGAACGTTTTCGGGCTCGGCGGTACCCGGATCGCATGGATCGACGGAGCAATAGGTTTCTATTAATGACCAGCCTTCAGATCCTTCCCGGTCGCATGTGAGTTCAGCATGTATACGTGCACTTTCTTGCGCATCGCCGATATCTCCGGTCCCGTGCAAGATACCCATGCGAGTCCACCTCCCCACACGGGACGACCGTTCCTCCGGCAGTGTTTCCAGCTCCTTCAAGAGCGCTGTTCGAGTCTCCTGCCAGTCAGTGCGGTTGTAGCGAAGAACTTGCTCAAATGCTTCGTAGGGTGTCGAGATTGATTGATTGAGTGCGTAAGAGAACCGCCAACGGACGAAGTAGGGTGCGACCTGTGCCAGCGGCATGCCTGCCAGAAGATAGAAAGCAAAGCGGCTTATGCCATCGAACCTAGGGTGCGGAGCGGCAATGAGATTCGTCGTCATGAATGATCGCTCGGCCTCGGTCAGTGCAGCCTTACGGTCCTCAATTTCGACCAAGACCTTGGCTCGCTCTTCGTCAACCTTCCTGTCAGAGTCATGACTTGGGGGCCTGTACATTCGACGCTCGGGCGCGAGCGAATAGAAGGATAGCCATCGCTTTGTCGATTCGAGAATGCTCTGCCAAATATGTGGCTCGTTGCGCCGCTTGAGAAGCGCGTCGCGCAGCCACTCCTTGCTGGCGATGTGCTCTTGTGACAGATACACGTTTTCAGCGGCTTGAAGGAAGGCGAGATGAGCCGATTTTGCGAGGATGGAAAAAGCGTCGACCTGTCTGTTAGGAAGATTTTGCAGCGAGACGAATTTTTCGATTAGCGCGGAACGTACCTTGGAGCTGGTTTCTTCATCAAGGCAAGCGATCTGCGTGGCGAGCAAGACAACCTCGGCGGTCTCATCCAGTGCGCTGATCGGTTCCAGTATTATCGCCAGCTTTTCCCGTGGGTCGCGTTGGTTACGCAATTCCCGCTCGAGTTGCTCGACGAGGTATAGCGCGAGTGCCAGATTGAGTCCCTCGAGCTTTATTTCATACTTGGAAGCGCTCCCTTTCACTGATGAGAAGAACCGGCTCGATGCCACAGCCTCGAGTTGCGTTTCTTGGGCTGCATCGAACAGCCTGAGGTCGTCAGCAACGTGCGCATTCACTCTAGTCAAAACCTCCGCCGCGAGGTTTTTCAAAAGGTCGGCGAAGGCGGGCGCCGAGATGAGAGCCGCCCCGTGCTGTTGCATCCTGCGCATATGCTCAAAGAGGAGCCGCCCGGCATTAAGCTCTTCCAGAAGCTCGATGGAATTGGCCTCTATCAGCTCAATTGCGATTCCGAGGAGTCTGGGGTTGCGGACAGATTCGAGGACCTCGATCCTGGTGTTGGAGAAATCGATGCCGCGACTGCCCAGTATCTTCTTGACGTCCCCAATGGACCATTCGGCGAGTGTGACCGTTCTTACGCTGGAGGACAGCATTCTTTTGACATGCGCCCAATGCTGCGTACGGGTGGTGACCACCAGACAGCCACCTAGCTCCTTCAAACGTTGTGCAGCGCGATCGAGCCAGCGCGCCCAGTTGGACTTGAGCGGTTGGTTGAGACCATCCGCTATGAGCGTTACACGAACAGAGCTTGTTGGGATGCTTGCGCGCCAAGCCTTGAAGCGGCGCTGCCATCGCTTGATCGCCTGTGGCGTGGCATTCACGCCCATTTGATGGATCAGTTTGTGAATTAGGAAGTCATCGAAGTTTCCTTCATCGTCGATCAGTTCGTCTGCGGGGCACATGATGAGAAGTGATTTGGAGTCGGACAGGCTCCAGCTCTGAGCCGTAAGCCACGATTTGCCGACACCTTCCTCGCCGACAATTGCATAGATTTCACTGTCTGGCACTCCGGAGAATGCGTTTGTAAGGTACGCACGCTCGGGCCGATCGAGCGCCCTGGGGCCTGAGGGGTCAAGTGGGGAGAGGGGCTGACCGAGCTCGATGCGTGCTTGCTGCTTGCTTGTAAACAACCGCCCCAGCCACTCTTGGTTGAGGGTCTTGGCATGACCCAACCCAACATCTTCGGCTAGCGCGTTTCTGAGTGCATTGGTCCTGAAGGGAAAATCCTCATGATTTGCAAAGTGGTCTATTGCGTTGGCGGCGAGCTTAATGAGGGCCGCTCCAGGGCGCCCGGTAAGACCTTGTGCAATGAATGCTTTGGATTTCGCTCCAGCCGCTACAGCGGCGACAAGCAGCGATCCAAAGTCGTTGTTAGACCAGTCAAGTACCGCGATACCAAATCCGTGTTTGGCGGCAAATGCCCGCCCATCATCGATGGTTTGGGATGCAACCTCACAGGTGGCTCCGAGTATCCAGAGATCCACCAAGCTAGCGTCGTCGTTCGCAACGTCAAATAGCTTTATCGTAATGTCGTTTTTCGAGAGGCCGTCTTTGTAGCGTTTTCCCTCGAAATAGGTGGCACCGCCATCGAACGCGGAGTCACCATCTCGCCCTCGCTGTGTACCTGACTTTGCGAGGCGGAAGGATTGACCTGTGATCTCCCCCAGGACGACGCCGAGAAAACCCTCAAACCCATCTGGGCCTGCGGGGTCAAGGGCTAGAAGGGAGTCCTGCAGCGCCTTTGCGTGCATCTTGTCTGCTGAATTCATTCTGGATGACGCTACCTAAAGTTGTGCGGACAGTGGCAGTGGTTTTCAGGCTTCGCAGCGTTGTCAGGTGAGCGCTTTGATTTGGCCTCTGAACTAAGTTGGAGACGATAACGGTATAGACTGCTGAGCGACAGTTTTTCTGTCCTGCAGCTCTAAGCACAACGAATGTTTCCGCATCGGCCGTTCACTACACATTGTTACCTGTAGGCATGCGTCGGCAGCAGCCTTCAGTGGAAAGGTGGGATTGGGTCGAAAACAGAGGCTCGAGCCTCACCGCCATCGACCCATGGCAGCCCTTCATGAAAGACAGCTGTCGGCCGATTCTGTTGAAAAAGTCGGCTTCGATTTCCACGGCAGAAACGTACGCGCCTGAGATTGAGGTTCATGTGTTGTTGCGCAGAAAACTCAGAGCTCAGATTTGACGTAGCGGCGTGCAAAAGCGGCGTTTTCACAACTCAATGTATGGCTAGCCAAGCCACGTCGACTTCTTCACCAGAATCGGCCAAGAGCGGACGCTGGGCCATTCACAGCATCCCTTACAGGGTGGCTTGATATCTTCCTTAGCACGGCACTGGTCACCGGTGGGTGGCGGTATCCTGATCGAGCCACCAGCGCGCCATGTCGCCCAGCCCGTATTGTCGTTGCAGCGCTTCCTGCTTGTTCATCAACCCGGCCCCATGGCCGTTTCAACAGGTATCTTTCGGGTGTTTGCTGGGGAGATTCGGGGAAATGGTTGAAGGTTTCCGGCTGGCTGGATGGAATCACTTAAAATTGTCGTGGGCGTCAACGATGTAAGCCAAGTCTCTGCCGGGCGCTTTCAACTCCGCTTCACGTACGGCCAGGTGAGCCTCGCTGATTTTGAATGGCATTTCGGCGAGGGCTTTGAACTTGAGTTTGGTCAACGACTCGAGTACCTCCGCAGCGCCAGTGACGATGGTTCTCAGGGTGCTGGTCGAGAATTTCGCTTTCTGGATCTTCATGTATTGCTGGTATTCATCCAGAAGGTACCGAATCTCATCCTGCAGGTGATCGGGGTTCAGGTCCTTGCGTTCGGAGGTCTTGTTCATCCAGTTTTTCAGACGCCTGAATTTGATCTTCGCTTCCTCATCATTTCGCCAATCCAGTATCGCTTCCCATGGTGTTTCGAGGCTTGGTTGGGGAGCGTTGGCAAGCATCAGATCTAGAACGAGATTCTGGTTGTCCTGGGACGCGGCCTTGGATTGCTGTTGTTGCAGGGACCTGCTGTCCAGAATGATGGGGATGTTATACAAAGAGTTGCGGATTCCGGAAATTCCCAATTCAGGCGTCGCGTCCATAAGCAATTCGGGACGAATCATCTCTGACAGGGTTTCTTCGAAGGAACCTTTCCCTGGCTGGAAGTAGCACGTGCTCTGTGCTGTTCTGATGACCCATACCGGCAGGTTGCGGTCAAAATCTTCCATCTCGAATCCTGACGATCTCGGATCTTCCGTTGGAGCATCCAGCAGACCATGGTCGAACAGCAAGTTGAGATCGGTGGAGACGCGGCTAATCTGATCTTCGTTGTAGTAGGCAACTGACAAGGGAAAGCGCGCGCGTTTGGCACGAGGAATGCTCGTCAGGAACACCAGGGCTACCTTGTCGACCATCAAGACGGATTTCTTGAGAGTCTCCAGCGAATCCTCTCCAACAAAGGGCAGCAAAGCGGTTCCAGCTTTGTCCATGGGCAGGTACCAAGCAAGTAATGGAGCAGGATGTATGACCCGACAGCCCGCCAGGTCCGTGCGTTGCCGGGCAGAATGCCAATACTGCCACGCTTCTTCAACCCGTCCCGACCTGCGTCGCCGGCAACATGTTCCTGCTCCAGATCGCCGCCAGATCCTCCTCGCTGTATCCGGTATCCTGTAGCCGCTGGCTGACACCGCTATGTGGATGTGGACGGCGGTTCGGTCACTTGCCCAGATAACTCCCTACGATATCCAGATACCAATCCACGAAGTCGGGTTGGCGGATCAGCCAGTTTCATTCGACTTGATCAGCACACGCTGTGGTGACGACCGCGGAGAGCGGCTGGAAGCTGCCAGTCCAGCGGCTAGCGCAAGACACTTCCACAGTACTGAATAATGCAATGCCACGATCAGCCGCGCCAGCACTGGATCATGGATCAGAGTGGGAAAACCACAGACGCGCTGTCTGCTCGGGAGTGCTCAGGCTGCGGGTGATGTTGCTTTAAACCGGATCAAAAGGCTCACGGACATCATCATTCTCAACCGAAAAGTTGAACCATGGCCCCAGTAGATCTAGTAGGGCAGCAACCCGCAGCCGAATCTATTGCTGAGAAGTTCCACCGTGCTGGGCAGATCGGTATTTGGGGGATTCCTTCGGTTCGGAGTGTCTGCGGTTTCTCTCCCACAAACCGTTCAGTCAGCCATGCCAGAACTGACAGAGAGTCGGCCATCCAGCGGTGTATAACCAAGCCCCGCCCTACTGGGCTTGAAGAATCAACGCTTTAACAATGGGCCCAACCTAAAGCAGAACATCCACAAATCGATCGCCGTACTCCGGATAACGAGCGCTGTAGAAAGGCCAACCTTGAGGGCGTTGCTTCCATTTTCCAGACCACCCCGTGTTGTAGTTGAATATAATTTCTGGGTTCCGGCCATCTGCAACCAGACGTTCTATTAACCCATGGTCGGGGTGGCTGTGCGTTTTGCCGCTGGTGCTGATCAGAAAACGTTTGCACCCCATCAGCGTCAACAGGGGCATGTGAGTGTTTCCCTTACTGCCGTGATGAGATACTTTCAAAAGGTCGATGGCCTCTACCCCCGGGCCATTCAGCTCAAGTCCTGCCTTCACCACCTCTGCAAATGCGTCCCCAGCGAGTAACGCACGCTTGTCATCAAAGGTTAGAAGCAGGGCGATGCTGCTTTGATTTGGTATTGAGCGATCCGGCGTATACGAGTGGACGCGCGTGGCAGAAAACTCCTTCGGTGGCCATGTGTCGGCACGGCCGAGGGCATCTCCTGGTACCTGGTGTGGCTCGGCGGGCGGTACGGCCGGATTTTTCCAAACCCTGGCCAGTGCAGACAACCCGCGCTGATCAGGCGAAAGCACTCGAATTTCGAGCCCGTCTGGCAGAAAGACTGGCTTCGAAGCCTGCAAGACGGCTCGACCCACGTTGTCGTCCCCGCTTTTTTGAAAATACTTGTTCCAAGGCAACCCAAGCTTGCGGATAAGGGCGGACAGCGCGTCAGCCTCCTTCGCACCCAAGGCGTCGGCGGCGCCCAGATGGTGGTAACCGTTGAACCAGACGTCTTCGATTTCCAGCCACGGTGGTAGCGCTTCGAGCAATTCAATTACGCCCTGAATATGGTCAAGATCATAATGAGTGACCACCAATGCCTCGAGCTTCAGCACTTCGTCCACCCGCTCGCGCTCAAGCACGGACAACAGAGTGGCGATTGATTGGGATGGACCGCCATCGACGAGCAGGTGGCGTGGACGCTCAGTCGTGCCATAGCTCACTAACAGCGCGTCACCCTGTTGAACTTGAACTGCCCGTACTCGAAACATATCAGCCTCTATTGATCATGCGTTGCCGAGCACCACATCTGCGTCACCGAACGCCACTACCGCCAAGCCAAGGGCTAGCCCGTCGGCTAGGAGTTTTCTGCGGATGTTGCTCATGATCGTGCCTACATAAGCCGAATTAGGTGCCTGGGCCGCATCGCGCAAGGTGGTCGCCAAGTCTCGTGCGACGCGGTTGGCGTGGCGGCCAAGCACGGTGGTCATTGCCGCTATCACCACACGAGCACCGTTTCTTTGAAGGATCGCCGGCAAGCTTCCGCCACGCGCGTCTCCTAAGCCGGTTGAACAACCAATGGCAATGACCACCTGGGCATCGCGGATATGCCTCTGATCGATAGCGCCCTGATTGAGGTCGGAGTTCGCCCCCACAAACAGGACGTTATCTTCTAAATGGATCAGTAGCAGCAACAGCGCAGGTGAGGGCGTGGAATCCTCGAGGCTGGCTTTCCAGGCCTTCCAGTCCGTAATGCTGTTGACCCCCAAAGCCGCCTCGATGCCTGCGATTCTTACTACCTCGTGGGGAAACACGTCTTCGTCTTCGAAATCGTCCGCCCTATTGCTGGCAGCGAATGCAATGCTCGATAAATCCTTGATCCGGTGCCGCTCGAGTTGCTGTTCGCCTGATGCCCCCCACACTTGCGCAGCCCGCCCTGTCTGCCAGGTATGGCGCTCGATTACCGCCGACACGCCCAAAAAACCCATGGGGCATAACGCGTCGCCAGACGCGCGGATGCTACAGTCGGCAATTGCTCGGCCCGCTTTCAAGCACCCTGCGCGTTCTGCACATAGCGGGGCCTGGGAAGAATCCGGCAACGTGCCCTCGAATAGATATTCAATGGGAAAGAAAGCATCGCTCTGAGTGACCAACTGCACTCTGTCAAGCTTGCTCGGCCATTGGGGAATCACTTCCCGCAACCCATCCATTATGATCTTGCCGCGGTTGGCCAACCGGACCATCAAAGGTGCCAACGGCGCGTTCGGGTTGGCGACGGCTTCGTCGAGCACGTTCAGCAACTGCTGCCTCGCTGTTGTCAGATCATATTCTTTGAGCTCGACATGCACAGCGCTTCCATCCGCGGTAATGGCGGTCACGCTTGGCTGCTTCCCGAGGCTGTCATTCACCAGCAGTGCGACGTCGAACCCTGCTTTTGCCCGGTCCAGCGGGGTAACGATAGTTTCAATAAAGAAGCGGATCGCCCCGCCCCGCGCCGCCTGAAGGCGGGCGGTTTGAAGAAGCTGTGCGCCGTCGCTGATGATAAAGCGCAGATCTATCTCATTAACGTCGGCGTTATGGTTGAAGGTTACAACTGAAGAATTCCCTGTTCTGGACAGCAGCAGCGTCTGACTCACCGGCTTCTGCCCCAGTTCGAACATGTGGACTTGAAGAAGCTTACTGTCTCCCTGCCACTCAATTCTGTCTTCGGGAAATGCCGGGATGGCTGCATGCAAAGGAGTTTTCGGCTCAATGCCCACGTTAATATCTACTTGGCCGCTTGTCGGCCATGCATGTAACTCCTTAGCGCCTTGGACAACGGTGGCGGTCAATACCCGCTCGGTAGGGGGCGCAGACCGCGAAATCACTTCAGGCGTAGTAGTTACTTCATATTTCCTAAGATAAATACGATCGCCTGAATAGGTGATGGATTCGGTCTCGTTTTTGAAGCGAGCGTAGGATGAGTTGGCGCCTACAATGAATGACTGGGTAGAGGACAGAATCAGCGTCTCCAGGCCCAAACCTTTGTTAGCGAACTGCATAGCGTCCAACAAAGGCCATCCGTTAGAGACCCACCGTCCGACGACTTCTTGCAACCAAGCCGCAGCATGTTCCCCATCAGACTGCACGTGAACGACACTTTGCGCATATAGATCCCGGCGCAGCACACTTACATTGGCAAACGCATCCTCGGCGGGCTGACCGTAGATAACAATCAACTTCGCCGCCCTGATCTGCTGAACTGCCTCGACGGAACCGGCGATGGCAATGTCTACTACCTCGCCATCGTCGCGCCACTCAACATCCTCAAGTGCTTTGATACCGTGGGCATCGCGGCCAAGAGTAGGGCTGGTTATCACGCAGTGACCGCTCGACAATGCCGGACGCATAGGAAAACGCGGTCTCGCATTAACCTCCCATTCTGGAATCACCTGCAATGGGGCAAGCAAGTCGGACAGTTCCAGAACGGAGGCGTGAACAGTGCCGCTTCCCCCTGGCCAACTCCACACGGATCTGGACACTTTGATGGTTACACGGCGCCCGCTTTTCAGTTTCTCAAAAGCGTGGGCTAGCGCCAGAGCCCTCAGCGGATCAACCCACTGATCGGCATCCAACAGACTGGCATCGCCGCCCCATGCAGCAGGTCTGTATTGAGGCACTGCGTTATCAAGACAGTCGAATGTCGTGGATGGGGCATGCCACCATGACCAATCTCTCGCCTCTAGCAGAATTCCCAATGCCGCACGAGCTGCCGGGCCGAGGTGTGCATCCTCTTCGCCTAGCCACTGGACATCCTTCTCCTGCTTGCTCATCTCGAAGCTCCTACTACTCGGCTATGCTACTTGGCATTGGCAAGTGGAATCAGGGTATATCGGTAAGCGCCCTCAGACAGTCCAACCTACTCCATTTGGACAAGACCTATATTTATGCACGACTGCTTGTGACACATTCTAAAATGTCAAAGCAAATGCAGGCGTTGACCTATCCACAGCTCCATGTTCATGAAAAAGCCCCGTCATGAAAGACGGGGCTTTGATTAGTCACTCACCCTTTTTGTGCTTATGCACGTCTAAATCCGGATGTTTAGGCTTGTTCTCGGGGGTAACACGACGACGCTGGTCTTCTTTTCCGGTCGATTGAGCTATTGGTTTTGGTCCAGGTTTGAGGCCCATAGCGTTATCTCCTTCAATTGGTATGTACAGCCCTAGGCAAAGCATAAGCGTGTAGATGGCTGTCCAGCCTTAATCACGAGCATTTGAACTGTAGCTGATATCTTTATGCCAGCAAACCTCCTTCAACCTTCGCTCTTATGTGTCCTACCTACCCACGGACGGTCCGACTGTTATGGTCCGTTGCAACCCTCGGTGCCTAGCTGATGCACTAGCGCTGAGTGACACCCGCTGACACCCATCGACAGTAAACGGCCGGTCAGCGCAAAGGAAATGACTGGTCAGTGGCAATGCGATTGGGTGGTCAGATGAAAAGCAATTACGAAGAATCCATGCGAGTGGGATGCAGAGCCTTCCGATCGCATAACTTGGCCGAGAATGCCCCTAGAACAAGGCTTGCAGCGGAAAACCTGACCAGAGCAAACACTGCCTTGCCCGTTGCCAAGGGTCATAAAAATCACCTGTCGAAGGACAGGTGATTTTTGAAGGTTTCAGTAATTGCTGAGAAAATTACAAGAAAACTTTCATCGCCCCGATCAAGATGCCGACCGTGACTGCGAGCATGGAAGCCATGCGAATGGATAACTTAAGATCAGATTTAGCGATCTCTGCAGTCAGCCGATGATTAGTATTCGCGATCTCAGCAGTCGCCTTGCCAATTTCAGCAGCGAGGCTTGCGAGATCACTTTTCGTCGCGAGTAATGTGAGCATGTCAGATTCCAATGCTTGGATAACGGCTTCAGCTTTGAGCTCAGGTACGTCGATTGCGCGCAGTGCCTGATACATCGCCAGTTCCATTTTCATTAAGGCCTCCTGAAACAAAAAAAAGGCCTTCCCCACGACGGGAAAGGCCCGTCGTGGGTGGGAAAGTCATGCTTCCATCGACATCAAGTCGACTGTCCGCGCTGCCGGAAGCTATGCGGTCATATGAAGGATCCTGCGGAGAACCGCAGCGCCGTCTTGAAGATCCTGGCGGCTGGTGCTGAACGAATCAGCAAGATGCATAGCAAAAATGCCGCTGAGGGCGTTTGCTGTCAATCAGGAAACCGGTTAACGAGTGTTTCCTAATGTTGTGTGAGGCTTCTCGCTGCCTGGCGTCACCACCTTCAGATTCGGGTTGTTGAGGGACGAGTCGCTTATCAAGCCATAGTGCTTTTTCAAGAGATAGCCGTGTAAAAAACGTGTTCTGCGTGCACCGCTGAGCTCACATGTCCAGATGCAGCGACCGTTCGCTTGTATGCGGTGCAGTTTCATTTTTCCAAAGCGCTTTTGAACCCATTCCCAGTCAGGCTGCCACTGTTTTTTCGAGATGGAGGCGGGATGAGGGAATGCTTTCGCGTAACGTTGGAATATTCCGGGAGTGACCAAGAAGAGCGAGTCTTCGACGGAATGCACCAGCGCTTGATCGTCATTCATGATGATCTCGTGAGTGCGTACGCCTTCGATCAGCCACTCCATGAAGTGTTCGCCGCTTGGCTTCGCATGCTTTTCTGGCACAGGCGCTTCTTCTGTTGAGGGGGAAGATTCGGTGATAGGTCCGGAGTCGGAATCTTCAGGCCACTTGGGAGGCTCGCCGATTCGATTCGTTAATGAGTCGAAATAGTCGGTTGATGGTGTATCTGGCAGTGATGGATCTGATTGTGTGGCGATGGTCGCTGGTTTATGGCTCTCAGCTGCCGCGGTGGTCTGTGCAGGGGCTTTGGCTACTAAAGCTTGTTCGGCTTGAATAATGATCGCGCCGAGTGCGCCGGTATGTTCGCTATGGCCAGACCAGCGGGCCATGAGCGAGGCCCACAGTTCAGGGAAAGCGGAAAGCCAGTCCAGGATTTCGCTGCTTAATAGCTTGTGGATCATCAGGCCGGATGCGGGGCCGCGCAGTCGATAATCGAGGTCTTTTCGGTATCGAACTCGGTAAGGTCGAGTCAGCGGTCCGTGCCATGGGTGCCAGGCGCAGCCATCCAAATATTCGACGTGGAGATCAATCGCAATCTTGCCAAGGTTTTCACTCAGGATGGCGTATGCCAGTGCGGCATTCCACGCTTCCGTTTGGATGATCTGAATTTCTGGTGGAGCTCCTAGGGGCAGTAATCGTGATCGGCGAATTTTTAGAGCGTATGTAACTACTTCCAGGCCATGGTCCAGCATCCCACCGGAGTAAGCGTGGTGCTGATTTTCAGATGCTGGGAAAAGTTGAACCAGTTCGGCGTACCGTCTAATTGGGGCGAGATAAAGTTCATCGAATTGAGGGCGGGACATGGCGGTGCACTGCCAGATCTGCCTCAGCAACTTTTGTCTGCGGGGAGCGGCCAAGAGTGATTCCGCAGATTGGGGAGTGGTTAGGCCGGCGGGTGATGTTGGGCTAGCGGCAGCCCTAGTGTCGAGTGCACGCCGAAGCTTGCGATGGAACAGTGAGAACATAATTGCTCCTGTCGAGAGGGAAGGGAGGTATTCGCTTGACGACGACATGAAGCAGCACTTATGAATATGGATGAGTGCTTGGCTTCGAAGCGTCGATACAGACTTGTCAGTGGGCAAAGCGTGAGGCGGGCGAGCCGGATTAGTTGGCATTCCCTACGGCCAGCGGGCGGCTTCTGCGACGCCCTCAGTTATCCAAGCTTGCAGGGTCGTTCAGGTGACCGAAGCCGGGAATGCTCGCCGAGCAGGCATTCGATGCCTCGTGTCCATAGGACACGCAACCGGCAAGCGTAGAAAGATTAAATGCGTCACTACGCATATCCGTATTGGCTGGAAATACGCTTGGTCAAGTCGAGGCGCCAACGAGGCGCGAAGCGGGCGCGCACTCTTACGGCTCATTGACGTCGAAAGCCTTGAGCTATCGTCCGAGGTAGGTCGCAGTAATTTGTGTTCTCTCATGCCCGAGTTCACGGCTGATAATTTGTCGAGCAATACGGTCTTGAGAACGCTGCACTGGGGTCAATTCCCTGGAAAAGATTCCCCCTGCCGCCGGTGCCTTCCACCCTGTCAAAGCGAAGTAACGGCTTTGTGCATAATGATGACGTAGGCCATGCATGTGGCTCAGGCCTGCTGCCTTGCACTGACCATCGTAGGTGTTTCTCTGCTGGATATACGTTTTCTGAGCCGGGATTAATGAGCCGGCTCCCGCTAGCTGATGTGCCGAGTTCAGCACCTCGCGCTGTAGCGAAGTAGTGATCGGCACAGAGCGATCACGCCCACCCTTCGTCCACGAGCCCTTGAGGAGAATGTGATCTCCTTGATCCGCATACTTGGGTTGAAATTTGATCGCTTCCTCACGGCGTAGTCCAAACGCCGACTGAAGCTGGAGGCTCATGTGTACATGGGCATCGGTGATCTTGCCAAGGTCCGTTCCCAGTTCCTGAGCTTTGCTGACGTTGGTGACAAAACGCCGGTCGGCCACACCCAGTTGCGCGTTGTCCGCAGGGAGAATGCCAGCCTTACCGATTTTTTCAGCCCACCATCGAAGGTGCGCAAGCCGATTTTTGATGGTGCCAGGTGACAGACCTTCGCCTTGCCAGCGATCCAACAGTGCCACTACGTGTTTGCCCTTGAGCGAGGGGGCTTTCATCTGGCGGAAACCAGACTCGCGCAGTTGGCGGGCGATCAGCCCCAGTGAGCGGATACGGTCGGCCTGGGTATTGTGACTGCCATCGCGATTGCGTCGGCAAAGTTGCCGCAGGGTGTAGGTCAAATCGTCCATATACGATCCAAGCTCACAGGCTTTGACTTGTGTTGTTGTTCTGTCCTGAAAATCATTGGTAAGTGTTGGTGCCAACTCGCTAGGCGAGATCCCCGAAGGGCAGGGGCATGGTGTTCAGGAAACACCAGTGTCTCGACTGAGACGTCCGTCTTGCTTCCTGCTGGAAGATCGGACGGAGATGGAGCGGGATGAGCTGGTTTTTAGTGTTGATGAGTACTCCAAGGAAATGGATGGGATTGTTAAGTGGAAGCAGTCGGCATTGCGCAAAGGACCGCTGCCTAGGACGGTGCAGTAGCGGCATATCACGGAATAAATCCGATAGACAAAGGCGGCTCCGCCCACGGGTATGGGTCGGTATGCTTTTGGAACCTTGCATACCTGGCTAACTCCATCCTGATGGATCAGCGCTTGCAGGAGTTTCGCGCTGTTGGGATGACGACTCTCGAACCTGTCGTCTTAGGTTTTTGCTGGGTCAGTGTATGGGGGCATCATCATGTATGCCTCACTCTTTAGGGTTGAGGGTTTGCCCGTGATGTTGGGGCGTCGGCTGGGCCGTCACTGCGGTTTGCAGTGACGGCCCGGCTGATGGCTTGCGCGCCTTCGGGCAGAGACAGGCTCTGCTGCAGGGGCATATTTCCTATTGCCTGTGGTACTGACGCGGCCTTCGGCCTTGTCGGCTCCCTGCGCAGGGGCGGCATGGTCCCCATGCCACGCCTGCACAGGTAGCTTGTGGAAAAGCGGAGCACGGAGTTGCCTTGCCGATCAGTGCCGTGAATCGTACGAGCAAGTCGACGACTCAGGTTGACCGAGAGCTTTCTGTCGAAGGTCTGGGGCGGATGATAACTAGCGGTGACAACGTGGTAGTTGGAACCCATAGCGGCCCTTCGACGACGGTGGCTCGCGGCCAGAGGCTGCCCTTTGCAACAGGCAGAAATCGGCCAAAAGCAGACGGTGTGTTACCAATTGGCAGTCTATAATCGTACTCGGCGGGCAAAGTACACAGCTCCGTCTTAAATTCGATTTCTTTCCTTAGGTCAGCATCACCTTTCAACGCATCGATAGCGTGGATCTGTTCGGCTAGTTTTTTGAGTTGGCGAAATGCTGCGAGCTCCGACATACAAAATCTCTTGAACTTCAGGGGAATAAGAGCAAATATAAAAAAGGATCTACATTGCAGCTTTTGCATTTCTCTAATCGTCCTTGCTAATAAAAACAAAAGGGCCAGAGCCTTCCCTTAGCTGGCAAAATTTCGTTCAAGGCACGGACGATCGAAGAAAATCGTGAGCTATTACGACAAGCTCTTTAGCCCACTGTGTCTATCAGACTAGCTCTAATGTAGCGGTACCGTTGCCCCTCCTTCCATGCAGGCATAAAAATGCTACTTTTCAACCAATCGACCTTTGACATCCCCGCCTCCTGTGCGCGGCAACACAGCTGTAACTCGGATAACGCTTTGAAAACGGCAGTATCATACGCGGACACAGACTCAAACCATATTAAGCCTACCTGTTCAACTCGGCTCAAGCACTCATCTATGACTCTTTGCCGCTCTGATTCATTTACGCATTCAACGTAATAACCCACCACCGCAAAATCAAGTTCCGACCCTGATACCTGAAATAGGTATTTGCTCTGATCAACACTATTGAAACTCCACTGTGCCCAGCGATCGAACGCCTTTGTCCACAAAGCTTTCCTTACTCTCTCATCGGCCTCCTCAGCAAATGTTGTCAAACAATCAGCCACGAAACCGCGCGAGCCATTATATGGGGGATGGAGCGGATAAAGACTGATCGACGAAATATATATGCTTATGGCTTCGTCTGGGAGTGAGGCCAGTGCCTTACCAAGAGGACGCTGAAGAGCTGGGTATCTCAATGGATAAGTGTTGAATACAGCCATCCATTTTTCCCACTCTTTCAAGTCACTTGCAGTTGATGACATTAATTCGGTTACTGCTTCCTGCTCTAGATCGCTCAAACACGTAGTAGCCTTCATCCTCGACATCGAGCAATACACTGATGCGAAACGTCCAGCTTTGTTGCTTAGTTGCCGGCCAAGCAGCAGCTTTTGCTCCCTCGCAAGTGCATCCATTACAGCGTGCATCGTTAAAAACCCTTTTATACGACCAACCGCAAGCACAAGTTCAGGGAAGTCAAACCGGGCTAAACAGTTTGCGGCATGATAGATCGGTAGGCTAAGCCACAGAGTACTTTGAAATTGAGGATAGATATGATCAATTTTTACCCAGTCGCTGTCAGCCTCTGCTGTTTGTAGCGCTATTATCTGCTCTCTCTCCCATCGATCACTGTTCGATAAAGCGTTGATGTTGACGGAACTGCGAGATAGCAGACGTCCCATCAGCCCGATAACGTCAGAAGAACATTTCATTGCATCAGGGAGGCTATCCCATATTTTCCCCTCAACATTGCACGCAGATATCACCAAGAAAGCTGCAGCCAGACGTATCTCGTTCGGGTCATCCGCAACACTCCATGTCTCAATAACCTTTAGAGCCCAGGCAAGCAACGGTGCCCAGGTATTTAAATTTCCACGGTCACGTGGAGGTGAAAACCCAAAATCTCTCTCCAAGATTCTCATCCACTCGTTCTTGCAACTTTCATCGTTAAGCGCCTCGAGGGCATTGGAGACAGTGTTTGCCAACTCCAGCAAGCGAGTGGGTTCCTTAGCGTCTTTTACTTGCATGGCAGTCTCAATCAAAATTTTCAGCATTAATGAGTTTCCTCTGGCCACTTCCATACAAGGTGATCAGCCGTTTCAAGCTTAGCCCACAAACTGCTAAACGCCTCCGCGATCATCCGGCCGTTGTCAACTCTCTGGAGGATGTGGTGCGACTTTCCAAACTGATTAACAGAAATGCCCAAAGACCAAACCAGAACTCCTTCACGAGTGCCAGGAAAAATTAGAAAACGGTCATGAAAGTCCCAGCCGGCATCGCCATGCCTTGCACGAAACTCAAGATCGAGTCCGTTGTAATCGCTTTGACACCCGGCAAAGGCCGTGCGTTGGTTATCAATCCATACCTGAACACTCTTTTCGCCTGTTAACCCCCTTCCACTCTGCGCATTACCCATGGCTCGCATCTGCACACCTTCATACGGACAATAGAAGAGAGTTTTTAAAATGTCAGAGGCACTCAAATATGGATCCCAGAGCCAAACACCCCCTTCGCCATACGTACTGATGAGAAAACGCAGATCACTAATTGCTCTCAGGTGCTCGGCGTTACCGTTCCCCAAAACAGGTAGGTATTGCTTGAAGCGCCTCTGGGCAGCCAAGCTATCGGCCTCCTCATCATGAATCCGCTTTAAAACCCATTCCCTATGAGGTTTGGGTGCATCTCCAATTACATTGCTAGATTGAGCTGCTCTAAGACCAACTCGCTCCTGTTTTCCATCAGGCATATTAAAAATCCGGTCTTTAGCCGATATAGACATTCCTAAGGAAATTCGTTGGATGAAAGACGAAGGACGTGTCGCCCCCAATATCACACCAGTGATCGAATCCCAAATAGTGAGTCTGTGTTCGTCAACCAATGTTGGCATGGATACTTTATTAACACCTTCTGCAAGTGAAATTACGTTGAATCCACTTACGATCTTGTCGAACTCGGTAATGCAATTCAACGTCAATGGCCGGGGAGTAGCGCTGGGATGCCACGCTAGCTCTACAGAGAGTGTTTCAGTTCCCCTCTCAACAGTTGTAAGTGTGCGGATCAAATCGATAGGTAGTTGAAAAACTAGGTTTCCAAGCCGATCTGCGGCCTCCGCAATTTTAATTGGGATGTGCTTGGAAACCTTCTCAGAGAGTTTCAACAGGAACTCCGGCGTATCAAGCAATGGTTTGAGTTCAGTCTTTGTGTCGTCAAAAAACTCCACCACATACCCGCCATCCCAAAAATTATTCTTCAGTATCTTATTAAGAGTGACAACTTGGTTACTGTCCGCCGGAACAAACTGAGGTGCCATCAATTTTGTGGAGCCCAATCGAAGGGGATGGCCACTTAACTGCCAATCTCCAGCCGTCTTGAGCTGATCAACAGCGCTAAGCACATCAGCCACAGTTCGTTGGTATCTGCAGATGCCAAACTTCATATTTTTCAGCCCAGATACGCTGATGCGTCCTCCCAGCCATTGCAATCCACCCGTATCACATTCCTCACGCTCCTCTGCCACAAGTACTGTAAGCACATTAATCGGAGGCTCGCTCCCTATGAACGCCACGATTTCTGTTACCTCAAAATGTGTAAAAAACCCAATTACTCCAGGCTGGGATAGGGTTCGCAAATCGATTATGTCAACCTCTTGTTGGGCTGAAATATGCACAGTAGTCGCGTTTAGGGATGGATCTAGGTTGGTCATCGAAAAGAACTCACTGTTTGATCTATTACTTGAATTTAGCGGTGATTGCTCTCAGATCCACCAGAGTGTAGTGGCTAATTAGTCACGGACACGACGTTAAGTTTCTTCTCGGCTTGAGCCGGGGCCAGCCCATCGTTGAATTGGTGCTGCCGAATCCAGTTGTACCGATGCAACAAGTATTGACTAATGTCTCGGTGCGCTTCTTGAGTCGTCATGTAGCCTACGGGCGGTATCCATTCAATTCTCAAGCTGCAAAACACTCGCTCTATCGGTGCATTATCCCAACAATTTCCATGACGGCCCCTGCTTTGACTCATACTTTGGCACATGCGATGCCGACATGGGCGATTGCCTGCATTTGGCTCAAACCGGACTTTGGTGAGAGGCAGCTATTGGCCGGTTGCTGCCTGTCCCCAAGGCAGCTGACAACCCATAGCGGACGTTCATCGTCAGGTTGATAACGTCTCCTTTGCAGCGGGAGCGGCTTTTCATCTGTCAAGCTAGACGCCTGTAAACTCCCGTTCGACGCTTAACATGAGTAGACGGAGCCGGTTCGCAATGTGGACTATCGCTCAATGAAGGGCTATACGACATCATATTCCTCGCGTTCCCTGCTCCAGAACTTGCACTTTGAGGGGTAACGTCTTTAAGAGATATCGTCCTCTAGCCATCGCTTGGAACGAACGCGTGACGAATTTGTATGGCCATCGAAAAGGGAGGTTTGGTTTGGCGACAAGAGCTGGCTCTCATGCGGGACGTGGGTTCCGATATCAGGATGCGGTTGCGGCAAGCCTTGCCGTGGAAGGATTTGTCGGCCAGTTTGTGTACGGCAGCGTCGTCCCTGAAGGGGGTGACGATCTTGAGCTCCGGACGGCCAGTGCTAGAACGCTCGCGCAGGTCAAGTCACGACGCGACCACATGGGCCCGTTTTCAGCTCGCTCAGTGGCGGGCTTCGTCATGAAAATGTGGGACGGAAAGGGGCTTCAACCGGACGACCAATTTTTGCTGGTGCTCGAGAGCAATGTTGGTGAACGTTGCGCTGCTATCCGCCAGTTGCAGGACCTTTCCGCCTATCCGACCGTCGTAGTCGAGCTGAAGGGGCGCAAGGGGCTGGCTGGCCTCATTGCGCGAACCAAAGTGCTTGTGCTGCCTGACCCTCGCGGAAGCGCAGTAGCCCAGATTTCGGCCAGGCAGGCCTGCACCTCCTTCGAAGCCGAGATGTACTTCGCGGACCTCCTGGGCGTGGTGGGGTATCTTTCTGATGAGAACGGCACACGCGCGGCGAACGCCTATCTTGGGCTTGCCGTGTCTGATGTTCAGCAGCGGTTCGACGCGCTACAGCCGCTTATGACATCAGCGGTAGTTGAGGCAGCACTAACCGAGGGCTTCTGTTCAGCTGTGGACTTCTTGACGCCCGATGAGGATCCGCTGTTCTACTTGGGTGTCGATGCGCAGGCATCGCACGTAGCCGCAGGACTCGTTGTGGAACGTCCTGAGCTGCGTGCAGCCGTTCTAGATGGACTGGAGAGCCGCAGAAACGCGCTCATTCACGGCGCTTCCGGCTCAGGAAAGTCAGCAGTCCTTTGGGAAGCCGCATACGCCAGTCGCCACGCAGTGCGTTGGTTTCAGGTTCAGCGCCTGCCGCCGGCAGCCATTGCGTCACTTGTCCAGCTTGCGCGATCCAGACGAGCGACTGCGGATGCACCCGTAGGCTTCATCATTGATGACGTGGGCCGAGGGTTCTCAGAGGGTTGGACCGCGTTGACTGCGGAGGTAAATCGCACTCCCGGGCTGCTGCTCTTGGCATCTGTACGGGAGGAGGATCGCTACCCGCTGGTAGATAGCCGTCGCGCTGCCCAGGTCAAGGTTCAGGGTGACGACACTCTGGCTGAACGAGTGTGGAGGGAGCTGAGGGATAGAGGGCAAACCGCTTGGCAAGGATGGCGAGAACCTTGGACGCTGGCGGCTGGCCACCTGCTTGAGTACACCCACGTGCTTACCCAGGGGCATCGATTGAGCGAGACGCTGCACGCGCAGGTTGCGGCGCGTATTAACGATGTCAATCGACACGACGAGCTAGATGTCTTGAGAACGGTGGCTTGTGTGAACGCCGCGGGTTGCAGTGCCGAGGTGTCAGAGTTGCCTCGCGTCTTGTCCAAGCCCGCGACCACGGTCTCGCTCGCGCTGACCAGACTCAAAAATGAGCACCTGGTTCAAGACGCACATGACGGCAGGATAGTGGGGTTACATGAGTTGAGATCTGCAGAGCTCCTTCGCCTGTCTCACGAGTTCCCTCCGCCCTTGTTATCGACTACGGCCGCAACTGCGGTTTGGCTGGTGCCGGCATCCGAGATGTCTCGGTTCCTCGAGCGCACACTCTCTAGGCACGAGGAATGCGATGACGAAGTAATTGAAGGTCTGGCGCTTAGATTGGAGGCAGCACCGACACCGGCGCTCCTCGGCGCGATTCTGACGGGTCTGGACCGCACGAACGCGCATCGGGTGATCAGACGTTGGCTTCAGACCGTCGAAGCACAAGCAATTCCGAAGTCGTTGCAGGGAACGCCTGCCGGACTCGCGATTAGCGACATCGAGCCACCGGATATCGGTCCGACGGTACCTGCATCCCGACGCTTCACTGAAATCAGGACTGACGTTATCGCTTCAGGTTTAACCGCTCACTTTTTGGCTCGGTTAGCTCCAAGCGATCTGCGCCGCGTGCTCCAGGCGGCGAGCAGCGTGGGAGACTTGACCCGGCTCATGGCTTCGCTACTCGGTCAAGTCATCCCGACTTCGGTCTTGGGTGAGCTTGCCACTTTTTCCCCCCCGCTCGCCGACGCGGACTTTCAAGCCGTAGTTTCGCTACTCCAAGTCACAGCAAGGGTCGACAGGACGCTGGCGATCTGCTGGGTGAATGCAGTAGGGCAAGACGCATTGTTCCAGCGCTTCTCCGACAATGTGGCCTGGGCTGAGGCTCCGAGTCTGAGTCCATGTGAGGAAGGTCAAGAGGTTCGCTCAGACATCTGGTTTGTAGCTACCTCCGTGCAGACCGACCTTGACCACGACGTGTATCAGACTTGTAGGACCTTGTTGGCGCTTACTCCTGCAGCAGATATTGTGTTCAACACCGCGCTCGGAGCTGACGGGGCCATCGTCCCGTCCACAGCCGGGGACTACCCGCTTGCTCGCAAACGCATGCCCAGGGCGAACGTTCCTGCACCCGAGCAGGTCGCCCGCAATCGTGCGTGGCTGGCCATACTCAACGCTTACTTGGCTACTGAGAGTTACACCGCCTATCTAGCGCAATGCTTGGATCTGCTCAATCTGCTCGTCCCTAATCTCAGAGCGCTTCTTGACGGGCAGTTCAGAGGAAAGACAGATGCCACTGCGCTCAACGCCTTGGGGCGCGTATACGACGCAGCTATCAGTTTGGTGGCGCCACAGGAGGAGCCGCCAACTGCTGGAGTCCGGAGGTGGTCGAGGCTGCCATCGATCCTGTCCAGTTGCTCCACGGATCTTGTCCGGAGGTTTCTTGCGCTGCCGCAGGGTGCTCCGGCCTACATGGCCTGGCTTGCCGACATACAAAAGAGCATCGCGACTGCGGCGTCCGAGGAGCCATGGGATGTGTTATCAATCGAGGCTCCGAAGGAGTTGGGTGAGCTACGGCGCCTTGTAGAAATGTTGCAGACGATGGCCGGTGAGTCTGAGAAAAGAGGGCGGCAGCCGTTTCTCACCCACCGTTGTCGGACGGCACCAAAGGGGAGTGCGCTTGGCAAGGCGGCATTCGCCGCGCGCCGATATCGCGAAGCCGAGTTCAATAACTTGGAAGGTAGGCTAAGGGCCGAGCTGACCGCCATTAGCCCTGGCATCGGCGTTCATTTGCTGGCTGAGGCCACCATTCCCGAGGTGTGGCCGCCTGCGGATGTGCTGGTCACCTTGCCTGTGAACACCGATGGAACAGGCGTGGACTTGGCGAGTGGCTGGCCAGCCTGGCGTGCTCTCATTGAAGGCGGGCGCAAGATTTGCGTCCTGCCCGTCATGAACAGGTTCGGATTGACGAGCCTCGCTACATCTGGCTTCGACAGGCTGTTCCCGGTTCTACCAAATGAACTGGCGCAACCCTGGTGCGCCGCCGCAGGACTAAAGGCAGCTCCGATGGATTCGCTAAACGCATTTATTCGTCTCACCAATCCGTTGGCAGAGCTCCAGGGCATTGATGCGTACTGGAGTAGCAAGGGAATCAGGACGCCCGAGGAGGAGCGCATCTATCGGGCGGTCTCCAAGACTCTCGACGAAGCGAGAGAGGCTTGGAGCAACTTGGCGCTCACGGATGACATCAAGGGGGCTGGCCTGCAGCTCGTGGATGCCGCTCTTCAAGGCGAGTTCCCGATTGCGAATGCCGCCGCCAGGCTGCTGCATGGCGAGCGGACCCAGACTATCGAAGTCATCGAGTCATTCGTCCTAGGGCTTACCTTGTTCGACTGTCAGCGCACAGGTGAGCGCAGTGCACAAACTCGGCAATGGCAACCATGATCTACACCCACGTGCTCAAGGTGGGGGGGGCGGGGAGCCCTTTGGATTCCTGCCCAGAACTGATCCGCTGCAAAGCAGCCATTGCTGAACTTCCGCCTTACCACCTAAAGCTTTCGTCAGAAAGATTGCACTTGAAGGACTGCTCCTGGCCGGTAGCAGCTATTCAAAAGGGGCAGCTAACGGCCAAAAGCTGACAGTAGCTGCCGGAAAAAATAGTACCCTCTGTCTTTATACCTTTGAGCGCCAAGAAAACTGTGAGGCCCAAGCAGAGAGGTCTTGAGAGAAAAGAGGCGTTGGTGTATGCAAAGGAGTGGTTCAGGGCTTGCGAATTTCAAATCCCACCATTTTTTTTGGGAGGTCGTATAGTCTTTCAAAGCGGAGCGTGCCACCGGCAGCGGGTGGCCATGCCTGCTTGAGATTCTCTGAGACCCGGACTGTGTTTGTTCCAGAGCTCAACTTGGAGGCTTCCCAAACGCATTGCCCGATGGCCTTGGGCTGCATAAACGCCGAGGTGCCGACAAGCGTCACGATGGCTTTGCTGAGAGACAGACCTGCACCAATTGAAAGATTCGGTAGCTCAAACCTCTCCGCTAGAAGCTCATTGACGATTTGCCTGGTCTGCGTAACGCAGTTGTCAGCTACCTGATAGGCGGTTCGAACAGATTTGACGCGATCGTTAGCGTCGACCTTGAAGAGGATGAGCGCCCCGTCACCAAGGTATTCCGTGACGTGGCCATCCTCAAACAAGGCTGTTGTGGCTAATGCCGGCAGTAAGGCTGACGTTTCGTAGAAGACCCTTTGGAAACCGCTATCGATCGCCGGAAATTTCTGAAGATTTTGCAGGCGATCGGAAGAGTTGCGCATGTCAACGACGAGAGCGACGAACTCTGTCACCTCTGGCTTTCCCTGTTGTACATACGGATGCCCAGGAATGTTGCTTTCATTTCCCGCCCTGGATTCAATGGAGGCATTTATGCTGTCCATGATCATCCCGACCTTTTCCCACGTCCGCACAGCGCCGTCCAGGCCGTCGACTGCTGCTTTGCGGACGGCTGCAAGTTGATGGTTGTTCATTTAACTAGCTTCCTGAAATGACGTTTAACCCTGTCCCAGACCTGCTTCTCAACGGTCTCTGTCATTTCTTGAGGGTAATAGATGATGCTCAAGCCTATGAGGTCGCTGGGGAGCTTCACCTCTTTACCGCTAGGCGCCATCAACACTGTGCGCTTGCGGCCAAATCTACCCACGAAAAGACCGAGCTCGAACAAGACGTTGTCACGAGGCATGGATTTCTCTGTGCCCCGAGACTTAACGATGTCGTCGTCGTTGGCGACAACTACTGCGAAGTCCGAGTTGGTCAGCTCCGCTTCAAGGTCATCCATTGGGTAGCTAGATAGCTGGAATATCTGAGGCATGCTCCATGGGGCGTATTCAAGGTCGGAGTCATGTGTGAAATGCTGGATTCCGCTGTCGACGACTGAGAGGGCTTCGGCAGAAGAGATCGCAAAGATGCGATGCTTCTCACGCGGCCGGGCGACGTTGGCATTGCGTACGGCGATCCGTTTTGCGAGATCCCTTGCAAAGGCCAGCGTTGCTTCGGGAAATTGCAGGAGAAAACCTTTGAAATGCTCTTTTGAAAGTTGAACTGCCACCACTTCTTCGCGAGCGACCACGGTACTCGTACGTGTCGTGACGTGGACGGCAGCAATCTCACCGACGTGATTGCCCGCTTCGAAATTCTCAACCAGCACACGTTTGCCGATACTGATCGCCACAGAACCCGTTAGCAGAAAGAAAACGTCCGTGGCTGACTCGCCAAACGTAATGAGCGCCTCGCCAGCTTTGAAATCTTTCAGCTCCCCGTGCTCTGCCAAATAATCCGCACGTTGCCTGTCTTGTTTGACCAGCGGTTGCACCATGAGCTGTTCGACCAGCTCGTCACGGTCTTTCCTTAATCGCTCCAGCATCACTGCATCCTTGTTATGGGTAGTGGCTAAATGATGTCTTAGCCGGTGTGCCAGTGCAATAGAAGGTTGAGATGGGAGGTGGAGCCTGGAGGTAGCACGGTCAGGTCGAGAAAATTTTTCGAGGTGCCGTTCAACAGAAAAGGGGGCAGATTTATTTAATGCACTTGCAACGTCCGCTTCTGGCCCAGAGTGTGTAAAAACGTCAGATTGGGTTTTCTACATCCGCGCTGGGAGACCGTGCTCACGTTTTGCAACCTGATCAAGGTCACGACGTTTTCAGGAACAGTTGACGCGGCTCAGTAGTCTCTTAAAGCCCTTTGATGGGGTAAAAAAGGCCGTTTTTTACGCCATTAACGCTTTCATCAAGCCAGTGGTGCCGATGATTTTCATGACCCGCTTCAGGTTGTAGACAAGCACATTCAAGCTCATCTCGGCGCTTACCCCGTTAAGCTTTCGTGTCAGAAAGTGCGTCGCACCCATCCATTGTTTGAGCGTCCCGAAGGGATGCTCAATAGTCCGTTTTCGGATCCGCATCATCTCCGGCGCGTTGCTCAGCCTGTTCTGCATTTCCTCCAATACGGCTTCATGCTCCCATCGCCGAACTCGCCGTTGCTTGCTCGGTGTGCACTGCGGTTTCATTGCGCATCCCTGGCAATTAGAACTCCAGTAACGGTGCAACGTCAGGCCTTTTTCAACGCTGGAAAAGCGCCAGATCAACACCTCTCCAGCGGGACAAATGTATTCGTTTTTTGCCGCGTCATAGATGAAGGCATCATTATTGAAACGCCCGTCAGCCTTGGCTCCAGAGGTCATCGGCTTGGGCACATAGGCGGTGATGCCTGCATCGTGACAAACTAGGATTTGTTCGCTTTTGAAGTAACCTCGGTCAGCCACTACCGACAACGTATCTGACGCCATCGCCTCGCGGGCCTGCTTGGCCATCGAGCTGAGTAAATCGCGGTCGGAACCGACGTTGGTCACCTCATGCGCAACGATCAAATGGTGCTGGGTATCGACTGCTGTCTGCACGTTGTAACCGACGATTCCAGTGCCGCGCGTCATCATGGAACGGGCGTCTGGATCGGTCAGTGAGACCTGTTTATCCGGTGATTCGTTGAGCTGAGTTTCAATGACCTGCAACTCTTTCATCTGAGCTTTGAGCTTGTCGATTTTCTCTTGCAGACGAGCAGCCTTGGGCTGAGCGACCGAGGGTTCTTGCCGATCGGTTTCGTCGAGCGTAGTCAGGTACCGATTGATACTTGATTCAATTTCTTCCATCCGCCGTTTCAGCTTGGCGCTGGTGAAATTGCGGTCGCGGTTATTGACGGCCTTGAATTTACTGCCGTCGATGGCGACCAGGTTATCTTCGAACAGTCCTAGCTGCTGGCACAGCACCACGAACTGGCGGCAGACACCTCGGATGGCCTTGCTTTTGTCTTTTCGGAAGTTGGCGATGGTCTTGAAATCGGGCATCAAACGCCCGGTCAGCCACATCAGCTCGACGTTGCGTTGGACTTCTCGTTCAAGACGCCGGCTCGATGGAATGCGGTTCAGATAGCCGTAGATGTAGATCTTCAGCAGGATCGAGGGATGGTAGGCCGGCCTGTATCAGCAGGTAAGGCCCCCTCGAAACCTAGTTTGACCAGGTCCAGTTCGTCGACAAAGATGTCGACTACGCGCACCGGATTGGCATCCGTGACGTAATCTTCGAGGCTCGCGGGAAGGAAGGTTTCTTGGCCTCGATGTTCACCTTGGATAAAGCGCTTCATGGGCGATCCCTGCGATGAAATCCTCAGAAATCATAGCAGGGCTAAGAGCGGTATTCTGTTCAGATATTGATGCGTTTTTCAACCGCCTGTAGTTGCCTTACCGGGTCCCAACCACTCGGCGACGCTTGAGCTTTGCTCCACCAAAGCATTCCTTTAGATATCCATAATTTCCGCAAATCAGCATGAGCAGATGTTGCGTCATCATAGCCAAACTGCGTACCGCAGGACGGGCACATGCCAAACGAAGAGCAGCCAAACTCATCGTATGGAGGCTCTTCAAGCCCGGGGTATCCACAAACCGGACAAAGATATGAAACGTTGCTTGCAATCGTCCAACCCCCAGATTTCTAGCCTCTAGCCCACGTTGTCGGCGTACCTGCTGATTTCCGGAATCTTATACTGAATCTAAGCAACTGATGTCTGACCTGGGCTGAGTAGGAAAAAACACTAGAGTGGAAGCCGCTCACAAGGGTTTTGACACACTCTGGGCCGATTGCTGCCCGCCACGAACGGCAGAAATCGATCAGAAGCGGACATTCGCAGCGTATTAAACGCCTGTTCCGGAGAGTTGTCGTTTTGCAGCCAACACCTCTACCCACCTTCGATTACCAGCTAAGCGCCCTGCTCAGTCTTGCAGCGACTCGTGACAGCGCTGCCATGGTGTGCCAAGGCGGCTAGTAGTAGCCGATGTTCGGCGTGTTGCCGCGCCGGTTCTATCTGGCCTCGTGCAATGGTGGAATGCTGGAGAGTGCAGCCTGCAAAAAGCCTTGTCCTGCGAAGGTGTGGCCGGGCTGGAATGCCCTGCTGGCGATACTCACTGAGTAACTTCTACACCCCCTAGACCCAGCAAGGCTGAGCGCCTCTTCAAATCATAGGTAGTCTTCATAGACGCGCGTTTGATAGGTCAGGCTTTTCAACAACTGAGGATCAAACGACAGTTGGAAAAGGCTGTTTGGCAAGCGCTGCGGTGACTCGATCACGCTTGCCGATATCCGCCCTGTGTTCGCATCGCGCCAGGTCGCGCTAAGCCGATGTCCCCCTGGAACAGTTTCAACCCTCAACCACACCTGGCCACGCACGTCGCTGGCGGCGACGGCACCCTGTTGCGTCAGCAGGCGGTCCTTGTCTCGAAGCGTTAGTTGCAGCGTCGCCAGTTCGTAACCTTGGTCATTGACCTGGAAGAACGAGACCACCCTGGCCAACCAATCAGGTGAAAGTGGCCGATGTCGGATAATCGCACCAATCACGCTTGGCTCATTGAGCCAGCGGCCGGGCTCAACCAGCGCTGCGTAGCCTCCATCCAACTCAAGCGCCAAGCGTCTGGAACCTAACAGATCAGTCAGGCGAATGCCTGCCCCCAGCAGCACACTATCAGCGATCAGGGCGCTGATATCCTCCAGCGGCAACTCACCGGTGCTTGGCAAGATTCCACCCAGGCCTGCCACCAGTCCCAAAAAATCGGACTGCCACAGCTCTGGCTTTGTCTGGCGCAGGAACTGTGCATATTCGTTCACCGCCACATAAGACCCTGTCTCCTGCGCGATATAGAGCGCCAGCTGGGAACGATAATAACGGTCCACCTTGCCCACATTGGCTCGGGCGAACTCCAAGGCCATAGGATCTTCGAACAGTTTGAGGTTATCGAATGCCAGCATTTTCATAGACCAAATGTTATCTACGTCAGCGACGAGGGTGCGCGAGAACGGTAGGAAAGCACGGTCGAATTTCAGGCGCTCCAGCAACAAAACCCGCTTGTGCTGGCTCAAAGACGACTCGTTCACCAGTTGGGCAAGGGCTTTACCGGTTGGATCCTCCATCCAGGTCGGCGCGAACAGCCCACGACTTCGGGTAATGATGGTCAACGCGTCGGAGAACTGCCCGACATCCGATGAGGGATCCTGAAGGATCGCGAGTAGACGCTGCCGCTCAGCTTCCGTCAGAGACAATGAACCATTGCGCCCACCCACACGCTCACGGGCGAAACGCACCATGTAGGCGTCTAGCAGCGCTTGGGTGCGCATTGCATCAAGCGCCTTGCTTTCATCGCTATCACCGTCCTCGAAGCGCAACCACCGATCAACCTTGTTCGTGAAGGTGTTCGTCAAACTGTCGGCAAGGTTCTTGTAGCCAAAGAATGCTCCCACGGCCAATGCCAGGGTGATGAAGGTTCCGACCGCGAGTATCCACTGCTTGATGTGATGAAGAATCGACAGTGTCTTCTCAATGGCCCGCTCGGAGATCTTAGCCTCGGCATTGCCGATCTGGCTCTGGACTTCGTGGAGCAGAAGAGCGCTGGACGACTTGAGCTCTTGCAATTCCAGGTGGAGGGCCCGGTTTTGCTCAAGCGCCTCGGCACGCAGTTGCGCCGCTGCCTTATCTAGGTGCAGGGAAATGAGATCCTTGGTAGCAGACAACAGCATTCTTCCTTATATATTCGGAGCGACCAATAATTCCATATCCACCGCGTTATTGACATCCTATAACCAGCAGCAGTTATTCAGTGCCACCGGGTGAGTGAATCGCCCCGAAGTGTCTAGACACATCGAAGGGCTGCTTTTGGCCGATAGGTGCCCTTGGTCAAATGTCTTTACGGCCTGTGCAATCAAGTGACTTGCGCACAAAAAAACCACCTGTCCTAGAACAGGTGGCTCCTGGTACCAACAGAAAAAGGTGGTCTCGTTAACGAACAAACGCGACCGCGGCAAAGAGAATCGCCGTCGCGACGGAGAGCATCACGCCGATATTCATCAGGAGACTTACCCCAAACCGGGATAGCTCTGCCCGAAACTGCGCTGCGTCGGGATCGGATTTACCTGCAGAGGATAAATGCACATCAGAGTCCATGGCTTGGATAACTGCTTCGATTTGCTGCTCAGGCACGTTGATAGCCTTCAGGGCTCTATACATTGCCAGTCGATTTTTCATTAAGGCCTCCAAAAACAAAGAAAGGCCTGCCCCCAGGACGGGGGGAGGCCCGTCGTGGGTGGGATGGGGGTAGCTTGCTTCCTTCGACACTCAAGTCGACTGTCCGCGCTGCCGGAAGCGATGCGGTCATTGGGCGGATCCTGCGGAAAACCGCAGCGCCGTCTTGATGATCCTGACGGCTGGTATGCACTCGTGAAAGTGCTCCCACGGACATTTTCTGTCAATTCACAAAACGGCTACCGAGTGTTACCAGATGTTGGGTATTAGCACCGGACATTCAAGAGTTTATAGGCGTTGAACGTCCGCCCTATGCAGGACACGTCTGCCACCCTTTGTCTTTCATCACCTGCGCCGCCAAGTCTCCAGCGCCCCTAGGGCCGGCCAGGATTTCTCGCATGTTGGCAATGTGTGGCCGGCCAATTTCGCGCCATGCCGAGCGCTCTGGTGGCTTCTTGGGCGCTTCTATGCGAACGCGGGGTGCGGGCGGCATTGCAACTGGCTCGCCAGCTTGATTCTGTTTTTTGCGGCCGGCCCACAAGTGAAACTCGCCGGCCAACACACGCTTCGCTAGGGCGAAGAAATAGGCGACGACATTGCGTACTGTGCCGCTTTGGCTGCGTGCCTGTAGTTCGTCCAGCACGTCCTGGCGATGGTGTGACGGCAACCGTTTCAAAGCCATCAGCACGTCTCTTTGCTGATCTGCTTTAGCGCTGATCAGGCATGGCGGCAAGGCCAGCGGGAGTGACGATGAATCGCTTTCCTCACGCGTATGCGCGCGGTACGTACGTTCTTTTTTGTATAAATACGTCTTATACGTACGGTGTTGCTCTTGAGGTATCTGGCGGGTCTGTTTGGTCTGCTGTGTAACGGTCGATCTGTTTGCGGAAGCAGTGGGTGTGGATGTTCGATTGACCCTAGAACGCTTTCGCGATGGCGCGGAGGGCGGTGGTTCATCGTCTTTGTTCCGTTGCTCCCGAATGGCAATGGGGGGATGTTCAGGCGTCTGCTCAGAAGTCGCCAGAACGTGCTCGGCAAGATGCTTGATTTGTTTGTTTCCATGGCTGATGCAGGTAGCCATAAGCTCCTCCAGGCTGTCGTCGAGAGCACAAGCTTCATGGAAGCTTAGGGCGCGCTCATTGACCCGATACAGCACGCTTTGAACATTGCCAGTCAGGAGATCGCAATGTTGCCTTACGAAGCTGATCCATCCTGTAAGCCGCAGTACCGCTAAAGCGCGCCAAGCCGTGGCAGCGCCCGCTCGCTGCCCATAGGGAGTACACGTGAGATAGCGGCGCAGCTGTCCCATGTTCACGAGCGGACTGAGGCCATCAGCGGTGCGAAACATGCGCAGGACCTGCCAGCCATTGCGCTCCAACGGGGTAAGGCGTTGATCGAGCATGAGCGCCGTCAAGGTAGCGCTCAGAGCATCTTGGTCTTGTGAGTTCTGGTGAGTGCGTAGGTTTGCCATGAGATGACTCCGAGGTATGGGCCACGACGGCCCGTTCCTCTGCATCTCATCGCGGATCAACCTTCGTGTAATTCGACAATACGATTTGCATCACCACCGGATTTATCGCTGTTCCATATCGCCGATGACAGTCCTTCATCAGCGTATGGCGACGACTTTCCGATCACTGCTTTCGATGGTTGCTGATACCGAGAGATTGCCGGTAGCTGCTCCCTGGATGTGTTCACTCCACCACTGCATCATCGGCCGTCTGCGCTCAATGTAGTCCGCTCGGTTATAGGCGCTACGTACCTCGTCTTTATCGACGTGGGCAAGCGCAACTTCGATCAGCTCTGGGTCCCAACCCTTTTCATTGAGGATGGTGCTCGCCATTGAGCGCATTCCATGACTGACCAGGCGCCCTTCGAAGCCCATCCGTTTCAACGCCATGTTCGCGGTCTGGCTGTTGCAATGGGTGCGAGGGTTACGGTCGGCAGGAAACACGTACTCCCTGTGTCCACTGTAGGGCTTGATGGCCTCCAGGAGCGCCAAAGCTTGCTCCGTGAGCGGGATGATGTGTGTGCGACGTTTCTTCATGCGCTCCGGTGGAATCGTCCAGATCTTCTTCTTGAAGTCGATGTCAGCCCATCGGGTGGTCGCAGCTTCTGCTGGCCGAGTCATTGTGTGGAGTTGCCACTCGATGAGGCACCGGGTGGTTCTTTTGATGCTGGCGTTGGCAATCGCCACCATGAGTTCATTGAGCTCATCGGGGGGCAGTGCCGGCATGTTTTTTTTCTTTGGTTTTTTGAAGACTGATCGAATTCCGCTCAGGGGGTTGGCATGAATGAGTCCGTAGTTCACCCCGTAAGTCATGATTTCGTTGAGGCGTTGGGTCAGGCGCTTGACCGTCTCCAAGCTGCCTTTGGTCTCAAGTGGCTTAAGCAACTTGATGACCTGGGGAGCGCTGATTTCGGAAATTGGGGTCGCATGTAGATCCGGGAAGATGTGCAGTGTGAGCGAGCGCCAAATGTCTTCAGCGTAGGCGGTTGTTACGGAATCTTTCTTTAGCTCAAACCAGGCCGTCGCGACGTTTTGAAAGGTGTGCTCTGTCGCGGCCTTTTTCGCTTGGCGATCGGCATCGCGCTGCTCTTTCGGGTCCAGTCCCTGGGCGACCAATTCCCTGGCCTCAACGGTGCGTTTTCGCGCTTGAGCCAGGCTGAGCTCAGGGAATGTACCCAGTCCCATGTTGATCCGTTTTTTCGTCACGGGATGGACGTAGTTGAAATTCCATAGCCTTGAACCATTGGTTCGGACTCGCAGCTGGAGGCCGTTGCCGTCGGTCAGTATGTAGTCCTTGGCTTTGGGTTTGGCGGCTCTGATTTTCAGGTCTGAAAGGCGTGTGGCTTGGGCGCCCATGGGTACTCCAACGCTGTTTGTGTATTCCAAAATTTACCAGCCACTGGCTTGGAATACGCCTTGGAATACATTTCAAAATGGATCTGCGTGAAGGGCTATGGAGCTCGATGGCGCTGAAAGCCCCGTATTTACTGGGTTTCAGGCACAAAAAAAGACGTCCGTGGACGTCTTTAGATGATGAAATGGTGGAGCCGGGGGGATTTGAACCCCCGTCCGCCAGTACTCTGCTGTCGGTACTACATGCGTAGCCGTGTCTATTAAGTTAACCCTCAGCGACCCGACGGGCAGGGTGCTTTGGGCGAGTTGTGTAAGTTTTAGCCGCTTCGTCCACAACGTACTGCACGGCGATTCCGTTCTATATGACAATCACTTTGGGTTTACGGACATCCCCTAATGATTGCTGGACCCGAAGGTACCAGAAGCTCAGGATCTAAGGCTGCTTACGCAGCGATAGCGTACTCTTCCTGGCCGTAGGTTTCGTCATTGGCAACTATAGAAGTTGCAACAGTGGATTTACGAGTTCTGTTACCAACTCGGCATGCACCTAAAGTTTCGCAACCGGCGTCGAATCCTAAACGGCCCCGAACCTGTCGCTCCATGAGTCTGTGGGAGCGGCAGGCATGTGCAGAGTGTACGCCAATCTGTCGGCAAGGCCAACCCGGAGGTTGGCCTGCTTATCGGTCACTTGTTGGTGCCGTCGGAAGTCTTTCCGATTTCCAGAATGGTTTGCTGGGTTTCAGCAACGCAGTCGTCAATTTTGCCTGCTGCCTTGAGTGCCTTTGCCTTTGTTACGCTGGCTGTCGCACGGGCAGTGAGGTCGGCCGATGACTGGTACTGTGTTTTGGCGTTTTCGATGGTTTGGATATTGGCTTCGCACAGGTCGTCCGGCTTGTCGGCGGCGAACGAAGTGGAGGCCATCATCGAGGCAGTAACGAACAGACCTAGCAGTACAGAGCGTTTCATATGTCTCTCCTTGAACTGAGGGCCCAGGCATCGCTGGCCATCAGGACGGCTACCAATTGAGGGAAGGTCCCGCCTTGCAGGACTTGATCAGTGGACTGTGACCGTTCGCCAGGGTTCTATTTTTCTTCAGGTCACCCTGGCCTGGGTCACTCGATCCACCAGGTAGACCAGCCCGTGGTAGTCGATTGCGCCGTGTTGCGTAAGACCGATCTCACAGGTGCGGCTGGTGGAAATCCCTTCGCTGCAATGCTGCACCGCGTCCTTCAACGAGCGCAGCGAGTGGGCGTTCAGCTCTGGCGTGGTGAAGCCCTTGTCGCCGGCGAAACCGCAACAATGGATGCCTTCGGGGATGACCACGTTTTTGCTGCATTTGCGCGCCAGGTCGATCAGCGCCTGGCTTTCGCCAAGGTGCTGCGTGCTGCAGGTGACGTGCACGGCGATGGGCGCCTCCTGGGGGATGAAGTCGAGACGCTCCATCAAATGGGTACGGATAAAGCGTACCGGGTCGTACAGGTCCAGGCGCACGTCCCCCAGGTCCTGGACTAACCGCAGTGTGCAGGGGCTGGTGTCGCAGTAGATGGGGTCGAGCCCGCCGCGGCTGGCATGCAGCAAGGCTCCGATCAGTTCCTGGCGCTTGTGCTCGGCCTGTTCTGTGTAGCCTTTGGAAGCAAAGGGCTGGCCGCAGCAGAGGCTGTCCACATTGTCTGGAAAGACCACCTGATAGCCGGCCTTTTCCAGCAGGCCGCGGGTCTTGTCGTACAGCGACATCTGCTCCTTGTCCGCCGCTGTCGGGCCCATGACTCGCGACACGCAAGCCGCCAGGTACACCACTCTCGGGCGTTCGTCCGGCGCGGAGGGGCTGAAACGGATGGCCTTTTCCGGCTGCGGCATGGCGCTGGTCCATTGTGGCACCTGGCCCTTGGACAGGCGCGTCAACGAGGCCGACAGTTTCGCCAGGCGGGGGGCGCCCAGTAGCATGCGCGCACCGTTGGCGACGTGCAGGGCAAAGCGTGCGCCTTGCAGCGTGGTGGCGAAATTTCCTTCAATCCAGTTGGCGGTTTTCGTCTTTGTCGCGTCACGACTGCGCAGTTTTTTTACCAGTTCGCCGGTATTGATGCCTACCGGGCAACGTTGCGCACACAGACCCGTGGCGGCGCAGGTATCGATGCCCTGGTATTGGTAGGCACGTTCCAGTTCGGTGGTGTCCGTTCCGGCGCGTTTTTTCGCTTGGATATCCCGCCAGATGACGATGCGCTGGCGTGGGCTCAAGGTCAGGTCTTTGGACGGGCACACCGGCTCGCAGAAACCGCATTCGATGCACTTGTCCACGATTTCATCGGCGGCCGGCAGGGGCTTGAGGTGCTTGAGGTGGATCTGCGGATCTTCGCTGAGCACCACATCCGGGTTGAGGATGCCATTGGGGTCGAGCAATCGTTTGAGCTGCCACATCAACTGGTAGGCATCACTGCCCCATTCCAGCTCGACGAACGGCGCCATGTTGCGCCCGGTGCCGTGTTCGGCTTTCAGCGAGCCGCCGAATTCCACTGCCACCAAGTGCGCCACGTCATCCATGAACGCCTGGTAGCGTGCGACTTCTTCGGCGCTGTTGAAGCCTTGGGTGAAGACGAAGTGCAGATTGCCTTCCAGCGCATGTCCGAAAAGGATCGCTTCGTCGTAGTGATGTTTGTCGAACAACTCGATCAGGCGGTTTACGCCGAGGGCCAGTTGCTCCACCGGAAAGGTCACGTCTTCGATGATCACCGTGGTTCCGGTTTTACGGACCGCGCCCACGGCTGGAAAGGTGTCTTTGCGGATCGCCCAGAGCCGGGCGTTTTCCCGCGGGTCTTCGGTGAAGTCGACCTGTTTTTCCACCGGGAAGCCGGCCAGTGAAGCCATGATCCGGGCCAGTTGTTCTTGCAGTAAAGACGAGGAAGCGGCGCGGGATTCGATCAGCAAGGCGCAGGCATTGATCGACAGATGCTGTACGAAATCCGGCATGCCCGGTTTGTCCTGCACCGAGCGCAGGCTGCGGCGGTCCAGCAGTTCCACGGCCGAGACTGGCTGGCTTTTCAGCACGGTGACGGCGTTGCAGCAGGTTTCCACATCCGGGAAAACGATCAGCGCCGATGCCTTGTTCGGATGGTCGATGACGGTGTTGTAGGTCACCGCACTGATGAAGCCGAGGGTACCTTCGGAGCCCACCAACAGGTGGCTCAAGATATCCACAGGCTCGTCGAAATCCACCAGGGCATTGAGTGACAGCCCGGTGGTATTTTTCAGACGGTATTTGTGGCGAATTCGGGCGGCCAATTCGGTGTTGGCGCGGGTTTCGCGACCGAGGGTGGCCAGGCGTTCCAGCAGTTCGCCATGGCTTGTACGAAAAGCCGCCACGCTGTTGTCGTCTTCGGTGTCCAGGCGTGTGCCATCGGCCAGTACCAGGCGGATGCCGGCCAGGGTGTGATAGGTGTTCTGCGCGGTGCCGCAGCACATGCCGCTGGCGTTGTTGGCGACGATGCCGCCGATCTTGCAGGCATTGATCGACGCCGGATCAGGGCCGATCTTGCGCCCGAACGGGGCCAGCCAGGCGTTGGCCTGGGCGCCGATCACGCCGGGCTGCAAACGAATCTGCGTGCCTTGCTCGCGAATCTCGCGACCGTTCCAGTTATCCCCCAGCACAATCAGTACCGAGTCGCTGATGGCTTGGCCGGACAGGCTGGTGCCGGCGGCGCGGAACGTGACGGGGACCTGGTCCCGCTGGGCGAGTTTCAGCAGGGCAATCACTTCATCTTCGGACTCGACGCGTACCACCAGTTTCGGAATCAGCCGATAGAAACTGGCGTCGGTGCCGAAGGCCAAGGTCGACAAGGGATCGTCGAAGCGGCGTTTTTGTGGGATCAGCTGTTGGACGTCACGCAGGAAAGGGGCCGGAAGGGTCATTGGTCCTCCAGAATCAAGACCACCAGATCCTTCGGACCATGGGCGCCATAGGCCAGGACTTGTTCGATGTCGGCGGTTTTCGACGGGCCGGACACCAGCAGGGCATTGGTGGGCATGCCTTGGGCCCATTCGAATTCCTGTTGCACTTCATAAAAGTTGTCGCGGATCTCGCTGGCCTTGAGCAGGGCGAAATGCACCGGCGGCACCAGGCTCATCAGCCGTGGCTCTTCCCGCGTTGGCCAGAGAATCAGGCTGCCGGTGGCGGCGATGGCGCCGAGGGTTCCGGTGAGGCTGGCCGGGGTGTCGTTGAACAACTCGGCTTTCCATTCCTCTATGGGACGGTCGTAAGCCTTGAGGAATGGCAGGCCCGGATTGTTCGCCCAGAACTGTGCGATTTTTTTCCCGTGTGCGGTGGTCGGGGCGATGAGCAGGCTCGGCAATTGACGGTCGCGCAGCAATTGCGCGAGCAGGGCCGGCCAACCCTCCCCGGAAGTCAGGTGAATTTCGGTGTGGACCGCTTCCATCAGCTTGCGCAATTGCGGGATTCGTTCCTCGGGCGCATAGCGATAGGTTTGCGTCACCAGTTCGACATCGAAATTGTCGGCAACCGGCGTGGTGCCCGTCAGGCTTTTACGCAGCTTGGCGAGGATATTTTCCTTGGCGCTCATTGGCGGTCTCCCTGCTGGTTCAGGTGTTCGCGAGCCAGGTCATGCAATGAGCGGGCGGCGGGTTGGGGGGCGCTGTGGTTCTGGGTCCATGGGCCGAGGTTTTTCGGTGTCAGGGCGCGCAGGCGCGTGGCGAGGAACCCGAACAGCCGGTACAGCCGCGGCGAGCTGTTGAGCCAGGCCCAGGCATTCCAGATGAAACGCTCCTTGGGCGAATATTTGCTGCCCTGGCCGCGCATCACCGGGTTCGGGCTGTCCGGCGCCTTGACGTTTTCTTCCCGCAGCCGCCGCAGCAGCGCGGGGATCGGGATTTTCACCGGGCACACTTCACCGCAGGCGCCGCACAGCGAAGACGCGCTCGGGTGGTCTGGTACCTTGGCCAGGCCGACCATGTGCGGTGTGATGATTTTTCCGATAGGCCCCGGGTACACCTCGCCGTAGGCATGGCCGCCGATTCGGGTATAGACCGGGCAATGATTCATACAGGCGCCGCAGCGAATGCAGTTCAGCGTCTGGCGCAGTTCGCTGTCGGCAAACGCCTGGCTGCGGCCGTTATCGAGCAGGACGAGGTGGACTTCCTGGGGGCCGTCCAGCTCATCGGCCTTGCGTGGCCCGGAGATCATGTTGACGTAGGTCGTGATGGGCTGGCCGAGGGCGGAGCGGGTCAGCAGCGAGAGCAGTGGCACGACATCGCGCAGGTTCTCCACCACTTTTTCGATGCCGGTCACGGCGATGTGCACCGGCGGTACGGTGGTGGACATCCGTCCATTGCCTTCGTTTTCCACCAGCAGCAGCGTGCCGGTTTCGGCGACGGCGAAGTTGACGCCGGAGACGCCGACGTCGGCTTCGAAGAATTTCTGCCGCAATACCTTGCGGCCGATCTGAATGAGTTGGTCGACGTCCTTGGTGTACTCCACGCCGAGTTTGTCGTGGAACAAGGACGCGACCTGACCGGCATTCTTGTGGATCGCCGGCATAATGATGTGTGAAGGCTTCTCGTGGTCGAGCTGGACGATGTATTCCCCCATGTCGGATTCGAGACATTCAATGTCCCGAGCCTCGAGGAAATGGTTCATCTCCATCTCTTCGCTGACCATCGATTTGCCCTTGATCACTTGCCGCGCCTCGTGAGCGCGGATGATCGAGAGGACGATGCCGTTGGCGTCGTCCACCGTCTCCGCCCAGTGCACGTTCACACCGTTGCGGGTCAGGTTGGTTTCAAGTCGCTCGAGCAGGTCGGGCAGCTTGGATAACGCACGGGCGCGGACGGCATTGCCCAGCACCCGCAGGTGTTCTCGTTCGTGGGCATCGCTGAAGGACGCTGCCCGCTTGGTCATCAGTGAATCCATCGCGCTGCGAAAGTTGTTTCGCAGTTGCGTGTCGTCCAGGGCCTTGTGGGCCCGGGCGCGAAAATCTTCCTGCGCCTGAATCGGTACTTCAACGGTCGGGATCAGCGTCGGCGTGCTCATGCGGCACCTCCGGTACGCTGCCAGAGGAAGCTCGCCAGGTGCTTGCCGCGCAACGCCTCCTGCTGTTTTTCCAACGCACCGTTGATGTTCATCAAGCAACCGCAGTCGGCGCTGACGACCTGATGTGCGCCGGATTCCTTCAGCGCCCGGGTCTTGTCGGCCACCATCGCGCCGGAAATATCCGGCATGCGGACGCTGAACGTCCCACCAAACCCACAGCACTCGCTTTCGTGGCTGTGTTCGACTCGCTCCACGTTACGTAACTGCGCCAACAATGCGCGGCCGTGCAAGTGGGTGTTCATCTCACGCCGTGCCGAGCAAGACGTATGCAGCGCGACCTTCACCGGCTCGCCGCTGTCGTTCAACTGCACCTTGCAGACCAGCAGCAGGAACTCGGCCAGTTCATAGGTCCGGGCCGCCAGGGCCTGCACCTGTTTGAGGGTTTCCGGCTCGTCCTTGAACAGGTCGGCGTAATGCTCGCGCAACATGCCGGCGCAGGACCCCGAGGGCACCACCACCGGATAGTCTTCGGCAAACAGGGCCAGTTGCGCCCGTGCCACCGTGCGCGCCTGCTCGGTGTATCCCGAGGTGTAGGCCGGTTGTCCGCAGCAACTTTGCCCTTGCGGGTAGTCCACCCGGATCCCTTCGCGTTCCAGCAGATGAATCGCATCCATCCCGGCTTCGGGATAGAACAGGTCCACCACGCACGTGCCGAACAGGTAGACCCGACGCGGCTTCTCGCTGGGGTACTGCCGAGGCTTGGCCAAGGGCGGGGCGACACGGGTCGCGTTCGGTACGGCGTTGTAAAAAAGCTCGCTCATCAGGCGTGTCTCCGGGTGGTCCCGGTTATCCGTCCGCTGAGGCTGCTGAATATAGCCAGGAAATCTTTCAGCAGCCTTGCAGACCCGGTTGTGAATAGCAGACGCCGAATCACGGTTCGGCGTCGGTTTTTCCAGTATTGCGTGTAGGACTCAATGAACCAGCATGCCGGTGAACCAGTAGGCCTGGGCCAACGTGATCAAGCCGACAATCGTTGCAAAGAATAGGCTGTGTTTGAGGGTGAAACGGAACAGATCCGATTCCTTGCCCACCAGCCCGGTCGCGGCGCAGGCCACCGCGATCGATTGTGGCGAAATCATCTTGCCGGTCACGCCGCCGCTGGTGTTGGCCGCGACGAGCAGGGTGTCGTTGACGCCGATCTGGTGCGCGGTGGTGGCTTGCAACGAGCTGAACAGCGCGTTGGATGAGGTATCGGAACCGGTCAGGAACACGCCCAGCCAACCCAGGAACGGCGAGAAGAACGGGAACGCCGCGCCCGTGCCGGCCAACACCAGGGCCATGGTCGACGACATGCCCGAGTAGTTGGTGACGAAGGCGAAGGCCAGCACCATGCCGATGGACAGGATCGGCCAGCGCAGCTCGAACAGCGTCTCTTTAAAAGTGGTAAGACCAGTTTTGATATTGATCTTCAGCACCAGCATCGAGATCAGTGCGGAGAAGAAAATCGCCGTGCCGGTGGCGGAAATCGGATCAAGCTTGAACACAGCCGGGATGGCGGTGGGGTTGATCACGATGGGCGCGACCTTGATCACCATCTGGTCCAGGTGTGGGATGGCGAAGTTGAACACCCAGCCGTACATCGAGCCGCCCGCGGCGAACATGGCCTTGAACGGCTTGAGGGTCCAGATCGTGACCAGCACGGTCAGGATCAGGAACGGCGACCAGGCCTTGATGATTTCCCCAAGGCTGTAGGGCGAAGCCACAGTGCTGCGCGGCTGGCCGAAACCGCCGACGCTGGCGGTGACCGTTGCGCTGGAAGTCGCGCCGGCAATCTGGGCGCCGGCGGTGCGCTTGGGCTGCCAGACTTTCAGGAACAGGGTCAGGGAAATCAGGCTGGCCAGGGCCGAGGTGATGTCCGGCAGTTCCGGGCCGATGAAGTTGGAGGTGAAGTACTGGGTGATGGCGAAGCTCAAGCCGGCCACCAGCGCTGCTGGCCAGGTTTCCCGCACGCCGCGCAGGCCGTCCATCATGAACACCAGCCAGAACGGCACGAACAGCGACAACAGGGGCAGTTGACGACCGGTCATGGCGCCGATCTTGAAGGCATCGATCCCCGTGACCTGGCCAGCCACGATGATCGGAATGCCCAGGGCGCCGAACGCCACCGGGGCCGTGTTGGCGATCAGGCACAGGCCCGCGGCGTACAGGGGGTTGAAGCCCAGGCCGACCAGCAGCGCGGCGGTGATCGCCACGGGTGCACCGAAGCCGGCGGCACCTTCCAGGAACGCGCCGAAGCAGAAACCGATCAACAGCACTTGCAGGCGCTGGTCATCGGTAATCGACAGCACCGAGCTGCGAATCACCTCGAACTGGCCGCTCTTGACGGTCAGTTTGTAGAGAAACACCGCGGCGACGATGATCCAGGCGATGGGCCACAGGCCATAGGCAAAGCCATAGCCGGCAGCGGCGAAGGCCATGTCGGCGGGCATGTTGAACGCGAAAATCGCCACGACAATCGCCAGGGCCAAGGTGATGCTGCCGGCCACGTGCCCCTTGAGGCGAAACACCGCCAAGGCCAGGAAGAAAAATACGATGGGGATAACGGCTGCGAGTGCGGACAAGCCGAGGCTGCCGAGCGGGCTGTAGAGCTGTTGCCAGGTTTGCATCATGGGTGGGCCCCTAATTGTTGTTGGTCAGGCACTGGTCAGCGGTTTTGGATAATTGGTAATACCAATTTACAATCGCTGTTGGCTAGGGTAAAAGCCTTGGTTGTCGTGTGTCAATTTGCCGCCCTGAAACTTTCGTCGAATAAGCGGTGCAGAGGGCATCTGATCCGTTCGAACAAATGGCTTTTGGTGGGTGTAGGCACGGCCCGGATGGGCCAGAATAGAGAGCCCGGCGAGCCGTCGGGATCGTGGAGAATTGAGTTATGGGGTTTGATCAGATTCGTCAGCGCCGTTTGTCTGACGATATTGTCGAGCGGCTTGAAGGCATGATCCTTGAGGGCACGCTGAAGTCCGGCGAGCGCCTGCCGGCCGAACGGACCCTGGCCGAGCAGTTCGGCGTGTCACGTCCTTCGTTGCGCGAGGCGATCCAGAAACTGGCCGCCAAGGGCTTGCTCGTCAGTCGCCAGGGCGGCGGTAACTATGTCGTCGAGTCACTGGGCTCGACCTTCAGCGATCCGCTGCTGCAACTGCTGGAAAGCAATCCCGAAGCGCAACGTGACTTGCTGGAGTTTCGCCACACCCTGGAGGCGTCTTGTGCGTATTACGCGGCACAACGGGCCACGGATGTGGATCGCGAGCGGCTGACGGCAGCCTTCGACGAGCTGCAGGATTGTTATTCGCGCCACGACGAGGTCAGCCGGGCGGAGGAGGGCGCGGCAGATGCCCGGTTCCACCTGGCGATCGCCGAGGCCAGTCATAACGCAGTCTTGCTGCACACCATTCGCGGCTTGTTCGACCTGCTCAAGCGTAACGTCGTCACCAACATCGGCGGCATGTACAAGCAGCGCAGTGAAACCCGCGACATGCTGATCAGCCAGCACCGGGAATTGTACCAAGCCATTATGGACGGGCATGCCGAACAGGCGCGGGAAGTGTCCAGCCGACATATCTTGTATGTGCAGGAAGTCTTGGAAGAGGTGCGCCAGGAAGTGCAGCGGGTGGCGCGGGCGGAGCGGCGTAAAGGGATGTAGATCGCGAGTTCGGTGGTGATTGGGCTTCTGCATTCGCGAGCAAGCCCGCTCCCACACCGGATCACTGCTGTGCACATATTCTGTGTTCGCAAAAAAATCCAATGTGGGAGCGGGCTTGCTCGCGAATACGCTCTCAACGGCGAAAGAATCAGTCTTCCTTGCCCTTGTTGCGCACCGCGCGCTGCAGCTCGCGGCCGGCGTCGCGTTCGCGCTCGGTATCGCGCTTGTCGTACTCCTTCTTGCCCTTGCCCAGGGCAATTTCGCACTTGATCAGGTGCTTGCTCCAGTACAGCGAGGTGCAGACGCAGGTGTAGCCCTTCTGCTGCACGGAGGCGAAGAGCTTTTCCAGCTCGCGCTTGTTGAGCAGCAGCTTGCGCGAGCGCACCGGGTCGGCAATCACGTGGGTGCTGGCGGTGGTCAGCGGCGTGATATGACTGCCCAGCAGCCAGGCCTCGCCGTCCTTGAGCAGCACGTAGCTGTCGACCAGTTGCGCCTTGCCGGCACGCAAGCTCTTTACTTCCCAGCCGGCCAGGACCATGCCAGCCTCGAAACGCTGTTCGATGAAGTAATCGTGTCGCGCCTTTTTATTTTGCGCGATGGTCCCTGTGGGGTGTTTCTTCTGTTTAGCCATAGGGGCGGCATTATAGGCAGTTGCGGGCGTGTCGGCTACGGTGAACCTGCGTGCTTGAGCACGTTGAGTGAATCCCGGACAATGCGGCCTCTTTTTTGAACGCTTGGGCGTGATCACGATGTCGACAGACAAGGTTTCTGTCCACGGCAGTTGGGCTAGCCGCTGGGTCTTCATACTCGCGGCGACCGGTTCTGCCGTGGGGCTGGGTAGTATCTGGAAGTTTCCGTACATGGTCGGCGTCTACGGTGGCGGCGCCTTCGTATTGATGTTCCTGGCGTGCATCGCGCTGATCGGCGCACCGGTGATGCTGGCCGAGACCCTGATCGGGCGTCGGGCCCGGCAAAGCCCGGCCAATGCCCTGAAGGTACTGGCGGTAGAGGCTGGCCATTCGACCAAGTGGTCGTGGGGTGCCTTCGCCGGGATGATCACGGCACTGTTGATCCTGTCTTTCTATAGCGTGGTCGGTGGCTGGTCCCTGGACTACATCATCGACATGGGGCGCGGGGATTTCCAAGGGGCCACGCCGGATCAGGTGGGCGCCTACTTCGGCAATGTGATCGCCGATCCCTGGAGGCTGACCCTCTGGCACACGATTTTCATGGTCCTCTCGGCGGTGGTGATTGCCCGGGGCGTGGTGGCCGGACTCGAGCGCAGCCTGCGGATCATGATGCCGTTGCTGTTCGTGATGATCCTGGTGCTGCTGGGCTACAGCATGACCACCGGGCATTTCATGGAAGGCGTGCATTTCATGTTCGACTTCCAGCCGGAGAAAGTCCTGGACGGCCTGCTGCCGGCCATGGGGCATGCGTTTTTCTCCCTGAGCGTCGGGGTCGGTTCGATCATGATCTACGGCGCCTACATGCCCAAGAACGCCTCCCTGACCCGAACCGTCTTTGGCGTCGCGCTGCTGGACACTTTCGTGTCGTTGCTGGCGGGCGTGGCATTGTTTCCGATTGTGTTCGCCGCTGGCCTGAACCCCAGCGAGGGGCCAGGGTTGATGTTTGTCAGCCTGCCCTTCGCCTTCGGCAGCATGGCTTTCGGCCAGGTGATGGGCGTGGTGTTTTTTGTGCTGGTGGCCATCGCGGCCTGGAGCTCGGCCATTTCCCTGCTGGAGCCCATGGTGGCTTACTTGGTCGAGCGGACCCGCATCAGCCGCGCCTGGGTGACTTTCTGGCTGGCTTTCACTTGCTGGTTTGTCGGCCTGGGTACGGTGTTTTCCTTCAATATATGGAAGCAAGCGAAGTTTTTCGTGAACGAAGGTGGGTTGTTCCATCTCTATCAGTGGGGGGCAACCGGAGGGCTGGATTTCTTCGGCGTGATTGATTTCTTCACCTCACGGATCATGCTGCCATTGGGTGGTTTGTGTTTCGTGGTGTTTGCAGGATGGGTCATGGGGCGTGATGCGGTGCGTGATGAACTGTCGCTGCGCAGCCCGGTATTGTTTGCCTTGAGCCTGTTCTTGATGCGCTATGTGGCGCCCATCGGCATTCTCGTAGTGTTTGCCGCCCAGCTGTGGAAGTGACGCTTACATGACGACACATATTCAACGCTCGGCCTTGCTGCCTTACCCGGCGCAGGCGCTGTATGACCTGGTCAACGATGTGGCGAGCTACCCGGAGTTCTTGCCGTGGTGCTCATCCGCCGAGGTGCTGGAAAGCTCCGAAACCCAGATGCGCGCCAGCCTCAACATTGCCAAGAGTGGCTTGAGCCAGCGCTTCGTCACGCGTAATACGCTGGTGCCGGGGCAGTCCATCGAAATGAACCTGGAAGAGGGGCCTTTCAATCAGCTCCACGGCGTCTGGGTGTTCAAGCCGTTGGGGGAAAAGGCCTGCAAGATCAGCCTGGATCTGTCGTTCGACTACGCCGGTCCGCTGGTGCGGGCGACGTTGGGGCCGCTGTTCAATCAGGCCGCCAATACGCTGGTTGACGCGTTCTGCCAGCGGGCCAAGCAGAATGCAGAGCTCAAGCGTTGATTGAGATAGAAGTGGTGTATGCCGCGGTGGATCGCCAGGTCTTGCGCACATGTGTGGTGCAGGAAGGCACCAGTGTTCGCGCGGCGCTGCTGGGCTCGGGGATTGCCGATGCCTTCCCGGAGCTGGACCTGGCGACGTGCCCGGTGGGGATTTTTGGCAAGGTGGTTGCCGATCCGGCTAATCAAGTGGTGCAAGCGGCGGATCGATTGGAGATTTATCGACCTTTGCTGGCTGATCCGAAGGAAATTCGTCGCCTGCGCGCGACCAAGGCTGCCCTGGCGCGACAATCGGAGCAATGACCTGGTCTGGATCGCAGGCGATAAAAAACCCGGCATGCCGGGTTTTTTCATGTCGCAATTTATTGCGGCGAGGTGTCCAGAGGCTCTGGTGTCGGGACCGGTACGGTCTCGACTTTGTCCACGTCCTTCTGGATCTGGTCCAGCAACGAACCAGGCTTGGCCGGTTTTTCCGGTTTCGGCTGTTCGGCATTCTGGGTCGGATCGGTCACGGTGGTGCCGCTGTCCTTGCCCATGATGGCCTCGTCGCGGCTCACGCCAGGCATGAAGTCGCCCGACAAGCTGACAAGTTGGTCGTCAGGGCTGAAGATAACGCTGATGCGTTCCTGTTGGCGCTCACCGCCGCCTGGCTGCAAGCTGTACAGATAATCCCAGCGATCGGCATGGAACGTGTCGGTCAGCAGAGGGTTACCCATGATAAACCGTACTTGCCGGCGGGTCATTCCCGGGCGTAACTGGTCTATCATGTCCTGCGTGACGACATTGCCCTGCTGGATGTCGATTTTGTAAACCCCGGGGAATGAACAACCGGCGAGTGCGAGCAGTCCCACAAAGGTGAAACTGGTTAGCAAGAGCTTGGTGTTTTGCATCGGTGGGCGACTTCCACTATCTTGGCTGGGACAACGTAAACGCCGATCATACCCGCATTAAGAGAAGCTGCGAAGCAGCATCGCGAGAAAGCTGACCATGGTTGAAAATAGCGAACTACGCAAAGCCGGCCTCAAAGTGACCCTGCCACGGGTCAAGATTCTACAAATGCTCGATTCCGCAGAGCAACGCCACATGAGTGCCGAGGACGTCTACAAGGCGCTTATGGAGGCTGGCGAGGACGTCGGTCTGGCCACGGTTTACCGTGTTCTGACCCAGTTCGAGGCAGCTGGCCTTGTGGTGCGACACAACTTCGACGGAGGCCATGCGGTCTTCGAACTGGACGATGGCAAGCATCACGACCATATGGTCAACGTCGAGACCAGCGAGGTCATCGAATTCTTCGACGAAGAAATCGAGCGGCTGCAGAAAGCAATCGTCGACAAGTATGGTTTCGAGATGGTTGATCACAATCTTGTACTGTACGTACGCAAGAAAAAGTAAGCACGTCGCGCGGACTTGAGGTTCGCGAAACGAACGAAGGCGACCCCAGGGTCGCCTTCGTGCTTTCCATCGTTCTCAGATTTTCGCGGTAACGACCATTTTTTTCGCGTGGGCCAGGGATTCCTTGGTGAGGTCGATACCCCCGAGCATTCGCGCCACTTCTTCCACTCGCTCGTTTTTGTTGAGCTTGGACACGGCGGTGCGAGTCGCGTCCTCGCCACGCACTTTGTGCACGAATAAGTGCTGGTGTCCCTGGGCAGCGACCTGGGGCAAGTGAGTGACGGTCAGCACCTGGCCGCGTTCCCCCAGTCGGCGCAGCAGCTGGCCGACAATTTCCGCGGTTGGGCCACCGATGCCCACGTCCACTTCGTCGAATACCAGTGTCGGTACACGGGAGGTCTGCGCGGTGATGACCTGGATGGCCAGGCTGATTCGCGACAACTCACCGCCGGAGGCGACCTTGGCCAAGCCCTTGAGCGGTTGCCCGGGGTTGGCGCTGACCAGCAGTTCCACCTGTTCCAGTCCATTGGGTTGGAGCTCGTCACCGGCATTGGGGCGCAATTCGATGGTGAAGCGTCCGCCCGGCATGCCCAGGCGCTGGATTTCCTGCTCCACGGCACTGGCCAGTCCTGTCGCAGCCTGGCGCCGCAGTTCACTGAGCTCCTTGGCCTTTTCCTGGTAATGACGGGCATAAGAAGCCAGTTCGTCCCCCAGACGCTCGATGGATTCATCGTTGGCGTTCAGGGTTTCCAGTTCTTCCAGCAGGCGCTGCTGGAGTTCGGCAACGTCGGTCGGCTGGATGCGGTGCTTGCGCGCCAGCGTATAGATGGTGTCCAGGCGCTCTTCCAAGTACTGCAGGCGCGCCGGGTCGGCATCAAAATGATCGAGGAAGCGGTTCAGTTCCCCAACGGCTTCCTCGACCTGGATCTGCGCGCTCGTCAGCAGGTTGGTCGCTTCGTTCAGGGCGCCCACCGAATTGTTCACGCTGGAGAGTCGGTTCAGGCTCGCTGTCAGGGCGTTGAGCACATTGCCCGAATCGCTCTCGCTACATTGTTCGACCACCTGGCGGCAGATGCCCAGCAGGGTTTCGGCGTTGGTCAGGTTCTTGTGTTCCTGCTCCAGTTCTTCCAGTTCGTTTTCACCCAGGGACAGGTTTTCCAGTTCTTCGAGCTGGTAGCTCAATAGCTGGTGACGGGCACGCTGTTCGTCGCCGGAGTTGGAAAGGCGATCGAGCTCCTGCCGGGTCTGGCGCCAGCGTTGGGCGGCCAGTTGGACTTGCCGGGCCAGGTCGGTGGCGCCGGCGTATTCATCCAGCAGGCGACGATGGGTATCGGTTTTGAGCAGGGATTGGTGTTCATGCTGGCTGTGGATGTCGATCAACAGTTCGCCAAGGGCCTTGAGATCGCCCAGGGGGCAGGGCGTGCCATTGATGTAGCCTCGGGAGCGGCCTTCGGCGGTGATGACCCGGCGCAGGATACACAGGCCGTCGGTGTCCAGGTCGCGTTCGGCCAGCCAGGCGCTGGCCTCGGGGATGTCGACCAGGTCGAACGTCGCCAGGATGTCGGCCTTGTCCGCTCCGGGGCGCACCACGCCGCTATCGGCGCGGTCGCCCAGCGTCAGGCCCAGGGCGTCGAGCATGATCGACTTGCCCGCGCCGGTTTCACCGGTGATCACGCTCATGCCTCGATCGAGTTCGAGGTCCAGATGTTCGACGATGGCGTAGTTGTGTACGGACAGGTGCACCAGCATAAGGCCGCTCCCAGGCTTTAGGTCTGGTTATTTATACAGTGTTTTGTTTCGGCCTGACAATGCCTGCGCTTAGCTCGATTTGCTTGGGAAAGTGATTTTCTTAGCGCCGCGAGGAATGATTATGCAGCTGCTTTTTGTAAGGTTAATTCGTCGGATGGCCCTTGAAGCTGGAAAACCCGGCCCCATATACCGGGGCAGAAGCGCGAGTCGAGCTCGCGGACGAAGTTGAAAGGAGAAATCTCTATGGCTGACGAACAGACGCAGGACACGCAAAATCTAGACGCCAATCAGGCCTCCCAGGAGTCCGGTGAGGACCTGACGGCACGTGTACAAGTGCTCGAGGAGCAACTGGCCGGTGCGCAGGATCAGGCGTTGCGTGTAGCCGCCGACCTGCAGAATGTCCGCCGTCGCGCCGAGCAGGATGTGGAAAAGGCTCATAAATTCGCCCTGGAGCGTTTTGCCGGCGACCTGCTGCCGATCATCGACAGCCTGGAGCGCGGCCTGGAGCTGTCCAACCCGGACGACGAGAACATCCGTCCGATGCGTGAAGGCATCGAGCTGACCCTGAAAATGTTCCAGGACACCCTCAAGCGTTATCAGCTCGAAGCCCTTGATCCTCATGGCGAGCCCTTCAACGCCGAGCATCACCAGGCCATGGCGATGCAGGAAAGTGCCGACGTCGAGCCAAACAGTGTCTTGAAGGTTTTCCAGAAGGGCTATCTGCTGAATGGCCGTCTGTTGCGCCCGGCCATGGTCGTGGTCAGCAAGGCACCGGCACCGGTTTCGCCTTCTATTGACGAGCAGGCTTGAAATCGGGCGCAGCGGCCCCATCTATAAGTCAAGCGTTTAAGTGCTACCGCAGTTAGCCACCACTGCTGCGGCAACAAAATCCAAGTTCCGGGAGAGTTAACATGGGCAAGATTATCGGCATCGACCTGGGGACCACCAACTCGTGCGTCTCCGTGCTGGAAAACGGCAAGGCCAAAGTTATTGAAAACGCTGAAGGCGCGCGTACCACGCCGTCGATCATCGCGTACGCCAATGATGGCGAAATTCTGGTTGGCCAGTCGGCCAAGCGTCAGGCAGTGACCAATCCGCATAACACCCTGTACGCGGTGAAGCGTCTGATCGGTCGCAAGTTCGACGAAGAAGTCGTTCAGAAAGACATCAAGATGGTGCCTTACAAAATCGCCAAGGCTGACAACGGCGACGCCTGGGTTGAAGTGAACGGCCAGAAAATGGCACCGCCACAGATCTCGGCCGAGATCCTCAAGAAAATGAAGAAAACCGCCGAAGACTACCTCGGCGAAGCGGTGACCGAGGCGGTCATCACGGTTCCAGCCTATTTCAACGACAGCCAGCGCCAGGCGACCAAAGACGCCGGCCGCATCGCGGGCCTGGACGTAAAACGTATCATCAACGAACCGACCGCGGCCGCTCTGGCCTACGGTATGGACAAGGCCAAGGGCGACCACACTGTGATCGTCTATGACCTGGGTGGCGGTACCTTCGACGTCTCCGTGATCGAGATCGCTGAAGTCGACGGCGAGCATCAGTTCGAAGTACTGGCAACCAACGGTGACACGTTCCTCGGTGGTGAAGACTTCGACATCCGCCTGATCGACTACCTCGTCGACGAGTTCAAGAAAGAAAGCGGCATGAACCTCAAGGGTGACCCGCTGGCCATGCAGCGCCTGAAAGAAGCTGCTGAAAAAGCCAAGATCGAACTGTCCTCGAGCCAGTCGACCGACGTGAACCTGCCGTACATCACCGCAGACGCCACCGGTCCTAAGCACCTGAACGTAAAAATCTCCCGCGCCAAGCTCGAGGCGCTGGTGGAAGACCTGGTTCAGCGCACCATCGAACCTTGCCGCATTGCCATGAAAGACGCCGGTATCGACGTTGGCTCGATCAACGACGTGATCCTGGTGGGCGGCCAGACCCGTATGCCGCTGGTTCAGAAGCTGGTCACCGACTTCTTCGGCAAAGAAGCCCGTAAGGACGTGAACCCGGACGAAGCCGTTGCCATGGGTGCTGCCATCCAGGGCGCTGTTCTGGCCGGTGACGTGAAGGACGTTCTGCTGCTCGACGTCAGCCCGCTGACCCTGGGTATCGAAACCATGGGCGGCGTGATGACCGCGCTGATCGAGAAAAACACCACGATTCCTACCAAGAAATCCCAAGTGTTCTCGACGGCCGACGACAACCAGGGCGCCGTGACCATCCACGTGCTGCAGGGTGAGCGCAAGCAGGCTGCCCAGAACAAATCCCTGGGCAAGTTCGACCTGGCCGAGATTCCACCAGCGCCACGTGGCGTGCCACAAATCGAAGTGACCTTCGACATCGACGCCAACGGCATCCTGCACGTCGGCGCGAAAGACAAGGCCACCGGCAAGACCCAGTCGATCGTGATCAAGGCCAACTCCGGCCTGTCCGAGGAAGAGATTCAGCAGATGGTTCGCGATGCTGAAGTCAACGCCGAGGAAGACCGCAAGTTCGAAGAGCTGGCCAGCGCCCGCAACCAGGGCGACGCCTTGGTGCACTCGACCCGCAAGATGATCGCCGATGCTGGCGAGAAAGTGACCGCGGAAGAGAAAACCGCCATCGAAGCGGCCGTGGTTGCCCTGGAAGCCGCTGTGAAAGGCGACGACAAGGCGGCCATCGAGGCGAAGATCGAAGAGCTGTCCAAGGTCTCCGCACCAGTGGCTCAGAAGATGTACGCCGAGCAGGCTCAGCCCGCTGAAGGCGCGGCTGCCCAGGGCGAATCGGCCGAAAAAGCCGACGATGTCGTGGATGCCGAGTTCGAAGAAGTGAAAGACCACAAGTAATCGCTTGTTGGTCGGCCGGTTGACTGCACTTGTGCGGTGGCTGGTAGGATGTCGCCGCGCGGGGGCTTGCTCCCGCGTTGGCGTGTCTGGAGCTAGGGAATTTTTACAGCATGCGACAGTGTTCGGATGTTGGCGGTGCGTTCGGGAATGCTCCTGCTTTCCGGCGATGGGCACTGCGTTTTGGCCGGGGCCCTGGCTGAAATATTTAAAGACCAGGATCGTTGAATTGACGTGAGTTGGGTCCGGGCCTGTATTGGGGCTCAACGAGTTTGGCAAGGCTCAGGAGAGGTTTGCCGGACGTCCTATAAGAGTGCAAAGACTAATGGCGAAGCGTGATTTTTACGAAGTATTGGGTGTCGAGCGGGGGGCCAGCGAGGCGGAGCTGAAAAAGGCTTATCGTCGCCTGGCGATGAAGCACCACCCGGACCGTAATCCCGGCGATAAAGCGTCGGAAGAGATGTTCAAGGAAGCCAACGAGGCTTACGAAGTTCTGTCCGATTCCAGCAAGCGCGCGGCCTACGACCAGTATGGGCATGCCGGTGTCGACCCAAGCATGGGCGGCGGCGGTGCCGGTTTCGGCGGCCAGAACTTCTCCGATATTTTCGGCGACGTGTTCAGCGATTTCTTCGGCGGCGGTCGCGGCGGTGCCCGTGGTGGCGCCCAGCGTGGCAGCGACTTGCGCTACACGTTGGAGCTGAACCTGGAAGAAGCGGTGCGCGGTACCACCGTCAATATCCGTGTGCCGACATTGGTCAACTGCAAGCCGTGCGATGGCTCGGGTGCAAAGAAGGGCTCCTCGCCCGTGACTTGCCCGACTTGCGGCGGTATCGGCCAGGTTCGCATGCAGCAGGGCTTCTTCTCGGTCCAGCAGACCTGCCCGCGTTGCCATGGCCAAGGCAAGATCATCTCCGACCCGTGCGACTCCTGCCATGGCGAAGGGCGTGTCGAAGAGTACAAGACGCTGTCGGTCAAAGTGCCGGCCGGTGTCGACACCGGTGACCGCATTCGCCTGTCCGGCGAAGGCGAGGCGGGTGCCCAGGGTGGTCCGACCGGCGACCTGTATGTGGTCATCAACGTGCGCGAGCATGCGATTTTCCAGCGCGACGGCAAGCACCTGTTCTGCGAAGTGCCGATCAGCTTCGTCGACGCGGCCTTGGGTGGCGAGCTCGAGATCCCGACCCTCGACGGTCGCGTCAAGCTGAAAATTCCCGAGGGCACGCAGACCGGCAAACAATTCCGGATTCGTGGCAAAGGCGTCGCGCCAGTGCGTGGCGGTGGTGCGGGCGACCTGATGTGCCGTGTGGCGGTGGAGACACCGGTCAACCTGAGTCGGCGTCAGCGTGAACTGTTGGAAGAGTTCCGCGGCACGCTGGCGGATGACAACAGTCACTCCCCGAAAACCACCGGTTGGTTCGAAGGTGTGAAGCGCTTCTTCGGCGACCTTTAAGGAGTTCGCATGCGACGTATAGCTGTGATGGGCGCTGCGGGGCGCATGGGCAAGGCGCTGGTCGAGGCGGTGCAGCAGCGCTCGCCGCTCTCCGGTCTGACGGCGGCCATCGTTCGGCCCGACAGTACGTTGGTGGGCGCCGATGCTGGCGAGCTGGCTTCGCTGGGGCGTATCGGTGTGCCGATGTCCGGCGGCCTGGAGAAGGTGCTGGACGAGTTCGATGTACTGATCGACTTCACCCTGCCGGACGTGATGCTGAAAAACCTCGCGATCTGCCGCAAGCATGGCAAGGCCATGGTGATTGGCACCACGGGGCTGGATGCTGCGCAAAAGCAACTGCTGGCCGAGGCGGGCAACGACATCGCAATCGTGTTCGCGGCGAACTTCAGCGTGGGCGTGAACCTGTCGCTGAAGCTGCTGGACATGGCGGCTCGGGTCTTGGGCGACGATGCCGATATCGAAATCATCGAAGCGCATCACCGGCACAAGATCGACGCACCTTCGGGAACGGCCTTGCGCATGGGTGAAGTGATTGCCGATGCGTTGGGGCGTGATCTGCAGAAAGTCGCCGTGTATGGGCGTGAAGGGCATACCGGTGCCCGTGAGCGCGACACCATCGGTTTCGCCACAGTGCGCGGTGGTGATGTGGTAGGTGATCACACGGTGTTGTTCGCCACCGAAGGCGAGCGCCTGGAGATCACCCACAAGGCCTCCAGCCGGATGACCTTCGCAAAGGGCGCCGTGCGTGCCGCGTTGTGGCTAGACGGCCGCGAGCCTGGTTTGTACGACATGCAGGACGTTCTCGACCTGCGTTGATGCCATCGAAGGCGGGGTTCAGGTTATACTGCGCCCCGTTCTACACCGCTTCGCGACGGCCTGTCGCATTCCCCTGCCTTTAAGGCTCATTAGCGGTGGACCAAAAAAGCCTTTTTCTGTAAGCTACAGCTTTAGTGTGTCCACTAAAAGCGCGCAGAATAATTCAGTGAACAAGCGGGGTGACGTGTCCATACGTCACTCCGCTTTTTTACAACCTGCGATCGCCCTTTCAGGCTTTATTTACGGGAGGTCTTCTTGACTAAGCCAGCCATACTCGCCCTTGCTGATGGCAGCATTTTTCGCGGCGAAGCCATTGGAGCCGACGGTCAGACCGTTGGTGAGGTGGTGTTTAACACCGCAATGACCGGCTATCAGGAAATTCTTACCGATCCTTCCTACGCCCAGCAAATCGTTACCCTGACTTACCCGCACATCGGCAACACCGGCACCACGCCGGAAGACGCCGAGTCCGATCGTGTCTGGTCCGCCGGCCTGGTCATCCGTGACTTGCCGCTGGTAGCGAGCAACTGGCGTAACACGATGTCCCTGTCCGATTACCTGAAAGCCAACAACGTCGTGGCGATCGCCGGTATCGACACTCGCCGCCTGACCCGCATCCTTCGGGAAAAAGGCGCGCAGAACGGCTGCATCATGGCTGGCGACAATATTTCCGAAGAAGCCGCCATTGCCGCTGCCCAGGGCTTCCCTGGCCTCAAGGGCATGGACCTGGCGAAAGTCGTCAGCACCCAGAAACAATACGAATGGCGCTCCACTGTCTGGGACTTGAAGACCGACAGTCACGCAACGATCGAGGCTTCCGAGCTGCCCTACCATGTGGTGGCGTACGACTACGGCGTCAAGCTCAACATCCTGCGCATGCTGGTCGAGCGTGGCTGCCGCGTCACCGTGGTACCGGCCCAGACCCCGGCCGCCGATGTCCTGGCCCTCAAGCCCGACGGCGTGTTCCTGTCCAACGGCCCAGGTGACCCGGAGCCGTGCGACTACGCGATCCAGGCGATCAAGGACGTGCTGGAAACCGAGATCCCGGTGTTCGGTATCTGCCTCGGTCACCAGTTGCTGGCTCTCGCTTCGGGCGCCAAGACCTTGAAAATGGGCCACGGCCACCACGGTGCCAACCACCCGGTGCAGGACCTGGATACCGGCGTGGTGATGATCACCAGCCAGAACCACGGTTTTGCGGTGGATGAGGCGACCCTGCCGGCCAACGTGCGTGCGATTCACAAGTCGCTGTTCGACGGCACGCTGCAAGGTATCGAGCGTACCGACAAGAGCGCGTTCAGCTTCCAGGGCCACCCTGAAGCGAGCCCGGGCCCGAACGATGTGGCGCCGCTGTTCGATCGCTTCATCAACGAGATGGCCAAGCGACGCTGACCGCGTGAAGCCCGAGGGCGGCCCCGAGTGCGGCGGCCCCTTCGGGCGCTTCAAAGATTGTTCGACGGCCTAGCCGACTGACCTGCGGATTTGAGTGACAAACCCATGCCAAAACGTACAGACATAAAAAGCATCCTGATTCTCGGCGCTGGCCCGATCGTGATCGGCCAGGCCTGCGAGTTCGACTACTCCGGCGCCCAGGCCTGTAAAGCCCTGCGCGAAGAGGGCTACCGCGTCATCCTGGTGAACTCCAACCCGGCCACCATCATGACCGACCCGGCCATGGCCGACGCCACCTACATCGAGCCGATCAAGTGGCAGACCGTTGCCAAGATCATCGAGAAGGAGCGCCCGGACGCGCTGCTGCCGACCATGGGTGGCCAGACCGCGCTCAACTGCGCCCTGGACCTGGAACGCGAAGGCGTCCTGGAGAAGTTCGGTGTGGAAATGATCGGCGCCAACGCCGATACCATCGACAAGGCCGAAGACCGTTCGCGCTTCGACAAGGCGATGAAATCCATCGGCCTGGACTGCCCGCGCTCGGGCATCGCCCACAGCATGGAAGAGGCCAACGCCGTCCTGGAACGCCTCGGCTTCCCATGCATCATCCGTCCGTCCTTCACCATGGGCGGCACCGGTGGCGGCATCGCCTACAACCGTGAAGAATTCGAAGAAATCTGCGCCCGTGGTCTCGACTTGTCGCCGACCAAGGAACTGCTGATCGACGAATCCCTGATCGGCTGGAAAGAATACGAAATGGAAGTTGTCCGCGACAAAAAGGACAACTGCATCATCGTCTGCTCCATCGAGAACTTCGACCCGATGGGCGTGCACACCGGCGACTCGATCACCGTCGCACCGGCCCAGACCCTGACTGACAAGGAATACCAGATCCTGCGTAACGCCTCCCTGGCGGTACTGCGCGAGATCGGCGTGGAAACCGGCGGCTCCAACGTCCAGTTCGGCATCTGCCCGAACACCGGTCGCATGGTGGTCATCGAGATGAACCCGCGGGTTTCCCGTTCGTCGGCCCTGGCGTCCAAGGCCACCGGTTTCCCGATTGCCAAGGTCGCCGCCAAGCTGGCCGTGGGCTACACCCTGGACGAGCTGTCGAACGACATCACCGGTGGCAAGACCCCGGCGTCCTTCGAACCGTCCATCGACTATGTCGTGACCAAGCTGCCGCGCTTCGCCTTCGAGAAGTTCGCCAAGGCCGATGCCCGCCTGACCACCCAGATGAAGTCGGTCGGTGAAGTCATGGCCATCGGCCGGACCTTCCAGGAGTCCCTGCAGAAAGCCCTGCGCGGCCTGGAAGTGGGTGTCTGTGGCCTGGATCCGAAGCTGGACCTGAACGACCCGGAGAGCATGAGCGTGCTCAAGCGCGAGCTGACCGTGCCGGGTGCCGAGCGCATCTGGTATGTGGCCGATGCCTTCCGCGCCGGCATGACCGTCGAGCAGATCTTCGGCATGAACATGATCGACCCTTGGTTCCTGGTGCAGATCGAAGATCTGATCAAGGAAGAAGAGAAGGTCAAGACCCTGGGCATGTCCAGCATCGATCGCGACACGATGTTCCGCCTCAAGCGCAAAGGTTTCTCCGACATGCGCCTGGCCAAGCTGCTGGGTGTGACCGAGAAGAGCCTGCGCACCCATCGTCACAAGCTGGAAGTGTTCCCGGTCTACAAGCGCGTCGACACCTGCGCGGCCGAGTTCGCCACCGATACCGCCTACCTGTACTCCACGTACGAAGAAGAGTGCGAAGCCGCGCCATCGACCCGGGACAAGATCATGATCCTGGGTGGCGGTCCCAACCGGATCGGCCAGGGCATCGAGTTCGACTACTGCTGCGTACACGCTGCACTGGCCCTGCGCGACGACGGTTACGAGACCATCATGGTCAACTGCAACCCGGAAACCGTGTCCACCGACTACGACACCTCCGATCGCCTGTACTTCGAGCCAGTGACCCTGGAAGACGTGCTGGAAATCGTCCGCGTCGAGAAACCAAAAGGCGTGATCGTCCAGTACGGCGGCCAGACTCCGTTGAAACTGGCCCGTGCCCTGGAAGCCGCCGGCGTGCCGATCATCGGTACCAGCCCGGATGCGATCGACCGTGCCGAAGACCGTGAGCGCTTCCAGCAGATGGTCGAGCGCCTGAACCTGCGTCAGCCGCCAAACGCCACCGTGCGCAGCGAAGACGAAGCGATTCGTGCCGCCGCCAAGATCGGTTATCCACTGGTGGTGCGTCCGTCCTATGTACTGGGCGGCCGTGCGATGGAAATCGTCTATCAGGAAGACGAACTCAAGCGCTACCTGCGCGAAGCGGTCCAGGTGTCCAACGACAGCCCGGTGCTGCTGGACCACTTCCTCAACTGCGCCATCGAAATGGACGTGGATGCGGTCAGCGACGGCAAGGATGTGGTGATCGGCGCGATCATGCAGCACATCGAACAGGCCGGTGTTCACTCCGGTGACTCCGCCTGTTCGCTGCCGCCTTATTCGTTGCCGGCGCACATCCAGGACGAGATGCGCGAGCAGGTCAAGAAAATGGCCCTGGAGCTGGGCGTCGTCGGCCTGATGAACGTGCAACTGGCCCTGCAGGGCGAAGACATCTACGTCATCGAAGTCAACCCGCGCGCTTCCCGGACCGTGCCGTTCGTCTCCAAGTGCATCGGCGTTTCCCTGGCGATGATCGCGGCGCGAGTCATGGCCGGCAAAACCCTGAAAGAGCTGAACTTCACCAAAGAAATCATTCCGAACTTCTACAGCGTGAAAGAGGCGGTGTTCCCGTTCGCCAAGTTCCCTGGCGTGGACCCGATCCTCGGCCCGGAAATGAAGTCCACCGGTGAAGTGATGGGCGTGGGCGATACCTTCGGTGAGGCGTTTGCCAAGGCCCAGATGGGCGCCAGCGAAGTGCTGCCGACTGGCGGCACGGCGTTCATCAGTGTGCGTGATGACGACAAGCCACTGGTTGCAGGCGTGGCCCGTGATCTGATCAACTTGGGCTTCGAAGTGGTCGCCACTGCCGGTACTGCCAGGCTGATCGAAGCCGCGGGCCTGAAAGTGCGCCGCGTGAACAAGGTGACCGAAGGGCGTCCGCACGTGGTCGACATGATCAAGAATGACGAAGTCACGCTGATCATCAACACCACCGAGGGTCGTCAATCGATCGCCGATTCCTACTCCATTCGTCGCAATGCGCTGCAGCACAAGATCTACTGCACCACGACCATTGCGGCAGGCGAAGCGATCTGCGAAGCGCTCAAGTTCGGTCCCGAGAAGACCGTACGTCGCTTGCAGGATCTACATGCAGGATTGAAGGCATGAGTATAACCAAGTACCCGATGACTGTTCAGGGCGCGAAGGCCCTGGAAGAAGAACACGCTTTCCTGACCAAGGTTGAGCGCCCGCGCTTGAGCCAGGCTATCGGTGAAGCGCGTGAGCTGGGCGATCTCAAGGAAAACGCCGAATACCACGCTGCCCGAGAGGAGCAGGGGATGGTCGAGGCGCGTGTCCGAGACATCGAAGGCCGCATGCAGAATGCGGTGATCATCGATGTCACGACGATTCCACATACCGGCAAAGTGATTTTCGGCACCACGGTGGAAATCGCCAACGTCGAGACGAATGAAAGCGTGACTTACCAGATCGTTGGTGAGGACGAGGCAGACATCAAGCTCGGCAAGATTTCCGTCGGTTCACCCATTGCTCGTGCCTTGATTGCCAAGGAAGAGGGCGATGTGGTGGCGGTGAAGACACCGGGTGGTGTCATCGAGTATGAGATTGTCGAAGTCCGTCACATCTGAACGAAGGCGCCCGCTGCGAGCGGGCGCCATGATCTGGCAGCTCACCCAGATGTTGTGGGTGGGCGGTGTCTGGTTGTTGCACATCGGTTTGCTGCCGGTGCTGGGTCGAGTGGGCCTGGCACCGCTGCTCATCGATGAAATCGCAGGCATGCTCACGGCGCTGCTGGTGGGTTTTTCCGCGGCGTGCGTGATGTTTCAGGCATTGGTGCTGGTTCAGGCCGAAGGCCTTGCCAGCCTATGGCGCGACATTCGTGGGCAATTGCTGCTCATGTCGTTGTACGCGTGCGGGATGTTCTTTGCCGTGCATCTCGGCTGGCCGGATGCGAGCCAGTGGCAGGTATTCAGTTACCTGGTGCTGGGTTTTTCCGGTCTGGTACTGGTCTTGCAGCCGGTTCCGGGGTGGAGCGGCAGGGTGTGCGAAGCACACCCTTGACCCTTGGCATCACTTGAAACGGTGAACGTTCGACAGTTGCTTGTTGACGCTGAAATTCTTGCGATAAATCAGCGCCATCTTGCCGATGACCTGCACCAGGTCTGCCTTGCCGGTCTTGCACAATTCGGCAACGGCAGCCAGGCGGGCTTCGCGATCGAGGATGTTGAGCTTGATCTTGATCAGCTCGTGATCGCCCAGGGCGCGTTCCAGTTCGGCGAGTACACCTTCAGTCAAACCGTTGTCAGCCACAGTCAAAACCGGTTTCAGATGGTGGCCAATGGATTTGTATTGTTTCTTCTGCTCTTGAGTGAGCGGCATAATCTGACCCCTGCGTCTGATCTTGTAAAAAGCGGCGGCCAGTTTACCCGAGCAAGTCCGGGACCGCCCACTTAATCACGACCCGTTTTATTTTTAGAGGTGGCCCGTGGCCCGTTCCAAGACTAGCCAGAACTGGCTCAGAGAGCATTTCAACGATCCGTACGTCAAAATGGCGCAAAAAGACGGTTATCGCTCTCGTGCCAGCTATAAATTGCTGGAGATTCAGGAAAAGGATCGCCTGATCCGTCCAGGCATGACCGTGATCGACCTCGGCGCGGCGCCGGGCGGCTGGTCCCAGGTTACCAGTCGTCTGATTGGTGGCCAGGGCCGCTTGATCGCTTCCGACATCCTGGAAATGGACAGCATCCCTGATGTGACCTTTATCCAGGGCGATTTCACGGAAGACGCCGTACTGGCGAAAATCCTGGAAGCCGTCGGAAATACGCAAGTTGACCTTGTGATTTCCGATATGGCCCCCAATATGAGTGGATTGGCGGCTGTCGACATGCCTCGTGCCATGTTCCTCAGCGAGCTGGCCCTGGATCTTGCCGGGCGGGTTTTGCGTCCGGGCGGTGATTTTCTGATCAAGGTCTTCCAGGGTGAAGGCTTCGACGAATACCACAAGGGCATCCGTAAGTTGTTCGACAAGGTGCAGATGCGCAAGCCATTGTCGTCCCGTGACCGTTCTCGCGAGCAGTATCTGCTGGCACGGGGCTTTCGCGGTGTCGAAGGCGCGGCCAGTGATGAGCGTCTTTGAGCGGGGCGATAGTTTTTTTTGTCTCGCATTGAAAAAGCCGCGTAATCAAAATTATGCGGTCAAAGTTTCACAAAGGGTTACAGACGGCGCCTGCCAGAGTCGTAGGTAATGTAGTAAGTTAGGCCGGTGAATATCATGCGAAGCGCGCGCCAGTAGCGGAGCTTGCTTCAGAGGGTAGTTAATTGAACGATATGGCAAAGAATCTGATCCTGTGGTTGATCATCGCCGCTGTCCTGGTGACCGTGATGAACAACTTCTCCAGCCCTAACGAGCCGCAGACCCTCAACTATTCCGACTTCATCCAGCAGGTCAAGGATGGCAAGGTCGAGCGCGTAGCCGTCGATGGCTATGTGATTACCGGCAAGCGCACCGATGGCGACAGCTTCAAGACCATTCGTCCGGCAATCCAGGACAATGGCCTGATTGGCGACCTGGTGGACAACCATGTCGTGGTCGAAGGCAAGCAGCCCGAGCAGCAAAGCATCTGGACCCAACTCCTGGTGGCCAGCTTCCCGATCCTGGTGATCATCGCCGTGTTCATGTTCTTCATGCGCCAGATGCAGGGCGGCGGCGGTGGCAAGGGCGGGCCGATGAGCTTTGGCAAGAGCAAGGCCCGGCTACTTTCCGAAGACCAGGTGAAAACCACCCTGGCCGACGTCGCAGGCTGCGACGAAGCCAAGGAAGAAGTGGGCGAACTGGTCGAGTTTCTGCGCGATCCGGGCAAGTTCCAGCGCCTGGGCGGTCGTATTCCTCGTGGCGTGCTGATGGTAGGCCCGCCAGGTACCGGTAAAACCTTGCTGGCCAAGGCGATTGCCGGTGAAGCCAAGGTGCCGTTCTTCACGATTTCCGGTTCCGACTTCGTCGAAATGTTCGTCGGCGTGGGCGCCAGCCGTGTTCGCGACATGTTCGAGCAGGCCAAGAAGCACGCGCCGTGCATCATCTTCATCGACGAAATCGACGCCGTTGGTCGCCATCGTGGCGCCGGCATGGGGGGCGGTCACGACGAGCGCGAACAGACCCTCAACCAGTTGCTGGTCGAGATGGACGGTTTCGAAATGAACGACGGCATCATCGTGATCGCCGCCACCAACCGTCCTGACGTGCTCGACCCTGCGCTGTTGCGTCCAGGTCGTTTCGACCGCCAGGTCGTGGTGGGGCTGCCGGATATTCGTGGTCGCGAGCAGATCCTCAAGGTCCATATGCGCAAGGTGCCGATGGGCGACGACGTCGCTCCGGCCGTCATCGCGCGTGGCACGCCGGGCTTTTCCGGTGCCGACCTGGCGAACCTGGTCAACGAAGCGTCGCTGTTCGCCGCTCGTACCGGCAAGCGCGTCGTGGAAATGAAGGAATTCGAGCTGGCCAAGGACAAGATCATGATGGGCGCGGAGCGCAAATCCATGGTCATGTCGGAGAAAGAAAAGCAGAACACCGCGTATCACGAGGCGGGTCACGCGATCGTTGGTCGTGTTGTGCCTGAGCATGATCCGGTCTACAAGGTCTCGATCATCCCGCGCGGTCGTGCCTTGGGCGTGACCATGTTCCTGCCGGAAGAGGATCGCTACAGCCTGTCCAAGCGTGCATTGATCAGCCAGATCTGTTCGTTGTACGGCGGTCGTATCGCTGAAGAGATGACGTTGGGCTTCGACGGTGTGACCACGGGTGCATCCAACGACATCATGCGCGCCAGTCAGATCGCTCGGAATATGGTCACCAAGTGGGGCCTGTCCGAGAAGCTGGGGCCGCTGATGTATGCCGAAGAAGAAGGGGAAGTGTTCCTCGGTCGTGGTGGCACTGGCCAGCATGCAAGCTTCTCCGGCGAGACGGCCAAGCTGATCGACTCCGAGGTGCGCAGCATCATCGACCAATGCTATGGCACTGCCCGGCAGATCCTCACGGACAACCGTGACAAGCTCGATGCCATGGCCGATGCGCTGATGAAATACGAAACCATCGATGCCGAGCAGATCGACGACATCATGGCGGGTCGCGAGCCTCGTGAGCCTCGTGACTGGTCGGGCGGTGGTACCGGTACCTCCGGTACGCCTCCGGCGGTGCAGGGTGAGCGTCCGGAAACACCGATTGGCGGTCCGGCCGCTGATGTCTAAGGCTTGAAATGACTTCTGTTCAGTCCTCGACCCGGTTGCCTTGCGGCAACCGGGTTCTTGATTTGGCCCGTGCACATGTCATGGGCATTCTCAATGTCACGCCTGATTCCTTTTCCGATGGTGGTCGATTCAGCCAGCTCGATGCTGCGCTGCGGCATGCCGAGGCCATGGTGGCCGCTGGCGCGACACTGATCGATGTAGGGGGGGAATCGACCCGACCGGGTGCGCGCGCGGTTTCGCCCATCGAAGAGCTGGAGCGGGTGGCGCCGATTGTCGAGCGCATCCATCGCGAACTCGATGTCATTATCTCGGTCGATACGTCCACGCCTGCGGTCATGCGCGAGACTGCGCGACTGGGAGCGGGCCTGATCAACGATGTTCGGTCCTTGCAGCGCGATGGTGCCCTGGACGCCGCGGCGGCCACCGGGTTGCCGGTATGCCTGATGCATATGCTCGGCGAACCGGGGACCATGCAGAACGACCCGCACTATGATGATGTGACCAGGGAGGTGGGTGAGTTCCTGGCGGCGCGCCTGGATCAGTGTGCTGCCGTGGGCATTCCCGCCGAGCGGGTCATCCTTGATCCCGGGTTCGGCTTTGCCAAGACCTTGGCGCACAACCTGAGCCTGTTCAAGCACATGGAAGCCTTGCACGCCCTGGGGCGGCCCCTGTTGGTTGGGGTCTCGCGAAAGAGCATGATAGGCAATGCCCTGGGTCGGCCGGTGGGAGAGCGCCTGTACGGTGGTCTCGCCCTTGCGGCCTTGGCCCTTGCCAAAGGTGCACGCATATTGCGCGTGCACGATGTAGCCGAGACGATGGATGTCGTGCGGATGATCGCAGCTGTGGATTCAGCCGAATAAGAATGACGGAGCACTTATGAGCAAGAAATACTTTGGCACCGACGGTATTCGTGGTCGGGTCGGCGAATACCCTATTACCCCTGATTTCATGCTCAAGCTCGGCTGGGCGGCGGGCATGGCATTCCGCAAGATGGGCGCCTGCAAGGTGCTGGTCGGCAAGGACACGCGAATTTCCGGCTACATGTTCGAATCGGCGCTCGAGGCCGGCCTGACGTCGGCGGGCGCCGATGTGATGCTGCTGGGCCCGATGCCGACGCCGGCCATCGCCTACCTGACCCGTACGTTCCAGGCCCAGGCAGGCATCGTGATCAGTGCCTCGCACAACCCCCACGATGACAACGGCATCAAGTTCTTCTCCGGCCAGGGTACCAAGTTGCCGGATGACATCGAGCTGATGATCGAAGAACTGCTGGACGCGCCGATGACCGTGGTCGAGTCGAGCAAGATCGGCAAGGTGTCGCGGATCAACGATGCATCGGGTCGCTACATCGAATTCTGCAAAGGCAGCGTGCCGACCGGTACCAGCTTTTCCGGCCTGAAAATTGTTGTCGATTGTGCTCACGGCGCCACCTATAAAGTCGCGCCAAGCGTCTTTCGCGAGTTGGGTGCCGATGTGGTGGTGCTTTCCGCCCAGCCTAATGGCCTGAACATCAACCACAACTGTGGTTCCACCCATACCGAGGCGTTGCAGGCTGCAGTGCTGGCCGAGCAGGCCGATCTCGGTATCGCCTTCGATGGCGACGGTGATCGGGTTCTGATGGTCGATCACACCGGTACGGTGGTCGATGGTGACGAACTGCTGTTCATCATCGCTCGTGACCTGCATGGGCGCGGCAAGCTGCAGGGCGGCGTGGTCGGCACCTTGATGAGCAACCTCGGGCTTGAACTGGCCCTGGCGGACCTGGATATCCCGTTCGTGCGGGCCAACGTCGGCGACCGCTACGTGATTTCGGAGTTGCTGGAGCGCAACTGGGTGATCGGGGGCGAGAACTCCGGCCACATCGTGTGCTTCGACCATACCACCACCGGTGATGCGATCATTGCGGCCCTGCAGGTGCTGATGGCGCTCAAGGCGCGCAACGAAGGGCTCGCACAGTCGCGCCAGGCATTGCGTAAATGCCCGCAAGTGTTGATCAACGTGCGTTTCGGTGGCGGTGTAAACCCTCTCGAACATGCGCAGGTCAAGCAGGCCAGCGAGCGTGTGACTGCGGCGATGGCGGGGCGTGGGCGCGTGTTGTTGCGCAAGTCCGGCACAGAGCCTTTGGTGCGTGTCATGGTCGAAGGCGAGGACGAAGCGCAAGTTCGCGGTTATGCCGAAGAGCTGGCAAAACTGGTTACTGAAGTTTCTGCCTGAATTCGGCTTGCCAGTCATGAATCGGTTGGGTAACATCTGCGCCCACTTTGACCGACGAGGTACAGCATGCGTCGCCCTATGGTAGCTGGTAACTGGAAGATGCACGGTACCCGCGCCAGCGTCGCTGAGCTGATCAATGGCCTTCGTCATCTGGCCTTGCCAAGCGGTGTTGACGTCGCGGTATTCCCGCCTTGCTTGTATATCAATCAAGTGATTGATGGCTTGAAAGGCAAGTCGATTTCGGTCGGCGCGCAGAACTCTGCGGTGGAATCCATGCAGGGTGCGTTGACCGGTGAGATTGCACCGAGTCAGTTGGTGGATGCAGGTTGCTCCCTGGTCCTGGTTGGACATTCCGAGCGTCGCCAGATCATGGGCGAGCAGGACAAGACCTTGATCCGCAAGTTTGCTGCGGCCCAGGCCTGTGGTCTGATTCCGGTGTTGTGTGTAGGGGAAACCCTCGCGCAGCGTGAAGCCGGCAAGACCCTCGAGGTTGTCGGGCGTCAGCTCGGCAGCATCATCGAAGACCTGGGTGTCGGTGCTTTTGCAAAGGCAGTCATTGCCTACGAGCCGGTCTGGGCCATTGGTACCGGGCTGACGGCTTCGCCGCAACAGGCGCAGGATGTGCACGCAGCCATCCGCGCGCAGTTGGCGGAAGAGAATTCTGAAGTGGCACGAGGTGTGCGGCTTCTATACGGCGGCAGCGTGAAGGCGGCCAATGCGGCCGAACTGTTCGGCATGCCGGATATCGATGGGGGGCTCATTGGTGGAGCGTCCCTGAATGCAGATGAGTTCGGTGCGATCTGTCGCGCCGCGGGAAACTGAAAAAATGCTGGAAACAGTCGTAGTCGTTTTTCATCTGCTGGGTGCACTGGGCGTAGTTGCTCTCGTATTGCTGCAGCAGGGTAAAGGTGCGGATGCTGGTGCGTCTTTCGGTGCAGGTGCTTCAAATACTGTGTTCGGAAGCCAAGGTTCCTCTACCTTTCTTAGTAAGTTTACTGCTATACTTGCCGCCGGTTTCTTCATGACCAGCTTAGGGTTAGGTTACTTTGCTAAAGAGAAAGCTCACGAGCTGACTCAAGTAGGTTTGCCAAACCCAGCGGTACTGGAAGCGCCCAAGCAACAACCGGCTTCTGATGATGTCCCGGTGCTTCAAGAGCAAAAGTCGGCCAACCCGGCGACTGACGTGCCTCCAGCTCAAGAGCAGAAGTAAGAAGGTTTCAAACGCTGTATTGCCGAGGTGGTGGAATTGGTAGACACGCAACCTTGAGGTGGTTGTGCCCATAGGGTGTAGGGGTTCGAGTCCCCTTCTCGGTACCAATTATCAGGAGAGCCCGCGATTGCGGGCTTTCTTGTAGGTGGAAGGGTTACATTGACCCTGTAAAGGATCGGTCGTATACTTCCGCCCCAGCTTTGTCGCGGGATGGAGCAGTCTGGTAGCTCGTCGGGCTCATAACCCGAAGGTCGTCGGTTCAAATCCGGCTCCCGCAACCAGTTTCAGGGGCCCCTTCCAAGGGGCTTTTTGTTAGCTGGACACTTTATAACGCCGCTATTCGACGGCGTTTCAGGGATGGGCGATTCGCCCATTTTTTTTTATTTGCACAGCATGCACAAACATGCACGAGGGGGTTCAGGTGTCGAGCAAGCTAGAACAGTTGCAGGCCTTGTTGGCCCCGGTGGTCGTGGCCCTTGGCTATGAATGCTGGGGTATTGAGTTTTCGGCTCAAGGTCGCCACTCACTGTTGCGCGTTTATATCGATAAGGAAGGCGGCGTGCTGGTGGACGATTGCGCCATCGTCAGCCGTCAGATCAGCGGTGTACTGGATGTCGAAGATCCAATCACCTCCGAATACACCCTTGAAGTTTCCTCGCCTGGCATGGAGCGCCCCCTGTTCACACTTGAACAGTTCGCTTTGTTTGCCGGTGAACAAGTGAAGATCAAGCTGCGCTCGCCTTTCGAAGGTCGACGCAACTTCCAAGGCCTTCTGCGCGGTGTAGAAGAGCAGGACGTCGTGGTGCAGGTAGATGACCATGAGTTCCTGTTGCCGATCGATATGATCGACAAGGCCAACATTATTCCCAGTTTTGACTGATACGTGCCAGATACTGCGGATCCCGCGGATCCAATGGCTTGCGAAAGGCGAGGCGTACGATGAGCAAAGAAGTACTGCTGGTTGTTGAGTCGGTATCCAATGAAAAGGGCGTACCGGCTAACGTTATTTTTGAAGCGCTGGAGCTGGCTCTGGCCACTGCTACCAAGAAGCGGTTCGAAGACGAAGTTGATTTGCGTGTGGAGATCAATCGCCACACGGGTGCCTACGAGACTTTCCGTCGCTGGACGGTCGTCGAGGAAGCCGACCTGGACGATCCGGCTATCGAAACCTGGCCAAGCAAGGTTGCAGAAACGCATCCGGGCGCCAAGGTCGGTGATGTCGTCGAAGAAAAAATCGAATCCATTGAGTTCGGTCGCATCGCTGCACAGACTGCCAAGCAGGTTATTGTGCAGAAAGTTCGCGAAGCCGAGCGTGCACAAGTGGTCGACGCTTATCGCGAGCGCCTGGGGGAAATCATCTCCGGCACCGTGAAAAAGGTCACCCGCGACAACGTGATCGTCGACCTGGGCAACAACGCCGAAGCGTTGCTGGCTCGCGAAGACATCATCTCTCGCGAAACTTTCCGGGTTGGCGTGCGTTTGCGTGCGCTGCTCAAGGAAATCCGCACCGAGAATCGGGGCCCGCAGCTGATCCTGTCGCGTACAGCGCCGGAAATGCTGATCGAGTTGTTCCGCATCGAAGTGCCGGAAATTGCTGAAGGCCTGATCGAAGTCATGGCCGCCTCCCGTGATCCGGGTTCGCGTGCCAAGATCGCGGTCCGCTCCAAGGACAAGCGCATCGACCCGCAAGGTGCCTGCATTGGCATGCGTGGTTCGCGTGTCCAGGCCGTATCCGGCGAGTTGGGCGGCGAGCGCGTGGACATCGTCCTGTGGGACGACAACCCGGCTCAGTTCGTGATCAATGCCATGTCGCCTGCTGAAGTGGCGGCAATTATCGTCGACGAAGATGCCCACGCCATGGACATCGCCGTTGGCGCAGACAATCTGGCTCAGGCCATCGGTCGCGGTGGTCAGAACGTGCGTCTGGCCAGCCAATTGACTGGCTGGACCCTGAACGTGATGACCGAATCGGACATCCAGGCTAAACAGCAAGCTGAAACCGGCGATATCCTGCGCAACTTCATCGAAGAGCTTGAAGTCGATGAAGAACTGGCGCAGGTGCTGGTGGATGAAGGCTTTACCAGCCTGGAAGAGATTGCCTACGTACCGGTGGAGGAAATGCTCAACATCGACGGCTTTGACGAGGAAATCGTCAACGAGCTTCGCGCTCGGGCCAAGGATCGTTTGTTGACCAAAGCCATCGCTACTGAGGAAAAGCTGGCAGACGCCCATCCGGCCGAAGACCTGCTCTCGCTTGAGGGCATGGACAAGGATTTGGCGATGGAACTGGCGGTGCGCGGCGTAATTACCCGCGAAGACCTGGCCGAGCAGTCTATTGACGATCTGCTCGACATCGACGGCATTGACGATGATCGTGCCGGCAAGTTGATCATGGCCGCCCGAGCCCACTGGTTCGAGTAATTAGGCGCGGCCTGAGGAGAGAAGTGCATGACGCAAGTCACGGTGAAACAACTGGCCGATGAGGTCAAAACACCGGTAGAGCGCCTGTTGCAGCAGATGCGTGAGGCAGGTCTGCCGCACACCGCCGCCGAGGAACATGTGACCGACAGTGAGAAGCAGTCCCTGCTGACTCACTTGAAGAGCAGTCACAAGGCTAAAGTGGAAGAACCGCGCAAGATCACTCTGCAGCGTAAAACCACCAGCACCCTGCGTGTTGCCGGTAGCAAAAGCATCAGCGTTGAAGTACGCAAGAAGAAAGTCTTCGTACAACGCAGCCCGGAAGAAATCGAAGCCGAGCGCAAACGCGAACAGGAAGAACGTCGCGCAGTAGAAAATGCTGCTCGTCAGAAGGCTGAAGAAGAAGCCAAGCGTCGCGCCGAAGAAGAAGCGCGCCGCCAGCCTGCTGCTGCGCAAACCGCTCCGGTAGAAGCCGTCGAGGCTGTTGCCCCGGTCGCCGAACCTGTGCGCGAAGCGGTGCCCGTCGTGGCTCCGGCGCCGGCTCCGGCCGATACCCGCAAGCGCGATGAACAGCGTCGTCCAGACAAGCCACGTGCCGACGACAACCGTCGTGGCAGTGGCGATGGCGAGCGCAAGAACGCGCCTCATCGTGCATCGGTCAAGGAAAAGGCACCAGCACCTCGTGTTGCGCCACGTACCACCGACGAGGAAAGCGATGGCTTCCGTCGCGGCGGTCGCGGCAAGGCCAAGCTGAAGAAACGCAACGCCCACGGTTTCCAGAGCCCTACCGGCCCTGTCGTGCGTGAAGTGAAGATCGGCGAGACCATCACTGTGGGCGATCTGGCCCAGCAGATGTCGGTTAAGGCTGCTGAAATCATCAAGTTCATGTTCAAACTGGGTACGCCAGCCACCATCAACCAGGTACTGGACCAGGAAACTGCCCAACTGGTTGCTGAAGAGCTGGGCCACAAAGTGACCCTGGTCAGCGACACCGCCCTGGAAGATTCCCTGGCCGAGTCCCTGAAGTTTGAAGGTGAGGCGGTTTCCCGTGCACCGGTCGTGACCGTCATGGGCCACGTCGACCACGGTAAGACCTCCCTGCTCGACTACATTCGTCGTGCGAAGGTGGCGGCCGGTGAAGCGGGCGGCATTACCCAGCACATCGGTGCCTACCACGTTGAAACCGACCGCGGCATGGTGACGTTCCTCGACACCCCGGGTCACGCCGCGTTTACCGCAATGCGTGCCCGTGGTGCCAAGGCGACCGACATCGTGATCCTGGTGGTTGCAGCGGACGACGGCGTCATGCCGCAAACCATCGAAGCCGTTCAGCATGCCCAGGCAGCTGGTGTGCCGCTGGTGGTTGCGGTGAACAAGATCGACAAGCCGGGCGCCGATCTCGATCGCATCCGTAGCGAACTGTCGGTCCACGGCGTGACCTCCGAAGAGTGGGGTGGCGACACTCCATTCGTTCCGGTCTCGGCGAAGATGGGTACCGGCGTCGACGAACTGCTCGAAGCCGTTCTGTTGCAGGCCGAGGTTCTGGAACTCACCGCTACGCCTTCGGCTCCTGGCCGTGGTGTGGTCGTTGAGTCCCGTCTCGACAAGGGCCGTGGCCCGGTGGCGACCGTCCTGGTCCAGGACGGTACCTTGCGTCAAGGCGACATGGTGCTGGTCGGCTCGAACTATGGCCGCGTGCGCGCCATGCTCGACGAGAACGGCAAGTCCATCAAGGAAGCCGGTCCGGCTATCCCGGTCGAGATCCTCGGCCTGGACGGCACCCCGGATGCTGGCGACGAGATGAGCGTTGTGGCTGACGAGAAGAAAGCCCGTGAAGTGGCTCTGTTCCGTCAAGGCAAGTTCCGCGAAGTCAAACTGGCTCGCGCTCACGCCGGCAAGCTGGAAAACATCTTCGAGAACATGGGTCAGGAAGAGAAGAAGACGCTCAACATCGTCCTCAAATCCGACGTCCGTGGTTCGCTCGAAGCGTTGAACGGCGCCTTGAATGGCCTGGGTAACGACGAAGTGCAAGTGCGTGTGGTCGGCGGCGGTGTCGGTGGTATCACCGAATCCGATGCCAACCTGGCACTGGCTTCCAACGCTGTACTGTTCGGCTTCAACGTGCGTGCCGATGCCGGCGCTCGCAAGATCGTCGAGCAGGAAGGCCTGGATATGCGTTACTACAACGTGATCTACGACATCATCGAAGACGTCAAGAAAGCGTTGACCGGTATGCTGGGCAGCGACGTGCGGGAGAACATCCTGGGCGTGGCCGAAGTTCGCGACGTGTTCCGTTCGCCGAAGTTTGGCGCCATCGCCGGTTGCATGGTGATCGAAGGTGTCGTTCACCGTAACCGTCCGATCCGTGTACTGCGTGAAGACATCGTGATCTTCGAAGGCGAGCTGGAATCCCTGCGCCGCTTCAAGGATGACGCTTCCGAAGTACGTGCCGGCATGGAGTGCGGTATCGGCGTCAAGAGCTACAACGACGTCAAGGTCGGCGACAAGATCGAGGTCTTCGAGAAGGTCCAGGTTGCTCGCAGCCTCTGACTCGCGCACTTCAAGAGCCGCACTGGGCAGTCGCATGAACATGCACTGCCTGGCTGGCGGACTCTAAACGCAACGCCCGGTCTGGCTTTTGCCAGGCCGGGCGTTTGCCGCTTTCAGACCTCGCGGGTTTCACCGTGGGGCAGTAACAGGTAACAAGACATGGCAAAAGAATACAGCCGTACCCAACGAATCGGCGATCAGATGCAGCGCGAGCTGGCCCAACTGATCCGTCGCGAAGTCAAAGACCCGCGCGTCGGCCTGGTCACCATCACCGCAGTGGAAGTCAGCCGTGACGTCGGTCACGCCAAGATCTTCATCACCGTGATGGGTCAGGACAGCGCCGAAGAAATCGCCCAGAGCATCAAGGTGCTCAACTCGGCCGCCGGCTTCCTGCGTATGCAGCTGGCCCGGGAGATGAAGCTGCGCAGCGTCCCACAGCTGCACTTCCACTACGACGAAAGCGTCGCACGGGGTGCGCATCTGTCGGCACTGATCGAGCGCGCCGTGGCGCAAGACAGCCAGCACCCGGTTGCGGCTGACCCCGAAGACACCAAGGAGTAATCGGTGGCTCAGGTCAAACGTATCCGTCGTAACGTCAGCGGTATCATCCTGCTCGACAAGCCGCTGGGGTTCACCTCCAACGCGGCGTTGCAGAAGGTTCGCTGGCTGCTCAATGCTGAAAAGGCCGGGCACACCGGTAGCCTCGATCCGCTGGCCACCGGCGTGCTGCCACTGTGCTTTGGCGAGGCGACCAAGTTTTCCCAGTACCTGCTCGATTCCGACAAGGGTTACGAAACCCTGGCGCAACTGGGCAAGACCACCACCACGGCGGATGCCGAAGGCGAGGTTTTGCTGGAGCGCCCGGTGACCGTTGGTCAGGCGGATATCGAAGCGGTCTTGCCGGGTTTTCGCGGGCAAATCAGCCAGATACCGCCGATGTACTCCGCTTTGAAGCGTGATGGGCAGCCGTTGTATAAACTGGCCCGTGCAGGCGAAGTAGTGGAGCGCGAACCGCGTTCTGTTACTATTGCGCGCTTGGAATTGCTGGCCTTTGACGGTAATACTGCGCGGCTGGCTGTGGATTGCAGCAAAGGCACCTATATCCGGACCCTGGTGGAGGATATCGGTGAGCAGCTCGGCTGTGGCGCGTACGTGGCAGAATTGCGACGGACCCAGGCCGGGCCTTTCACGTTGGCCCAGACGGTCACGCTGGAAGAGCTCGAAGCGGTGCATGCCGAAGGCGGCAACGAAGCGGTCGACCGTTTCCTGATGCCATCGGACAGCGGGTTGCTGGATTGGCCGCTCCTGCAGTTCTCGGAACACAGTGCGTTCTACTGGCTCAACGGCCAGCCGGTACGCGCCCCGGATGCGCCGAAGTTCGGCATGGTCCGGGTACAGGATCACAACGGTCGTTTCATCGGTATCGGTGAAGTGAGCGAAGACGGGCGCATTGCGCCGCGTCGACTGATTCGGTCGGAATGACCGGAACCAGCCTGCGTAACAGCAGGTTGGCGAGTGTGGCTGTTAACAGGCACGGTCACTACTCATTTATAGATACAGGGATTTGTCCCTGGCCTGTTGAAGCTGTTTCCTCGGAACAGTTTCCTGACTAGAAGGATTGCCTCATGGCTCTCGACGTTCAAGAAAAAGCTCAAATCGTAGCTGACTACCAGCAAGCTGTTGGTGACACTGGTTCGCCAGAAGTGCAAGTTGCACTGCTGACCGCCAACATCAACAAACTGCAAGGTCACTTCAAGGCCAACGGTAAGGATCACCACTCCCGTCGTGGTCTGATCCGCATGGTAAACCAGCGTCGTAAGCTGCTGGACTACCTGAAAGGCAAGGACGTGAGCCGTTACAGCGCTCTGATCGCTCGCCTGGGTCTGCGTCGCTAACAAGCGATTGCGCTAGAGGTTGGTGGTCTGTCGTGCGTCAGTGGGTATCCCGCTGGCGCATGGCAGGCTCCCAGCCTCAAGTTTTATCTGGATACACGTTTTACCCTGGACAAGCGTCGGGCCGATTCCCGTCATTGCCCAAGAATTTCGCAAGAAGACAAGTTCCCCAAGAGCCACAAAGAAGGTAGGACACCGTGAACCCGGTAATCAAAAAATTCCAGTTCGGTCAGTCGACCGTTACCCTCGAGACTGGCCGTATCGCCCGTCAGGCCTCCGGCGCAGTGCTGGTCACCGTTGACGACGACGTCAGCGTATTGGTGACCGTTGTCGGTGCCAAGCAAGCCGATCCAGGCAAGGGTTTCTTCCCTCTGTCTGTTCACTACCAGGAAAAGACTTACGCTGCCGGTAAGATCCCTGGCGGTTTCTTCAAGCGCGAAGGCCGTCCTTCCGAGAAAGAAACCCTGACTTCCCGACTGATCGACCGTCCGATCCGTCCGCTGTTCCCAGAAGGCTTCATGAACGAAGTGCAGGTTGTCTGCACCGTCGTGTCCACCAGCAAGAAAACCGATCCGGACATCGCTGCGATGATCGGTACCTCGGCTGCCCTGGCCATCTCCGGCATTCCTTTCGATGGCCCGATCGGCGCTGCCCGCGTCGCGTTCCACGAAAGCACCGGCTACCTGCTGAACCCGACTTACGAGCAACTGAAAGCCTCGAGCCTGGACATGGTCGTGGCCGGTACTTCCGAAGCCGTGCTGATGGTTGAATCCGAAGCCAAAGAGCTGACCGAAGACCAGATGCTGGGCGCCGTGCTGTTCGCCCACGATGAGTTCCAGGTGGTGATCAACGCCGTCAAGGAACTGGCCGCCGAAGCCGCCAAGCCAACCTGGACCTGGGCTCCGCAAGCCGAAGCCACTGAACTGCTGGCTGCGATCCGTGCCGAGTTCGGCGAAGCGATCTCCCAGGCCTACACCATCACCGTCAAGGCCGACCGTTATGCGCGCCTGGGCGAGCTGAAAGACCAGGTCGTTGCCAAGCTGTCCGGTGAAGAAGGCCAGCCGTCTGCCGCTGAAGTGAAAGCTGCTTTCGGTGAAATCGAATACCGCACCGTTCGCGAAAACATCGTCAACGGCAAGCCGCGTATCGACGGTCGCGACACCCGCACCGTACGTCCGCTGAACATCGAAGTTGGCGTCCTGCCCAAGACCCACGGTTCGGCACTGTTCACCCGTGGCGAAACCCAGGCCCTGGTCGTTGCCACGCTGGGCACCGCCCGCGACGCGCAACTGCTGGACACCCTGGAAGGCGAGAAGAAAGACCCGTTCATGCTGCATTACAACTTCCCGCCGTTCTCGGTGGGCGAGTGTGGTCGCATGGGTGGCGCCGGTCGTCGCGAAATCGGTCACGGCCGTCTGGCCCGTCGTTCGGTTCAGGCCATGCTGCCAGCCGCTGACGTGTTCCCGTACACCATTCGCGTGGTATCGGAAATCACCGAGTCCAACGGTTCGAGCTCGATGGCTTCGGTCTGCGGCGCTTCCCTGGCCCTGATGGACGCTGGTGTGCCGATGAAGGCCCCGGTTGCCGGTATCGCCATGGGGCTGGTGAAAGAAGGCGAGAAATTCGCCGTTCTGACCGACATCCTGGGTGACGAAGACCACCTGGGCGACATGGACTTCAAAGTGGCCGGTACCGCCAAGGGCGTTACCGCACTGCAGATGGACATAAAGATCAAGGGCATCACCGAAGAGATCATGGAAATCGCCCTGGGCCAAGCCCTGGAAGCGCGCCTGAACATCCTCGGCCAGATGAACCAGATCATCGGTCAGTCCCGTACCGAGCTGTCGGAAAATGCTCCGACCATGATCGCGATGAAAATCGACACCGACAAAATCCGTGATGTCATCGGTAAAGGCGGCGCGACCATCCGTGCGATCTGTGAAGAAACCAAGGCTTCGATCGACATCGAAGACGACGGTTCGATCAAGATCTTCGGCGAAACCAAGGAAGCGGCAGAAGCGGCACGCCAGCGCGTCCTGGGCATCACTGCCGAAGCCGAGATCGGCAAGATCTACGTCGGCAAGGTTGAACGCATCGTCGACTTCGGCGCGTTCGTCAACATCCTGCCGGGCAAGGACGGTCTGGTTCACATCTCCATGCTGAGCGATGCTCGCGTCGAGAAAGTGACCGACATCCTCAAGGAAGGCCAGGAAGTGGAAGTGCTGGTACTGGACGTGGACAACCGCGGCCGTATCAAGCTGTCCATCAAGGACGTCGCAGCAGCCAAGGCATCGGGCGTTTAATCACCCCATCGCCTAAGCGCTGAACAAGCAAACGCCCCGACTGGTTCGGGGCGTTTTGCTGTGTGACGAAAATCCCGGCCAGGCAGGTTGCCTGGCCACCGGAGACGGTGCTAGTTTTAGCCACCGCCCGTGTAGCTCAGTCGGTAGAGCAGCGCACTCGTAACGCGAAGGTCGCAGGTTCGATTCCTGTCTCGGGCAAGATTTCCCCTCGTTATTTCACCTTCCTGCTCAGTTCCTCGACCGTGCGTTTGAGCTGGTCCATCTCTCGATCCTGATCGCTGAGTTCCCGTTTCAGGGACGAAATCTCGCTGTTGCTCGAACTCGAACTGGAGCCGCTATTGCGCTTGAGTTCTTCCACTTGTTTGCCAAGGTCGTTCAGGTCGCGTTCCTGTTCCTTGATGGTGCGCTTGAGTTCGTCAATCTCTTTGCTGCTGGAGGTGGAACTGGAGCCGCTGTTGCGTTTGAGTTCTTCGATCTGACGGGCCTGCTCGCTGAGGGTGCGCTTCTGGTTTTCCAGTTCGTCGGTATTGTTCTTCACGCTTTTCGGCAGGCTTTCCAGGACGCTGGCGCTGACATCGGTCTTGACGAGCTTGTACTTATCGGATTGGTCGTAGTGAAGGGCGGGAATAAAGTCGTGGTAAGACGGCCCATCGGAGGAGACTTCAACCGCCGCTTGAGCAACGTCAGTCAAGGTCAGGTTGCCAAGCAGCAAGGTCGCGGTGGCAAGTTGGATCGACGAGCGTTTCGAAAAGCTGCGCATCACTGGGTTCCTTGTGAAGTGCCGGCATGGCACATGGCTATGTCTGGTTATTTTGACAGATGTTCCAGGGTCCGCAGCGCTTCTTCTGCACAGGTTTTTTTGTGGGATAGATGTAAAGAACCGTGTAAATCGTCGGCAAAACATCCTATATTCGTTGCCTGCATGTGCATCGCCCAGCAGTTTTCAGATGATCCACGAATGGTTCTGAAGGCCAGATAAACCGGGCTTCACACGGTTTTTTGCGTCAGAGAGATCCTTGATGATCCAGATCCATCTTCCATTCCCCCGATCAACGAGAACGCCATGACTGTTAAAGCATTGACCCAGGAAGCCAGGCACGAAGAAGCGCTGAAGAAGTACGTGCTGGATGCGCCCCAGTTGCTGGAAGAGATCAAGGACTTGTCCGCCGACGATCAGAAGGATCAGATCCAATGGGCATTCGAGGACGAGGCCGAAGCCCAGGGGCTGCAACCCTGGGAGTTGACGCTCAAGTACACCAGCACGCCTGAAGAATTCGAGGCACAGCGCCTTGCGTTGCACAAGGAAGCGGCCGAGGTGTTGGGTGTGGAATGGGATGAGTACTGCGAGATGAACAATCTGGTGGTCTGAAAAAAACGCCAGCCTTTCAAGGCTGGCGTTTTTTGTTGTCAGAGGCTCAAGCGCATCGACAGATCCACTGCCTTCACATCCTTGGTCATCGCGCCGATCGAGATGTAGTCCACCCCGGTCTCGGCGATCGGGCGCAACGTGCTTTCGTTGATCCCGCCGCTGGCCTCCAGCTTCGCTTTGCCGCCATTGAGGCGCACGGCTTCACGCATGTCGTCCAGGCTCAGTTCGTCGAGCATGATGATGTCGGCGCTGGCCGCCAGCGCTTCGTTCAACTCCGCCAGGCTTTCCACTTCGATTTCCACCGGTTTGCCCGGTGCGATCTTGTGGGCGGCCGCGATGGCCTGGGCGATTCCGCCGCAGGCGGCGATGTGGTTTTCCTTGATCAGGAAGGCGTCGTACAGGCCGATGCGGTGATTATGGCAGCCACCGCAGGTGACCGCGTACTTCTGGGCCAGGCGCAGCCCGGGCAGGGTCTTGCGGGTGTCCAGCAGCTTGACCTGGGTCCCGGCGACAAAGTCGGCCAGGTAACGGGCCCGCGTGGCGACGCCCGAGAGCATTTGCAGGAAGTTCAGGGCGCTGCGTTCGCCGGTCAGCAACGAGCGGGCCGGGCCCTCCAGGTGGAACAGCGCCTGATCGGGAGTGACCCGGTCGCCGTCGTGCACTTGCCAATGCACCGCGACACGCGGATCCAGTTGCCGGAACACGGCATCGACCCAGGCCGTGCCGCTGATGATCGCCGCGTCGCGGGTGATGATGGTGGCCTTGGCCAGGCGTTCGGCGGGGATCAGTTGCGCGGTGATGTCGCCGCTGCCGATGTCTTCAAGCAACGCACGGCGCACGTTGGCTTCGATTTCGGCGGTCAGATCGGCGAGGCGTAGATTCGGCATAACGGGCTCCACAAACAAAGTGGCGTGATTATAGGGTGTCGAAACCTGCATTTGGTCGCGTCCTCGCAACATTTCCTCATTTTCCCGGTCACTTATTTGCGCCGTATTTCGAGCTGGTTCACAGAGTCTGCTGGTACGACAGGGTTGTTTTACCCGATAATCCGCCTTTCGATTGACGTCATAGCTTTGACGTTGCGAACCGAAAACCGTTTCAGGAGGCCAGGATGCACAACGACGGGAATGTAGTGCCTTTGCACAAGGTGGCTACCGATCAGGCGAATCGTTCGCCGCTCGCCCGCCTGCCTGTGATTCTGCTTCAGGTTCGCGACAAGGCCGCCCAACAGCTGCGCCTGGGCTTGCAGGGGCTGTTCGATAACGCCGACGACACCTTGTTTGAAATGGCCGACCGGGCGCGCGACGACGTCGAGCAGAACCTGTACTTCGAGGCCATGCGGGACCTGCGCCTGAAGCGCAAAAGCATCGAGCGGGAATTCATCGAGCAGTTTTTCGAGACCTTCGTCAGCCTGGCCCAGTACGACCTGACCCACGCCAGCCTGGCGCCCGCCCTGGCGCCGGACGGCCAGGCACAGCGTTCCCACGATGAGCTGGAACGTCATCTGGCGGTCGAGGCCATGGTCACTCGGGTGCTCAGGCGCGATGGCGTGTCGCTGGAGCAACTGACGGCCCGGCTCGGTGTACTGCTGGACCGACCGCTGGCCAACCAGTACAACCCCCTGAGCCCGGCACTGCTGTGCGAAAAGTTCCTGCAGGCCGGGCGTAACCTGGGCGTGGGCATCAAGGTCAAGCTGATCCTGCTCAAGCTCTTCGAGCGTTATGTGCTCAGCGAGTGCGACCAGCTCTATACCGAGGCCAACCAACTGCTGGCCGCCACGGGCATCTTGCCGGAGCTCAAGGTGACCCCGGCGCGCCGGGCGTCGGATCGCTCCGAGGATACTCCCAGGCCCAACGCCGAAATCGCTGCCCAGCCCAGCGATGCCGAGGTCGACGACAGCGTGCAGGAAGTGTTCGCCGCCTTGCAGAAGCTGCTGATGCAAGTGCGTGGCAGTGTGGCGCCGACCCTGGAAGCCAGCGCGCCGCCCCAGCCGATCTCGACCCGTGACCTGCTGCGGCTGCTCTCGCATTTGCAGCAGTACGTGCCAGCGCCTGCCGTGCAGGACGAATTCGACCTGCGTAGCCAGCTCGAACAACTGTTGACCCGGGTCAGCGTCAGGAGTGGCAAGTCCCGGGTGGTCGAAGGCGCCGATGAAGACGTGATCAACCTGATCTCGATGATGTTCGAGTTCATCCTCGACGACCATAACCTCCCAGACTCCTTCAAGGCCCTGATCGGCCGCCTGCAGATCCCGATGCTCAAGGTCGCGGTGCAGGACAAGAGCTTCTTCAGCCGTGGCAATCATCCGGCCCGGCGGCTGCTGAACGAAATCGCGGCCGCCGCCATGGGCTGGGGCGATTGCGACGATCATCAGCGCGACAGCCTGTATTTGCGCATCGAACAGGTCGTGCAGCGCCTGCTGAATGATTTCGTCGATGACCCGGCGATTTTCTCCGAGCTGCTGGCCGATTTCCTGGCCTTCACCAGTGACGAGCGGCGGCGCAGCGAGTTACTCGAGCAGCGTATCCGCGACGCCGAAGAGGGCCGGGCCAAGGCCGAACTGGCGCGCCAGCGGGTCGAAGGGGCGCTGAACCAGGTGATGCTGGGCAAAGTCTTGCCGCAAGCCGTGGTGGAGTTCGTGCAACACGCCTGGAGCCAGGTGTTGTTGCTGACCTGTTTCAAGCACGGCAAGTACTCCGCCGAGTGGCAGGCCGACGTCCTGACCCTGGAGCATTTGATCTGGAGCGTCCAGCCGCATGACGAACCGGACGCCGGCCTGCGTTTGCTGGCGATGGTGCCGGAGCTGCTCAAGGCCCTGCGTGAAGGCCTGAGCCGTTCGGCGTTCGACCCGTTCGCCACCAGCGAGTTTTTCAGTGAGCTGGAAGTCCTGCATGTGCAGGCGCTCGAACGCACGGGCCAGGCAACGGAACAGGCCCAGCCGTTCGATTCGCCAGTCATGGTCGAGGTGCTGGAAAAAATCGTCCTGCGCCCTCCGCAAAAAACGGCGGGGGAGAGCGTGGCGGTGCATTTGCCGGCGGATGATGTCGGCCTGCTGCAGGTCGACCAGTTGCACCTGGGAAGCTGGGTCGAGTTCCAGGAGGACGATGACAATACCCTGCGTTGCAAGCTGGCGGCGATCATCGAGGCCACCGGCAAATACGTCTTCGTCAATCGCACCGGCCTCAAGGTGCTGGAGCACAGCCGCACCAGCCTGGCCCTGGAGTTTCGTCGCGGCGCGGCGCGGCTGTTGGACGACACCCTGTTGTTCGACCGGGCGCTGGAGTCGGTGCTGGGCAATCTGCGCCAGCTCAATCGCGGCAAGTGATCGCGCAGCCCGGTCCGATCACGGCATACTGACGACATTCACCGTCGTCATCGAAGGAACCTGTATGCAGTTGGACTCCGCGAGCGGTTGGTGCGAAGGGGTGCGTCATTGCCCATCGCCCAACTTCAATGCGCGCCCCGAAGGCGAAATCTCCCTGCTGGTGATCCACAACATCAGCCTGCCCCCGGCACAATTCGCCACCGGCAAGGTGCAGGAATTCTTCCAGAATCGTCTGGATGTCACGGAACATCCCTACTTTGCCGGTATCGCCGACCTGCGGGTTTCTGCGCATTTTCTGATCGAGCGTGACGGCGCCGTGACCCAATTTGTCTCTTGTCTGGATCGTGCGTGGCATGCGGGCGTCTCGTGCTTCGAGGGGCGTGAGACCTGTAACGATTTTTCCCTGGGCATCGAGCTTGAGGGCACGGATGATCTGCCGTTCACCGACGCGCAATATGTCGCATTGGTGGACCTGACCCGGCAGTTGCAAGCGGCGTTCAGGGCGATCACTGTGCAGCGTATCTGCGGGCATAGCGACATCGCACCGGGGCGCAAGACCGATCCGGGACCGGCATTCGACTGGGCGCGCTATCGCGCGGCCCTGACAGAAGGGGAAGGACAATGAGTTTTCTGGTGTTGCTGCTGGCCGTCTGGATCGAGAAATTCTCGGCCTTGCGCCAGCGGGTCCAGCGCGACGGCGGTTGGCTGCGCGAGCTGAACAAGCTCGAGGCGAACCCACGGTGGGTCAACCGACCCTGGCTGGTGCTGACGGTGCTGGTCCTGCTGCCCGTGGCCGTGTTGGCGCTGCTTTTGTGGGTGCTGGAGCCAGTGACCTACGGTCTGCTGGCGCTGCCGGTGCATTTGCTGGTGGTGATTTACAGCCTGGGGCGCGGCGATCTGCTGGCCGCCCTCGGGCCGTTTCGCGACGCCTGGCGTCGGGAGGACCTGCAAGCGGCAGCCCATGTGGCCAAGCGCGACCTGGACATTGAGGCCGATGACGGTGAGCAATTGCTGGAGCGGGTCCAGGGGCATTTGTTGTGGCAGGCCTACCAGAGCTTTTTCGCGGTGATTTTCTGGTACTTCGTGTTGGGCCCGGTCGCGGCCTTGAGCTATCGACTGCTGGCGCTGGCCGCCGAGCACAGCCAGAACCCTGGCGTGGCCGAGCGGGCCGCGCAAATGCGCCATGCCTTCGATTGGGTGCCGGTGCGGTTGCTGGCGGCAAGCTTCGCCCTGGTGGGCAATTTCGTCGCGGTCAGCCGGGTCATGCTGCATGAGCTGTTGAACTGGAACATCAGCGCCGCCGACCTCATCGACAAGGTCGGCCTGGTGGCTGGCGAAATTCCCAAGCCTGTCGCGGGGCCGGATGGCATCAATAGCTTGGACCGGCTGTGGGAATTGCTGCTGCGTGCGGCGGTGCTCTGGTATGCCGGGTTTGCGTTGTGGACGGTGTTGGCATAAGAACAGCAAGGTCATGCCGTTGTGGCGAGGGGATTTATCCCCGCTGGGGCGCGGAGCGGCCCCTGGCAATTCTAAGCCTTGAATCAATAGGTCTGCTTCACGCCCTGAGCTCTTCCGTCAACATGCTTTCGTTGCCTCCGGTGCTCTTATCAAAGGCGAGTCGTGGCGGGCCAAGGCTTGTAAATAGACGCTCTCGTCATACTGGGATCCAGCATTCCAGCACCGATAAACGATCCTGATCCATTTAAAAGCCAGTGCCCTCAGGGCTGCTTGATGAGAGCAGCCTTTGGCCTTCTGCTGGCGATAGTACGCCCCTGCCCATACCGATTGATTGATGCTGTGGGCAGCCCACTCGACAAATGTCTGGCGCAAAAAGGTTGAACATTGATAGCGCCAGCGAACGATTTTCTT
>NZ_FOKH01000022.1:0-111678 GCF_900111955.1 Pseudomonas sp. NFIX10 | reverse complement strand
GCGTGTAGTCGCGCTGACTACGCCTTTTTGCTGATTTCATTACGCCCTCCTGAAAACGGATCAGAAGGTGTAAACCTTATTCAGGACGGGACACATCTATCTAATAGGGGAAAGACTTAAGTCTGGAGATCGTTCAGGTGATTTAGTAGACGCGATCACGAAACTTGTAACTCCTAGCCTAACCATAGAAAAACGCAGCTCAAACCAAAAAATTAGCAGCACGCGACACAGCCGTCCAACTCTCGAAAACTTAATATATACCAAACTTTCAAGCACCTCACTTGCGGACCCTAGCATTTTACGAATTGACACAATCACCGATACTGATTTTTTAATTAGCCTTATAAATAGTTTGAATGCAGCCGTACAAAGAGGGATGGACATTGCCAGACGCATTGGATGGAATGGTGAAAAAAACCTTTGGAAGTTAGGCGCACTTCATCGTGTGGAATATAGCGTTAGGAAATCCGGTGAGCATGATAGAGATGAAGACGAATTCCATGAAGGCATAGCCCCTTCGGTGAAACTACTTCACGCCACGGTAAAACAACTATCTACGTTGGACACCCTCAAAACCTCTAATTTCGTTCAGCAATGGAAATTAGCAAGCAACCCTATACACATGAGACTTTGGGCCTCTCTCTCCCAAGATGACAAAATTATTCCCAGCCGCGATATCGAGGAAGTTCTTCTTACGCTTAGAGAAGAATATTTTTGGGATTTACACAATTATCCAGAAATAGCTAAGCTTCGCGCCGTGCGATTTAACGAACTATCAAATGAAGCACAAAAATTAATTATACGAAGAATAAAAAAAGGACCTCCAGCAAGCAAATGGGGAACAAGCACCTCGATCGACGAGATGAAGCTCATCCGAAAATATTGGTCTGCTCGTGAATTACGGCGAATTGAACTTGCAGGTGGTAGATTACCGGCAAATACACAAAACTGGCTTAATGATACCCTAGAAAATTTTCAAGACCTCAAGGAAATGAATAATATTGATGAAGGATTTTTGGGTTCATCAGAAGCATACTGGGTCAAACCTAACCCAGACAACAAATTCGATTTAATGGACGGGGATAACCGTCTACAGGAGCTCGAAAAAGCACTGTCATCTTCGTATGGAGGATGGAACGATGATCCGGCAGGACGTGCGCTTGATTGGATCCGCGCAGAACAAAATGTATTGAAATTACTTCACGATCTGAGCTCAACAAACGAACGTATTAATGAGTTTCCGCTAGTTCTGACTCGTTTTAGCTGGACACACGGCTCAGACTCAATGCACGAGGTTGATAAACCTTCTACAAATTTAAAGAAACAGGGAAATCAAGTCTTAACAATTTTTCTTAAACTGACTGAAAACACCTCCTTCCAAGCAATAGAAAGTATATCGCACTGGCTCTCCACCTGGCGAAAAATAGTCGTCAAATCACCAAATTTTATGCTAATTTGGCGTAAGTTTTTCCCTATTGCTATTAGCGTAACAAATTCTGCGAATGGGGAGACGGATGAAATCCAGCTTAACTTGACAGCTCAATCAAATACGGATCAAGAACCTAAAGATCTCGACACTTTAAATACTGCAGCCGGAAGGTTTGTTAGTGTGTTTCTTGAGGCTTGCCCCAAAATCACGAAAACCTCTAAGACCCCCTTCAAAAGCAATAAGATATTAAGCGAACTACAAGAAAGCTTAATTACTGCAACTGGCAGATCTGGATTAATAATAAAACATCGACTTATTGAGAATTTGGGTTATTTTCTTAGAGCAGAGGAAGATTGGACCCGCAAGCATTTAGTATCCGCTCTAGAAAGCAACGACTCCAGCACTATTACGTTATGGCGGGCTATTGCTCGTCGAACTCAATCGCATGATGTTCTTAAAATAATAGGACCACAAATTCTCAGTAGAATAATCGACCAACGTCTTGGTCGAAAGTCTAGACAGTCTCTTTTATCAAGCATCATTCTTGAAACCTTATGGTCGTTTCTCAAAGCACGTAAAGCAGCCGTTTCACACCCAACAACTCAGCAGCTTATACGCTCTGTTGAAGATGAGGTTAGGGTTAGCGCGGCGCAAATAGTGCGAAGATTTTTGGTGGAAATCGGAAAGTCCTCTTCGGCGCAGGAATCGTTTACCCCGGACTCTACATTCCGAGATGCTGTTTCTCCCTTCCTATCCAAAGTTTGGCCTCAAGAACGTACACTAACCACTCCAGGAATAAGCTCGGCGTTTGCCCAACTACCATCCTCAGCTGGCGCTGCATTTTCTGAAGCGGTTGATGCCGTCGAGAGATTTCTAGTCCCGTTTAACTGCTGGTCGCTATTAGATTTTGGATTTAGAGACAGACCGGATGGATATCCGCAATTGCATTTAGATAGAAGTCGAATTAAAGCATCAGCAGCATTAAGACTTTTCGATGCAACTATAGGAAATACTGAAGGATCCGTCATTCCCGCAGAGCTGTCCGAAGCATTAGAACAGATACGTCATGCGGCACCTGAATTACACAACTCACAGGCCTTTCGTCGTCTCGCCACCTTAGCCAGAAGGCGCTAACATGCACTGCCGCTTGATACTTGTATTCTTCTTCACGTTTTTAAGCTGGGGACATTTGTGTTACCTATTCACTGCGAATGCTATCACCTACATCTGTCATCTTAAGTTATCGGAAAATCCTGAGGAATAAGCCCCCGCCTTTACTTACAGGTCACAACCCACAGTTGATCCAGCCTCGTTGTACGGCGTCCACTTCAGGTATAGATTGAGGGCACGTTAGGATGCCCTGCGCACAACCGACTGATACCTAAAAAGGCTCAGGCTTTAGCCCCAAGCATGCATATAAAGGCTCCAGCTTCAAGAAAGTAAAGCATGGGTGAAGCCGGCCACGCCAAACTATAATCTAGGACAAAATTCTTCTTGATAACGTCGCACAAGCGTTGGTTCCACTCCAATTTTTTTAAGCACATAGCCTATAATAGTCAATTCCATATATTGCGACAGCAATATTAGATCTTCCATCGACATCTTCTTTATTAATACTTTTGGCCGGCCAACATGTGCAATCTCGTTACGCAAATCCGATATAGCCCCTCCAACGTCGGACCGTCCAAATTTGCTAAATATTGTTTTAACTCCCACCATGATGTTATGAGAACCATACTCACCCAAAGGATACTCATATTTCTCTTTCACCTTATCATCATAGCTAATCGCTTCAAACTGAGTTGCGTAAAGAACCAGCTCCCCATGCAATGAGTGGACGTACCTGAATCCTGTCTCTGTCTGAATGCCGGATACAATCGTCGAAAAACGATCAGGAAATTCCAACCAGTTCCCGATCAATAATTCCAGATCCACTTTTTTATCTGTAATAGGCAGATGAAAATGAGAGGCCTGTTGCGAGCTAAGCATCAGAGTTTTAGCGCTTATGGTACTAGATGGAAAAAAATCGAGACTTCGGTTTTTTTCGTCCACGCCTAGTCTATCGACACTAATACTTTCCGGATGGACGGGACTATAGATCAGTATCGCAAACAAATCCGCCAAAGCAGCGATATACTCAAATATCTTATTATAATCAGCACCACCACTGACATGCACCGAGAGCCGATATTCAATATCCTTCTTTAGCATAAATATCGCACTTGGATTTTCCAGCTTCACTTTAGCAAAAGCAGCTTTAAGATCTTCAAGCGCTTTCTTATCCCAACTATAAATCTGCTTAGTTATATCATTATGCAGAGAACCAAAACTGGCGCTATTGGTAACCCTAACTTCGCCAAATGCGGTTTTTATAATCTTCAATGGCGCTTCTGAATATTTAACAAGATCTTTAAAACCTTTTGGAAAAAAGAACTCCTGTAAATTCGTCAGCGAAAAATCAAAGCTATAAAAAAGCTCGACTTCACTGACAAAATCATTAAGGAACAAACATGCAAACCCGATCTTTCCTGTTCGCATGGTTAACCCTCCCTTAAAACTTATTGAAGACTGCGCTACAGAGAACTCACCAATTAGGCTGCATTTCTCACCAGTTTCAAGGATGCCATGTACTACATTAGAGTCTGCCGGAAGCTCCTTTGACGCGATCCAAAACTCAAGCACTACACCATCTTCAGGACTATAAAATACCTTACCGCTAAATCTATTATCAAAGTTATTATCAGTAAAAAATTCACCAATCCACTGCTTTGCCTCAAACAATTTACGCATACAAATTCCTTTTTTTACCACATTAGGTTAGCAAATCGGCATGCCGTTTGCGCAGTGAGGCAGTTAATATTGTCCCCCAGCCTCATAATGTTTAAATCGCAAAACCTCCTCTCCAATCCATTGATTCAACTGCGTCATTCGTGTCTGAACTGGCCCCAGCTCGTTGGCCGCATAGATCTGCGCCGCCTCCCTGATCGATCCAAACCCACCTGCGTTCTGCGGCACAATCCCCATCAACTGTGGCGGAATGCGCAGGCTCGCCAGCACATCATCGCGGGTCTGATTCTTGATCGAATTGAATTCATCCTTCGCCGCCACCTCACTGACCGAAATCAACTGAATCCCGTCCTTTTTCCCCGTCGGCGAATACACAAACAAATTGCGAAAATTCCCCGGCCCCTTGGACTCCTTTAGCGCCTTACGCAGAGCGTCGATGTCCGCCTCAGTCTGCGCCGCGTCGGTCATATACAAAATGAACCCCGCATGACTCCCGTTCTCGTAATACTTGCGCCGGAACAGCGTCGCTGACTCGTTCAACAACGCCGACTGCAACGCACTGATCCACTCCGGCAGTCCATAAATCTCCTGATGCAAATCCGCCTCGCGCAAATGAAAAATACTCCCTGGCTCAAACGCGTGCTCGTTTTTCCAACCTTGCACTTGGTAGAACTGGCCCTCCGGCCCTACCCGCATGTACTTCGCCAGCGACGGTACCAGTTGCCTAGTGCTGCCCAACACCGAACGGCGCTTCTCCAGGTACCCATTCCCCAGGCACAGAAAATCCAGAGCGAACTGCTCAAAAGCCGCCCGGGACAACATCGGATGCGGGATAAAGGTCTTGCTCAACAGGTTGCGCTTGAACATCAACCCCGAATGCAGATGCACGCTCGCCCCCACCGACCGTGCAAGGCCGTTGAGCGACAGCGGCGGCTCATACCACCGCCCGTTGAACCAACACTCCAGGTAATCGAACACCTCTCGCCCACCCAGCACCGGCGTCGGCTCTCCGAAGCTAAACACTTGGGTACCCGCACTGGCGGCATCGAGGGCGGCGGGCAAAAGTTCCTGGCTGGCAAATTGTTCGGTCATCAGTAAATCTCCATCCGCCCGGTATTGGCAGCGGTCTGCCCTTCGAGCGGTTCGTTCTGCAATGCGTGGAAGAGCGCCCAGGCCAGGTCGGCATGGCCGGTGTTGTCGTTGCGGCCGGCGGTGTAGGTGAACTGGCGACCGCCTGCGGTGATGGTTTTGCGAATCGCCATGAGCGACTGGGCCATGTCGGTCCAGCCGGCGTCGAACTCCAGTCGCCCCTTGTGGATCACGTCGTAGGCCTTGAGCACCAGGCGGGTTTTCACCTCGGGCGAGTAGCTGAAGGTGGTCACCGCCGGGAAGAACTGGCGTACCAGCTGGGCCACGCCACTGCCGAGGCCGGTGACGTCGATGCCGATGTAGGTCACCCAGTAGCGGTCGCACACGCCCTTGATGGCAGCAGCCTGGGCGGCGAAGTCCATGCCGCGAAACTGGTGGCGCTCGAGCACGCGGAATTTGCCTCCCGGCACCAGTGGCGGCGCGGCCACCACCAGGCCGGAACAATCGCCCGTCTCGGCCGGGTCATAGCCGACCCACACCTGACGGTCGCCGAACGGGCGCATGGCAAACGGCTTGTAGTCCTCGGCCCATTCCACCCAGCTATCGACCATGCAGGACTGCAATACCGACAGCGGGAAGATGCTCGCGCCGTCATCGACGAACTCGCACATCAGCAGGTTGGCGAACGCCTCGGGGCTGTACTCCCGACGCAGCTCTTCGATGTCGAATAGATCGCAGCCGCCCCGCTCCGCGTCGAGGATGGTGACGATCTGGCGCCACAGCCGGTCCTCACAGAACCGCCCCTGCTGGAGCGCGCCGTGGGTCACATCAACCTTGGTGTGCTGCGCGGCCGGCTTGCCCTTGTTGAAGCGCTCACCCGTCCAGAAGGTGTACGCCTCGTGGGCCATACTCGAAGGGGTCGAGAAATAGGTTTTGCGCCACTTCTTGTGCATCGCCATGCCCGAGGCGACCTTGTTCAACTCCTCGAACTTGAACGTCCAGAAGAATTCGTCGAAGTAGAAATTGCCGTGGTAGCCCTGGGCGGTACGGGCGTTGGTCCCTAGGAAAAACAGCTCGGCGCCGTTGGGCAATACAATCGGGTCACCGGTCAGCTCGACGCCGATGACTTCCCGGGCGAAGGCCTGGATGTAGCCACGGAACAGGTAGGCCTGGTTCTTCGAAGCCGACAGAAAAATCTGGTTGCGGCCGGTGTCCAGGGCGTCGATGAACGCCTCGCGGGCAAAGTAGTACGTGGCGCCGATCTGGCGGCTCTTGAGGATGACGCGGGTGCGTTGGTTGCCGGCCCGGTACCAGTCTTTCTGGTAGTCGAAACAGCCGTCGATGAACGCCTCGCGCAGCAGCTCGATCTGGTCTTCGCTGATGTCGTTCTTCGGGGCTTTTTTCTTCGGTCCCTCGTTGCGCTTGGCGAGGTTCGGGTTGAGGTCGGTTTCGGTACCACCTTCCTGGTAACGCTGAATGCGGGCCTGGCGTTCAAGCTGGCGGTGCAGCAGGTCGATCTCCTTGAAATCGCCGCCGGTCTTGTTGTCCTTGAGGATCAACTGCACCAGACGTGCTTCCAGGGCTCCGCCAATACGTTCGACGTTGTCTGCCCGGTCCCACTTGTCGCGGGCCTTCCAGCTGTGTAGCGTTTTCTCCTTCTCGCCCGTCGCCTCGGCGATCTCACAGACGCGCCAGCCCATCCAGTACAGAAACTTGGATTGGCGTCGGGGATCGATGGGCAGCAAGGCGGTCGTCATGCCGAGATGCTGCCGCCCGCAGCGACGACTCAATAGAGCCGCCCCTTGTACCCTCCCCGCCTACAGGCCCGCCCCGTTGCCGCCGCTCGCGCCCATGCCGACCATGCCCCTCATTGCAACGCACTGAGAATCCCCGGCATGAAGAAGTACCGCAGCAACTGGTTCCGTGTCGCTATCGAAGGCGCCACCTCGGACAAGCGCACCATCAAACGCAGTTGGCTGGAACAGGCCGCCAAGAACTTCAACCCGTCCACCTACGGTGCCCGTATCTGGCTGGAGCATTTCCGTAGCTTGCTACCTGACAGCCCCTTCAAGGCCTACGGCGACGTACTGGCGGTTAAAGCCGAAGAGGTGGACGTCAACGGTCAAAAGAAATTGGCGCTGTTCGCGAAGGTAGAACCTACCAACGACCTGATTGCCATGAACAAGGCCAAGCAGAAGATCTACACCTCCGTCGAGATCGACGAGAGCTTTGCCGACACGGGCGAGGCCTACATCGTCGGCCTCGCCGTGACCGACTCACCCGCCAGCCTGGGCACCGACGTCCTGGCGTTCTCAGCGCAGAAACCCGAATCCAGCCCCTTCCAGGATCGTCACTATTCGGAAACTTCTATGTTCACCGAAGCGGTCGAAACCGAGCTGAAATTTGAAGAATTCGAAGAGAAGCCGAGCATCGGCGCCCAGCTCTTCACTAAGGTGCAAACCCTCTTGACCGGTAAACAGGCCAAAGATGACAGGGAGTTCATCCAGATCGGTGAAGCGGTCGAAGCCATCGCCGAACACGTCAAGGATTTGCCCGACCAACTGGCCGCCGAGAAGCAATTCTCCAAGGGGCTACAAACCCGACTCGATCAAGTCAGCACCGAACTGACCGAGCTGAAAAACCAGCTCTCCACCACCCAGGATCCCAACCAGAAAATGCGCCCCCAGGTATCCGGCGGCGGTAACCAGGTCATGACCGACTGCTGACTCATCAAGGACGATCAACATGCGTAACGACACCCGAGTACTGTTCAACGCCTACCTGCAGCAACTGGCGCAACTGCATGGAGTGGCTGACGTCACCACCAAATTCACCGCAGACCCCAGCGTTGCGCAAACACTGGAAACCCGCATCCAGGAGTCCAGCGCCTTTCTCAGCGCCATCAACATTTACGGCGTATCGGAACAGTCAGGGGAGAAGATCGGGATCAGCATCGACGGCACCATTGCCAGCACCACCGACACCACTGTCAAAGACCGTGAACCACGCGATCCGAGCGGCCTGGACGACCGCGGGTACAACTGCACCCAAACCAACTTCGACACCGGTATTCGCTACCAGAAGCTGGACCAGTGGGCCAAGTTCAAAGACTTCCAAGCGCGCATTCGCGACGCCATCATCAAGGCCCAGGCCCTCAACCGAATCATGATCGGTTGGAACGGCATCAGCCGCGCCGCGACATCCGATCCAACCATCAACAAACTTCTGCAAGACGTGAACATCGGCTGGCTGCAAAAGATGCGCGAGGAAAACCCTGCCCGGGTCATGACCGAAGTGAAAGATGGCAGCGGTAAAATCGAAATCGGTGCCAACAAGGACTTCGCAAACATCGACGCCTTGGTCGTCAGCATGGTCAACGAGTTCATCGAACCCTGGTATCAGGAAGATACCGAGCTGGTGGTGATTTGTGGTCGCCAACTGCTGGCCGACAAATACTTCCCCATCATCAACACCGTGCAGGCACCGACTGAAGTGTTGGCCGCCGACATCGTCACCAGTCAAAAGCGCCTCGGCAACCTGCCGGCCGTGCGCGTGCCGCACTTCCCGGCCAGCGGCCTGATGGTCACCCGCCTCGACAATCTATCGCTGTACTGGCAGGAAGGCACCCGCCGCCGCACCGTCGTCGACAACGCCAAGCGCGACCGCATCGAAAACTTCGAGTCGGTCAACGAAAGCTACGTCATCGAAGACCTGGGCTGCGCCGCCCTGGCCGAAAACATAACCCTGAGCTGAGGCGGCCATCATGACCAACCCCTGCCGTCACCACTTTGAACGTGTAACGGCTGCCGTCGAAGCGGCGGCTACAGACCCCACCCAGACTATGGCCGGCGCCACGGCCTACGAGCACCAGCTCAACCAACTGCTGCAAGACCGCCTGCGCCTGAAACAGGTCCAGTCCAACCAGGGCAAGGCCGAACTCAAACGCCAGCTACTGCCAAGCTACGAATCCTACGTGCAAGGTGTGCTGGAAGGTGGCAAAGGCGCCCAGGACGAAGTGATGACCACCGTCATGGTCTGGCGCTTCGATGCCAGCGACTTCACCGGTGGCCTCGACATTGCGACCTACGTGCTGAAGCACAGAATGGTCATGCCCGACCGCTTCGCCCGCACCTTGGGTTGCCTGGTCGCTGAAGAGGTCGCCACAGCGGCCTTCAAGGCTCAGAAAATCGGCGAACCGTTCGACCTGGCCATCCTGCATCGCACCGCCGAACTCACCGACGCCGAAGACATGCCCGACCAGGCCCGCGCCAAGCTGTTTCTCGCCATGGGCCGCGCCACGCTGGAAGGCATCACCGAAGAGGCCCCAGGCCAACCCGGCCAGCTCCAGGCCGGATTGGATCTGCTGAAAAAAGCCATCGCCCTGCATGACGCCTGCGGTGGCAAGAAAGATTTGGAGCGGGCCGAACGCCTGCTCAACAAACGTGCCGGCCCTGCCGGCTAACCGAGCGTCCCCACGCACCCCGCCGGCTCGGGGCAGATCGGCCAGACAGCTCCTCCTGAACGTGAAGCCCTGACCACCGGCGACCTATCTTTGAGTGCTGTTCCATGAGCGGATTCATAGCCGGCGGCACCGTCGCCAGCGGCCATATCAACACCGATGCCTTCTGGCCCGCGATCGACTTGGATCAGTTGCGTGCCACGCTGCGGATCGAAGCAAGCGTCACCGCGCCGCGCCTGGAAACCGCCGCGGTTGTAGCCGCCATCAGCGTCAACCGCGAGCTAAGCGAATGGCGAGCCACCCAACAAGCTGCCGGCTATACGAAACTTGTCGACATGCCCGGCGAGCGAATCAACGACATATTGGTGCTGGTACACCTCTACCGCCGCGCCATCGAGGCTGCTACAGGCGCTGAAGTTTGCGAACGCTACCGCTCCTATGACTCTACAAATAGCGGCCACCAGAACGCAGAAGAACTTACGCCAAACATCGACGACTACCGCCGCGACTTGCGTTGGGCAGTGCGTGACTTTCTCGGCGTCAATCGCACCACCGTAGAGTTGATCTAATGAGCATCACCGTCCGCACCCACCAAAACGACACCGTCGATGCCCTTTGCTGGCGTTACTACGGCCGCACAGCTGGCGTGACCGAGGCGGTACTCCAAGCTAACCCCGGCCTGGCCGACTACGGGCCGATGCTGCCCCAAGGCCTTGCCGTGCAAATGCCCGAAGCCCAGACGGCCGCACCACTGCGGCAGATGGTGAATCTATGGGACTAATGCCCTCTACAAGACCTAGACCTCATGAACAAACCTGAAAGCCTGCGCACTCACCTGCTCGCCACCATTGGCGAACTCAAGCACAACCCCGACCGACTGCTGATTTTCATCGACAACGGCAAGGTCCGCTGCACCGCGGCTGCCAGCCTGTCCTTCGAGTACAGCTTTGACCTACAGGTGATCCTCACCGACTTCGCCGGCCATCCCGACAGTGTGATGTTGCCGGTGCTGTGCTGGTTGAAAGTGAATCAAGCGGATCTGCTTGAAAACTTGAATAAGTCCGCCGAAGGCATCCAGTTCGAAGCCGACATTCTGGACAACAGCAAGGTGGACCTCAGCCTGACCTTGCCTCTGACCGAGCGAGTGATTGTGGGGAAGGACGCCGACGGCAAGACCGCTATCCGCCACCTCGGTGAACCTCAGCCCACTGCCGCGTTTCTCGACCCTGTGTGGATACCCGGTGCTCAGAGTTCCGGCAATGAATGGGTTGTATCAAAGTGAGCGCTAATCTGGAAACGCTGGAAGATTGGGCCGCAGGTCTGCTGGGTCAGCTCGAGCCAGCAGCACGCAACAAACTTGCCCGCAGCATCGGCCAGATGCTACGACGCAGCCAACAGCAGCGAATCATCGCCCAGCGAAACCCAGACGAAAGCAAGTATGCGCCCCGTAAGCAACGCAACCTACGTGGAAAACAAGGACGAGTAAGACGGAAGGTGCTGATGTTTCAGAAGCTGCGCACGACAAGCTTCCTGAAATCACAGAGCGACAGCAATGTTATCAGTGTTGGGTTTATGGGACACATAGCTTGGATTGCCAAGGTGCATCAATATGGGCTGAAGGACCGAGCGGAACACGACGCGCCGGTCATAAAATATGAAACACGGGGGTTGCTAGGGTTTACTCGAACGGAGCTGGATCTGATCCGTGATAGCTTGCTAGTACATTTCAATTCTTGAAGTTGTCGCGTACTACCTTAGATAGCGCGCCAGCTTGCCCGACCGACCGACCGTAGCTAAGCTAGTACTCTTCAAGGCCAGGTGCGCAAAAGACTACAGCCATTCGTTTAAACATGGCAAACTCCGCTTATCAAAATAAGCAATCTCGACTGAGCATTTAAAATGAACGTATGGACAGATCATAAAACTTGGAAGACGGAGTGGGAACTAGTTGAGAAAATTGACTCTGGCGGTCAAGGCTCCGTGAGTAAGGTACGAAGAAAAAGCTCAGAAGAAATAGCTTGTTTAAAAGTACTCAACAAACCAAAGGACATGGAAAGAAGAGCGCGATTCTCTCGTGAGGCGACGGCATATGATACATGCTTGCACCCTCTTACGCCGCGTCTTTTACAAAGTAACGCACACGAGCATAAAAACTTAGAATACACACTATATATAATTACAGAGTTCATCCCTGGGCCAACCATGACGGACTGGATAGAGAGCACAGGCCCGAAAACACTAGAAGAATCCGCAATAATTTTGTCAAATCTAATTGATACGGCAGAACATTTCCATACGCAAGGCTGGGTGCATCGAGACATAAAACCTGACAATATCATTCTACGCAACTCCAAAATCTCCGAGCCTTTCATACTTGACTTCGGACTAGCCTACAAAGATGAAACCTTACAAAACTTTGAAACTGAGCATGGACAAGAACTCGGCAACCGTTTTCTTCGACTCCCTGAACTATCTGTAGGAAGTCCAACAAAACAAGACACACGAACCGATCTAGCTTTTCTAGGAGGAATTTTCTTTTATTTATTGACAGCGCAACATCCAGCTACATTACTCAACACGGACTTTCAAATGCCGCATCAACGCCCCGGAGTGGCTGAGATACTTAAAAAAACTGCCGGGAATGCAGCCATGAGACTACTAACTTTTTTCGATCATACTTTTGCTCAGATGATTAGTGATCGCTTCGCATCTGCGGGCGACATGCGAAACTCACTAAGTCGCCTAATGGAGAAAAGAGCGGACCTCAATACCCCTGACGATGACTGGGAAGCCATAGAGGAAATACTCGGGAGGCAGGCTAATAAGGACAAACTGCGAGATAAAAGGCTTTACGACCAGGCTATTAGCCAAATCCGCAACATTCACACAAGCCTACTCGAAAAGTTAACCCCTCATTATAAAATCTGGTATACAGGCCATGTCAACTTCGAACATGGAATGCGCTTACAATTAGGCTTCTGCGATATCACCACCCAAGAAAAAAGATTTGCCCCAGTTTTTTTAGTTAAAGTCGTTGGCGAAGAACTAGTAATATACGTAAACAATGAATCCTTCTACCGCACCAGCGTAACATCACCTGCATACTCCAATGAGTTCCTAGATAGAATCCGCACCTTATTTATACGAGGCGTTCGATCTCTAGCTGAAGGCACCGCTCTGCCTGGGGTAGCACAAGAACTATTTAAGCACCAACCACACAATTCTCTATCTAGCGCAACAAGTGCTGCGAAAACCGAAAAAAAACTCATATTCATCGTTATATACGACAACAAAAACATCACTCTCAGCAACTTAGATTACGCACTCGGAGCATATCTGAGACTGGAGGAAACAAAAGATTTAATAGCCGAGCACTTCATCTCCGCACTTCTCCCAATATCTCAAGACGATGCAAAAGGCCTTATTGAACAAGATAATCGTCTTGAAGATGCTTGGCTCAAAATTCTTTCCCCTTCAGGCACTATACTTGCTAATGAAAAAGTATACGCCAATGCAAACGAGGGCCTTAAACAAATAAAAAATATAATCGCCAATCAAAAAAACCAAACACATAACTCGACGAGCTAGTTTGTAAGGCACCGGCTTACACCTCATCAAAGCTGCGACCTCGTAAACTTGGCGCCACCATTGGCGCCATGAACGATCTAGCCACCCTCACCCGCCTAATCGAAAACCTCATCCGCTACGGCACCATAGCCGCCGTCCAGATGAAGCCCCCACGCGTGCGAGTAAAAACTGGAAGCCTCACCACTACCTGGCTACCTTGGATCGCCCTACGAGCCGGCGCCGACCGCGAGTGGAACCCTCCGACAGAAAACGAACAGATCCTGCTCTTCAGCCCCTCCGGTCAACTCGCCAACGGCGTCGTCCTAACCGGCCTATTCAGCGACCACCTCCCAGCCAACGGCGACCGCGAAGGCCTGCACCGTTACACCTACCGCGACGGCACGGTGATTGAGTACGACAGCATCGCCCACCACCTCAACGCCACCCTCACCGATGGCGGCAGCACCACTCTGATCAGCCCCGGCGGCATCAACCTGATCGGCGACATCACGCACAAGGGCAATTACACCCAAACCGGCAACCAGAAAGTCACCGGAAAGATCACAGTCTCGAAGGACGTGATTGCAGCCGGCATCAGCCTGGTAAACCACCCGCACAGCGGCGTCACGCCTGGCAGTGGCATGACGGGGAAGCCCGTATGAACCGATACACCGGCGCGCCCCTCACCGCTGAAGAAAACATCGCTCAATCAATAAGCGACATCCTCAGCACCCGCCTCGGCACCCGTGTGATGCGCCGCGAATACGGCAGCCTCCTACCCGACCTGGTGGACCATCCATTCAACGACACCACCCGCTTGCAGGTATACGCCGCCACGGTTATCGCACTGATGCGCTGGGAGCCGCGCATCAGCCTCAGCCGCGTGCAGTTTCTAGGCACCACGTTGCAAGGCCAGGCGTCACTGGACATCGAAGGCAGTATTGTCGATAGCAATCAGCCGCTGAGTTTGAGCGTGCCCCTGCACTTAGGGGGTAGCGCATGAGTTCGTTTGTTGCCATCGACCTGAGCCAGCTTCCGGCGCCGCAGGTGGTCGAACAGGTCGATTACGAGCAGATCCTCGCCGAGCGCAAGGCCTATGCCATCAGCCTATGGCCCGTCGAAGAGCGCGCCGAGATTGCTGCGCGCCTCAACCTGGAATCGGAGCCGTTGACCAAACTGCTCCAGGAGAATGCCTACCGCGAAATGGTCTGGCGTCAACGGGTCAATGAAGCCTCTACGGCAAATATGCTCGCCCTCGCCAGAGGCACCGACCTGGACAACCTGGCCGCCAACTACAACGTCAGGCGCTTGGTCATTCAGGCCGCCAAGCCGTCTGCCATACCACCGATTCCGTTGCAGATGGAGAGTGACGACAGCCTGCGGGAACGGGCGCAGATGGCGTGGGAAGGATTAAGCACCGCGGGCCCGCGCAACAGCTACATCTTTCATGCCCGGTCGGCTCACGGGCAGGTCGCTGATGCCACTGCCGAGAGCCCATTGCCGGCTGAGGCGGTGGTGACGGTGCAATCGATACTTGGCGATGGCAGCGCCCCACCTGCCCTGCTCGCCGCCGTCAAAACCTACCTTAGTGACGACGACCGACGCCCTGTAGGCGACCGATTGACCGTGCAAAGCGCCAAGATCATCCAGTACCAGGTCAAGGCCAGACTGTTCCCATCATCCTTCGGACCTGAAAACGAGCTGAGTATGACGGCAGCAAACGCGAAGCTATTCAGCTTCGTGCACCAGCGACGTCGCTTGGGCCTGGAAGTGTCTGAATCGGTCATTCACGCCTCGCTGCATGTCGAGGGCGTGCGCAAAGTCGTGCTGCAGGATTGGGTCGATATCGTCGCAACGCCCTACGAGGCGCCGTATTGCACGAGCATTGAGCTGGCATGGGGTGTTGAATGATGGCCGACACGCCGCTGCTCCCGAGCAATTCGACATCGCTGGAGAGGCAAGCAGCGCAGGCACTGGCCCAGATCCAGCGCGTCCCTAATCCACTGCGCGCCCTGTACAACCCCGACCTGTGCCCATTGCCGCTACTGCCCTATCTGGCCTGGGCCTTCTCAGTCGACCGCTGGGACAGTCAGTGGAGCGAAGCGGCCAAACGTGCCGCCATCCGTAGCGCGTACTACATCCACTCGCGCAAAGGCACCCTCGGCTCGCTGCGCCGTGTCGTCGAGCCGTTGGGGTATTTGATCGACATCGTCGAGTGGTGGCAGACCGAACCGGAAGGCCCTCGGGCAACCTTCACGCTGAAAATAGGCGTGCTCGAAAGCGGTATCACCGAAGCAATGTACCAAGAGCTGGTATGGCTCATCGATGACGCCAAGCCTCTGACCCGGCACCTGATCGGCCTCGACATCATTCTGCAAACCCAACTGGACGCCTTCGTCGGCGTCGCCCTTTACGACGGCGATGAGATTGACGTGTATCCCTGGAGCAATCCCGACATCAACGTGGACATCCAGGCCTACAGCAACTTGAGCATTTACACCCTCGATGAATTGGACGTGTATCCCAATGGTGAATGAGAAAACGCTTTTCGGCGGTATGTTGACCGAGCTTGGCGCGGCCAAGAAAACCAATTGCGAAGCCCTTGGAATTCCTTGGGAGCCAAAGTACATGCTGATCGGTGATGCCAATGGCACCGACCCGGTGCCGAGCCCGACGCAAACACAATTGATCAACCAGGTCTATCGCGCCCAACTTAATCAACTGCGTGTTTCCCCAACGGACCCAAACATTTTGATCGCTGAGGTGGTGCTGCCGCCTGATGTCGGCGGCTGGTGGGTGCGCGAGTTGGCGCTTGAAGACAAAGACGGCGTGTTTTGCGCCGTTGGAAATGCAGCGCCCAGCTATAAACCTCTGCTGACACAAGGCACCGGTCGTAACCAGGTGGTGCGGATGCACATCATCACCACTGGGACCGCGAATATTCAGTTGAAGATCGATCCCTCGGTAGTGCTTGCGACTCGCGAGTATGTGGATAACAAGATCCAAGAAGAGCTACACAAGCTCGATCATAAGCAGTCAGCTCGCCTAGCCACCACGACCAATATCAAGCTGACGGGCCTTCAAAAAGTTGATGGTGTGACAGTGATTGCAGGCGACCGCGTGTTGGTAAAAGACCAAAAGTCGGCCAAGGAAAACGGCCTCTACATAGCCTCTACAGGGGCTTGGCGACGAGCCCCGGATGCCGACAGCGGCGCCAAGGTCACCTCGTCACTCGTTGTGTCCATCGAGCAAGGCACTGTCCAAGCCAACACGATCTGGCAGTTGATTACAGACGACGTCATTGAGTTGAACACCACACCACTGACATTTCGGCAAGTGACGCAAAACGATGCGCCCAGACGATTGGCTACCCAGTCAGAAGTAGATGCCGGGAAGCTTGATACCGTTGCGGTATCGCCGAAAACGATGCGATGGGGTTTTGACGCAGCATTTCATAGAAACGGCTACATCATTTTCCCTTCTTGGCTCGGCAGACTCATCATTCAATGGACCAACGGCGTCATCACAGAGGGAGTACCTAACCTTCCTGTAACCTTGCCAATAGCCTTTCCTGAAACATTCTATGGGGCCTCAGTAATAACTTCCTCGAAGGTTGGGGTCATCGTTAATCACCACAATAACTCTCTCAAGGGTTTGGACTTACAGGCACGCTCCATTAGCAGCTCGGGCGTTGCTGCACCGGATGTGAAGGTTGGGTTTGAATTAATCTGCATCGGAAGATGAACATGCGCAAATACAGTAAAAGTACTGGAACCAGCTACATCGTCGGCCTTCACTCAGACATCCCATCGGACGCAGTGGAGATCTCAGACGAATGCTATGAGCGGGTGATCGGTAATCCCACCCCAGGCAAAGTGCGTAGCCATGACGCCACAGGTTTGCCGATTCTCATCGATCCACCTCCGTTGACGCAGGAGCATTTGGCAGTCATTGAGCGTCTTTGGCGAGACTCTCAATTCAACAGCCTGCGCTGGCTGCGCGAACGCCACCGTGACGAGGTGGATTCTGCCAGGCCAACAACCCTCACCGACGAGCAATCAACAGAGCTGCTGAACTACGTCCAGGCCTTGCGAGACTGGCCCGTAGCACCCGGTTTTCCCAGCTCGGAACATCGCCCTTCGCCACCGACATGGGTGGCTGCGCAGAGCCAATAAACATCAATCTGTTTTATGTTCACACGATGATAGGTATCGAGCCCTACAGCTACATACTCGGAAACACCACATCCCCGTCCCAAGGCTACGTTACCTTGCGCCTTTGCCTACAACTAAGACAGAATCCGCCCGCTTGTGTGCCCTGGTCCGTACCGGTAGCTTGGTTTCCGTCACTGCTCATCAGTGATCGGGTTTAGCGACCCGAATCGGTACGGTTGCATCAGCGCTCCTGATCTCATTGCAGATATTCCAATCTGCGATTGTTGAAATGGTGGCTGTGCGCGGGAGACCTTTGGGTCTGCCGGGCTCCTGTGCCCCCGGTTCGCTAACCTGCGTACAGCCGCCACCCTAACTTGCTTAGCGACAAGTCATGGTGGCCCAATCAGGTCAGGAGATTCACCATGTTCAAGGTCACACCCAATCCCCCGGAATCAGATCCCACCTCTTCCTACTCAAGCCTCGATCCGGAAAAATTCCACGAAGCCACTGAGCGGGCGCTTAATTATTATTTGAAGCCGGAACAGGCCAAACCCAAGAAAGAACCAGCAGCGGATCAGCTCTTCACTGTCGTCGAAAGCATCGATACTGAAAGCCTACTCGCCAACCTCAGCGAAAACCTGGCGTCAGCCAATGCCATGATCAGCGATCTGGCATTCGATCTTGAAGGTTCTCGCCGACATGTTGCGATGGGTATCCAGCAAGTCATCGAGGTGAGTGAACTGCTGGCCAATCGTGCGCTGGATATCGTCGATCCGCGTTAGCAATGGGGTCGTGACCGAAAGGGCTAGCCGAGGCTTGTAGTCCCCCTGCCTACAAGGCCATTGGCTCGCCCAATCGGTGCAAGCGCGGCAGCCTGTGCAGTGTCATTTCAAACACTGCACAGGCACCCCATGACCGATTATCTCCATGGCGTGCGGGTCATCGAACTCAACGACGGCACCCGCCCCATTCGCTCCATCCCCACCGCGGTCATCGGCATGGTCTGCACGGCCGACGACGCCGATGCAGGCGTCTTCCCCTTCGACACGCCGGTCCTGCTAACCAACGTTCAAACCGCCATCGGCAAAGCCGGTACCACGGGCACCCTGGCGTCTAGCCTACAGGCCATCGCCGACCAGACCAGGCCCTACACCATTGTCGTGCGCGTGAAGGAAGGCGCCACCGAGGAAGAGACCACCAGCGCCCTGATCGGCACCACCACCGCCGAAGGCAAATACACCGGCCTGAAAGCCCTGCTCACCACCAAGGCCCGCGTCGGCATGGTGCCGCGCATCCTGGGTGTGCCAGGCCTGGACAGCCTGCCGGTGGCCACCGCCCTGGTGTCTATCGCTCAGCAGGTACGCGGCTTCGCCTACGTCAGCGCCTGGGGCTGCAAAACCAAGGAAGAGGTGGTCGCTTACCGGGCCAATTTCGGCGCCCGTGAAGCGATGGTCATCTGGCCCGAATTCCAGAATTGGAACACCGTCAACAACGCCACGGTGACCGCCTCGGCCGTGGCCCGCGCTTTGGGTTTGCGTGCCAAGATCGATCAGGAAGTGGGTTGGCACAAGACCCTGTCCAACGTTGCCGTCAACGGCGTGACCGGCATCAGCGCCGACGTGTTCTGGGATCTGCAAAACCCGGCCACCGACGCCAACTACCTCAACAGCCATGAAGTCACCACGCTCATCAACGAGGGCGGCTTTCGCTTTTGGGGCAGCCGCACCACCAGCAATGACCCTCTGTTCGCCTTCGAGAACTACACCCGCACGGCACAGATCCTCGCCGACACCATGGCCGAGGCGCACATGTGGGCGGTTGATAAGCCGCTGCATGCGTCCCTGGTGCGCGACCTCATCGAAGAGGTCAATGCCAAGTTCCGCGAGCTGATCGGCACGGGCTATTTGATCGGTGGCAAGTGCTGGTTTCCAGACGACGCCAACGGCAAGAACACCCTCAAGGCCGGCCAGCTGTTCCTCGATTATGACTACACCCCTGTCCCACCGCTGGAAGACCTCACGCTGCGCCAGCGCATCACCGACCGCTATCTGATGGACTTCGCCAACAAGATCAATAGCTGAACCGCGCAACGGAGAGCCCTGCCATGGCCATGCCCCGCAAACTCAAGAACCTCAATCTGTTCAACGACGCCAACAGCTACTTGGGCGTGGTCAAGACCGTCACCCTGCCCCCGCTCGGCCGCAAGATGGAAGGCTATCGCGGCGGCGGTATGAACGGCCCGGTCAAGTCTGATCTCGGCTTCTCGGACGACGGTATTCAGTTCGAATGGAAGACCGGCGGCCTGGATCTGATCGCCCTCAAACAATTCGGTGCCGTCAACGCTTCGGGCATTGCCTTGCGCTTCAGCGGCGCTTTTCAGCAGGACGACACCGAGGCCGTCAGCGCCGTGGAGATCGTGATGCGCGGCCGCCATGAGTCGATTGAGATGGGTGAAGCGCAACCCGGTGAAGACACCGAACACAGCATCACCACCACCTGCAGCTATTACAAGTTGATCGTCGACAACGAAGAGATCATCGAAATCGACCTGCTCAATTTCATAGAAATCGTGGACGGCGTCGACCTGTTGGAAAAACAGCGCCGAGCCCTCGGCATCTGACCTGCCCCTAAACCTTGGAGACTTGCATGAAGACTGAAGAAACGCTCACAGCCTTGCCGCCAGAGGATGACAACAGCGTCACCCTGGATACACCGATCATCCGGGGAAAGACCCTGATCGACAGCATCACCTTGCGTAAACCACAGGCCGGTGAGCTGCGCGGTGTGCACCTGGTCGAGTTGTTGAACATGGACGTGGCGACCTTGATCAAGATCCTGCCGCGTATCAGCAACCCAAGCATCACCGCGCCGGAAGCCGCTGGCATGGACCCCGCCGACCTGCTCGTCTGTGGCAGCAAGATCTCTGGTTTTTTGTTGCAGAAGTCGGTGAAGGCGGATGCCTCCCTCGCTGCGTAGAAGATGCCATGGCCGACTTGGCCGTGGTTTTCCACTGGGCACCGACGGACATGGACCCGTTGGGCCTGCAAGAACTGATGGCGTGGCGCGAGCGCGCCCGGGCGCGGAGTATCACCGATGGGCAATGACTTAAAACTGCGCGTGCTGCTGGGCGCTATCGACAAAGCCAGCGGCCCCTTGAAGGTGATCGACAAACGCAGCACCGCCACCGCTCGCGCATTGAAAGAAACCCGTGACCGCCTCAAGGCGCTCAATGCCCAACAGCAAGACATCAGCGCCTGGCGTGCTCAGCGTTCGGCGTCACTGCGCACCGAAGAGGCGCTTAACGCGGCACGGGAAAAGGTCCGCGCCCTCAACCAACAGTTCGCAGCGACCGGAGCGCCGACGCGAGCCATGACTAAGCACTTTCAGGCCGCCGTCAGGGCCGCCCAGGCGCTTAAGCAACAACATCGCAAGCAAGGTGAACAGCTCCAGGCGCTGCGTGCTCGACTGGCCGGCGCGGGTATCAGCACCCGACACCTGGCCCGCGACGAACGCCAGCTACGCCAACAGATCGGAGCCACCAATGCCAGCCTAAGCACACAATACAAACGACTGGCCGCATTGAATGAACAACAACGGCGCCTGAGCACTGCGCGGGCTTCATTGGATGCTTCACGACGCAGCGCCGGCGAGCTGACCGCCAAAGGTGCTGTCGCAACTGCCGGTGGCGGTTCGGTGTTGTACGCAGGGGCACGGATGTTATCGCCGGGCGTGGACTTCGACGCCAGCATGAGCCAGGTGCAGGCGATTGCTCGTCTGGATGAGCATGCCGATGCGCTCAAGGCTTTGCGCACTCAAGCTCGCGAGCTGGGCGGCGCCACCCAATTCACCGCAGGACAGGCTGCCGATGCCCAAGGCTACCTAGGGATGGCAGGCTTCGAACCCAACGCCATCCGGGCCGCGATGCCTGGCATGCTCAACCTAGCGGCGGCAGGTGGTACTGAGTTGGCTCAGACCGCTGACATCGCGTCGAACATCCTGTCGGGGCTGGGCCTGACAGCCGATGAAATGGATCGCCTCGGCGATGTGCTGGTGGGAACGTTCACCCGCTCCAATACCACTCTGCAAATGCTGGGCGACACCATGAAGTACGCCGCGCCCATGGCGAAAACGTATGGCGTTGAATTGGAAGTGGCCGCCGCGATGGCCGGCAAACTCGGCGATGCAGGCCTACAGGGCAGCATGGGCGGCACCGCACTCAGCTCGATCATGAACCGCTTGGCCGCCCCACCCAAAGGCGCGGAAAAAGCCTTGCAGCAACTGAGCATCACCACAGCCGATGCTGCCGGAAACCTGCGCCCCCTGCCCGACCTTTTGAAGGAGATTTACAGCAAAACCCATCGCCTGGGCACCGCCGAGAAAGGTGGGCTGTTCAAAGCGATTGCCGGGGAAGAAGCGGTCAAGGGCATGGCCCAACTGGTCGAACAGGCAGGCACTGGACAGCTGCAGGTGCTCATCGCCAACCTGCGCCAAAGCCAGGGCGAAGCGGCGCGCACGGCGAAGGTTATGGCAGATAACCTCAAGGGTGATCTGACCAGCCTCAGCAGCGCCTGGCAGGACCTAGGTATTGAATTGCAGGATCAGCAGAACGAACCGCTTAGAGAGCTGGTTCAGTCCATCACCGCGCTTGTCAGGAGCATCAAATCCTGGGCTCGGGAGAATCCCAAACTCGCGGCTGGGCTCGTTAAAACCGTTGCGATTATCGCCGCGCTGGCCGTCGCTGTCGGCGGGCTGCTACTGGCGTTAGCGAGCGTTCTGTTACCGTTCGCAGCGCTGCGTTTCGTCCTGGTTCAGTTGGGTTTTCGTCTGCCGGGTTTGATTGGCTTGCTGTCGACTTTGGGCCGTACCGTGCTGCCATTCGTGGCGAGGGCGTTGCTCATTGTCGGGCGTGCCTTGATGCTTAATCCAATTGGGCTGGCAATCACCGCCATCGCCGGCGCGGCGTATCTGCTGTATGAACACTGGGACGCGGTGACGGGGTATTTAGCCAGCGCTTGGCGCGAAATCCAGACCGGTTTCGACAATGGGCTGGGCGGCATTTTGAAAGTGCTTGCGGATTTCAGCCCGGTCGGCTTGATCTACCAAGCGTTCGCCGCTGTCATGAAGTACCTGGGCACCGACTTGCCCAACCGCTTTACCGCCTTCGGCGGGTTGATGGTCGACGGCCTGGTCAACGGACTGACCGCGGGCATGAGCCGCCTGAAAGAGGTGGTTGACCGCCTCGGCACCCGAACCATCGACGCCTTCAAAGAAACCCTGGGCATCCATAGTCCCTCACGGGTATTTGCCGAGTTGGGCGGGTTCACGGTGGAGGGGCTTGTCCAAGGCTTAACGTTGCACGCCGATGGGCCCCTAGGCGCTATAACCTCCCTGGGCGAACAGCTCATCGCTGCCGGAGGACGGTTGTCGTCGATTGATTCACTGACGGTCGATACTCGCGCTCCGATCAGCCCACGACCTTCCCAACACATTGATAGCCACGACACCTATGCCATTCACATCCACACCACCCCAGGCATGGACGCCAACGCAATCGCCCGCACTGTACGTGCCGAAATAGCACGGCATCAAAACGAGAAGGCCGCTCGACGCCGCAGCCGCCTTTCGGACCTGGAGTAGCCGACCATGATGCTTGCCTTGGGCATGTTCGTCTTCAGCCTCTCCACTGCCGCCTACCAGGAACTGCAACGCCAAACCGAATGGCGCCACGTGAGCAACCCACGCATCGGCGCCGCCCCGGCGAGGCAATTTGTCGGGCGCGGTGAGGACATTATCACCCTGCCTGGCATCATCCTGCCGGAACTGGCCGGCAGTGCCTTGAGCCTCGACGCCCTGCGCCTGATGGCGAATACCGGGAAGGCCTGGCCGATGGTCGAGGGCAGCGGACGGATCTATGGGTTGTGGATTATCGACAGCCTGAGCGAAACCAAAACGCTGTTCTTTCGCGACGGCACACCACGTCGGATTGAGTTCAGCCTCAGCCTCAAGCGCATCGATGACGACCGCATCGACCTGCTCGGCGCGGCGACCAGTGTCGGCGTGAGCATCATGAGGGCGTTGCTGTGATCGATACTGCTCTCGCCCATGTCACCGGATATCTGAATCGCCAAGATACCGCCCATCCAGTGCCGGCGTTCCGCATCACGGTCGATGGCAAGGACATCGCCCAGTTGATCAGTCCGAGGCTAATGCACCTGGAACTGATCGACAATCGCGGCATCGAGGCCGACCAGTTGAGCATCACCCTCAGCGACCACGACGGACTGTTAACCATCCCGCCTAAAGGCGCGGTCATCCGGCTGTGGCTGGGTTGGAGTGACACCGGCCTGGTGGACAAAGGCAGCTACACCGTCGATGAAACCGAGCACAGCGGCGCACCGGACGTACTTAATATTCGCGCTCGCTCGGCGGATCTTCGCAAGGGTTTGAAAACCAAACGCGAGCGCAGCTGGAGCAACACGACACTTGGCGAGGTCCTGGGCGACATCGCTTTGGGCAACGGCCTCACCGTCACTGTTGCCGGTGCCTTGGCCGAGTTGCCCATCCTGCAGCTGGACCAGGCGAGCGAATCGGATGCCAACCTAATCAGCCGCCTTGGGGAAGAGTTCGACGCCGTGGTCACCGTCAAAGCCGGACACCTGTTGTGCCTGCCGGCCGGCGGTGGCAAGACCGCCAGCGGCGCAGATTTGCCCCACATCACTCTCAACCGGGCCGATGGCGACCAACACCGTTATCTACAAGCTGACCGTGACAGTTACGACGGGGTACGTGCGTATTTCTATGAGGTAAACAGCGCGAAGAAACAGGAAGCCATTGCCGGTGGTGGCGACATTCTTAAAGACCTTCGCCACACCTACAGCGACCGCCAGTCTGCCTTGCGCGCCGCTCGCTCTGAATTCAACCGGTTGCAGCGCGGTAGCGCGACCCTCAGCTACACCTTGGCCCGGGGACGTCCTGACCTGATTCCAGAACTGACCTACACGCTCCAGGGCGTGAAGCCAGAGATAGACGCCATCATTTGGTACGGCGGCAACGTGCTGCATAGCCTGAGTGCGGACAATGGCTACACCGTCAGTTTGGAGTTGGAGAGCAAGCTGCCCGAGGACACCGTTGAGGCTCTGGTTGAAGAGACCAGAGGTGACTTCACCGGCGTCATTGCCTACTACCGCGATAGGAAGTCTGGGAAGGAAAAGGCCGTGACGGTTGGAAACCAGAGCCAGCCCAAGCGGCTGCACTGGTTGTACGCCACGGAGCAATCGGCGAAGCGGGCTATTGATCGGGAGTGGAAGCGAATGAAGACAGAACGGCAATAACCCATATTGCGAAGACGTTAAGGACAATGCTCAAGGACGACCTCATGCAAGACATACGTTGCGGCCACTGCTGCCGCAAACTCGCCGCTGCCAGCGGCTTCCAGGAATTACAGATCAAGTGCCCGCGTTGCCGGACACTCAACCACCTGAAGGCCCAGAGCCTCCCCCAAGCGTGCCGCGAGCATCCAGAACAACGAGTTCATGAATGCAGCAACCCACCCTTGGCAGCCTGTTCGCAGGCATAGGAGGCTTTGATGTCGGATTTGAAAACGCGGGATACCGCAGCGCCTGGCAAGTTGAACTCAACCCCATCAACCGGGCTGTGCTTGCCGATCGATTTCCCCATGCACGCCAGTTCGAAGACGTGCGCCAGTGCGGCGCCCATAACCTCTCCCCTGTCGACGTCCTCACCGCTGGCTTTCCCTGCCAGGACATCAGCATCGCCGGATGTCGGGAGAGCAACCAAGACACCCGAGGCCTGCGCGGCGAACGCAGCGGCCTGTTCTGGGAAGTCATACGTATCCTCAAAGAGATACAACCTGGCTGGGTGGTCCTTGAGAACGTCGTTAACCTGCTCGCTGTCAACGATAGCCATGACTTTGAGACAGTCATCCGGGCCCTTGCGGACTGCGGGTATGTGGGATTTTGGCGAGTGCTTAATGCTCAATATTTCGGAGTCCCCCAGCAACGTCGTCGAATATTCCTGGTCGCAGGTTATCGACGCATGCCCCCCTTCGAGTTCCTGGCTGACGCCGCGCCAGTGGACGCAATACCTCCAGCGTCTCGCTCGATCCGCTGGCCACGCCCCGCGGATGCCTGGGCTGCCAATACTCTATTGGCAAACAAGGCCGGATCCCAAATCGCTTTGGGCTGTACCACTTTCGTCGCTCACGCGAACGGATGGGATCAGATGGCTGAGCGGCAGCGAGCGGCTGAAGATGATGGGTTTTGCCTCGGACTGGATGCGGCCAACCTTGCGGAGGCTTTCAGTGCCGGAAATGCCGTTGTTACGCAGGTGGCGGAGTGGGTTGGACGGGGGTTGTTAGGGAGACAGAGCGTATAGCCAATCGATACACACGTGTAGACAATAGCTATACAACGGTGTAGCATTCATTTGGAGCCGAATCACGGCTTCAATTTGAATGTTAGATCTTTCGAACGAGAGATCATATTAAGCGCAGTACTGAGACGTATCCAAGGCGGAAATCACATGTCCGTAAATATTGAAAGTGTTGAAAGGTCAAAACCCGTTCCCATCAACATGAGAGCGGACGAAAAAAAACGGAACCTGATCGATCTGGCAGCTGCTATGTCCGGTCGTGATCGAACCAGCTTTATCCTGGAAGCTGCTTGTCAGAAAGCAGAGGAAGTCATTCTGGATAAGCGTCTGTTCCTTCTCGACGACGTTGCATTTGACGCATTTGAACAGGCAATGGAAGCCAACCCGATTCGAGGTAACGAGTGCCTACATCAACTTCTCGAAAGGCCCAAACGGTGGAGCTGAGAGCTCCCGAAAAGCTGAACGACGAACACATCCTGGATGAATTCGATTCTGGCGTGGCGTCGATCAACGATTACCTTCAAAGGCAAGCCCGCAAAGCTCAGGCGGCAAAACAGGCCGTGGTCTATGTGGTCTGCCGCAAGGATACGCCTGTCGTGATGGGGTACTACACCCTATCCAGCGGATCGATCGCCCGGGAAAACGTTGTCCCAAAGAGCCATCAACGCAATTCGCCAAGCGTGCATCCCGTAACACTGTTGGGTCGGATGGGGATTACGTTAGCGGCTCAAGGCCAAGGCTTTGCGATTGACCTGCTGCAGGATGCGATCGAGCGGGCGATCACGGCGTCCGCCACCATTGGTTCTACCGCCATGATCGTGCATCCGCTTAATGAGCGGCTATCAGACTTCTATGCCAAATATGCTGGGTTTATACCGTGCCCTGGGCTTTCGCCTATCACGTTAATGCTGCCGCTCCGGTAATACGTTGCTCCCACACTGATGAACTTCATGGATACCTAAGACTAGGGTGTGGTCATTGCGACCACAGCCCCCTTTGCAGGCTCTACCTGAAACTTCTTAACTCTTTGCACAGCTTAACCGGCGGCCGCCTCATGGCAGCCAGGACGAGTGCTGCTGGTGCTTTGATACTGGGTCGTCACTCCGACGATTGGGGCATTTACTCTAGCCTCTAAGCCATAAATGCCAGCACGGGAATAATTTCCTGTACACGGCCCGTCAGCACGAGGAAGCGCCGCCAACCCCCATAGGACGGCGCCTTGCTGCCATCTTTGAAAGCCCTCACCCGACGATCCGATGACAGCCCCAACAGCGTCGCCAACTTGGCATCGGTGTTATAGGCCAAAAAAAGTGCCTGAAAATGCCGGAAATATGCGCCGATCAGATCCCGGTACGGTGGCTCCCACCCCTCCTGCTCGGTCAGCAGATGGGTACTCGAGTACTGGCTTTCGTGCACCTCGGTTTGCCCTAGCAGTCTCGGTGCCTTCAGGTTGGCTTGGAGCTGCGCCACGCCCCCCTTCGTTGCCGCCTCGAACACGAAAGCCTGCTGTCCGGTAATGCTCGGTAGATCAATGTTCATAAAACCAATTCTTTAAGCGCCTGTGAAGCGCCAGGGCCCTTGCGGCTCCCTTGCTTACCGTGGCGACAGCTCGATACGTCGAACGTCTGAAACACGGGTATTGACCAAACTCAACGTACCGGTGGCTACCCTACTGAGACCTACATAACGGTGTTAAAACACGGTGATTCCGCTATTTCCGTCCAGTAACCGTCCAAAAATCCTTCGTCAATAAGAAACCAGAGATTCCTCGAAATACTCAAAAAAACGCTTATGTAGGCTGGGCTTTTCGTTTTTTGCAGCTAGAGTAGGAATGGCGAAAGGCCACTGCTTTCGCACCGCCAAAACTCAGGGATGCGAGGTACATGTGAAAGAACTCAATTTTAAAATTTCGTACAGTGGCGCGAGCGCCGATCAAGGACTGCTCGATATTTATGACGCCAGCGTTTCAACCCTCGGACTAGCACGTGCCCTCTCTGTGACTACCCATGCCTTTTTAAATGAAGGACAAATTCGAAAAAGAGCGGAACGGGTAAAAGGCGCCAAAGTTTTTTTACACCCTCCAAAGAACGGGAGCTTTGAAGAGCTGGTTACGATTGTCTTCACTGACCCGGTGGTACAGTTCATTGGTGCCAGTGTGATTGTCCCAGCTTTTTGGGACTTCCTAAAATGGACATGGGCTGAAGCTATAGGTGGAGAATACGAACCAGAGACACCGTTTGTGAAACGTCTAGAGGACCGTGTCGAACCACTCATAGGGGAGATAGGAGTTGCTTTGGAATCCCCAATGGCCTCTTTACACCGCCCGATTCAGAATGCTGTTGACATGGAAATATCGATCTCACGCCCTAGAGTTGGAGAAATTATCAGATTAGACCACACTACTATGGCCTACGTTTCTATACGTGATGAGGGTGAGGCTGAAGAAGGAATTGTGGGCAACGTTACCAAATACAATATATTAAGCGGTTACGGCCGGATATTCGTAGACGACCTAAATAGAACTATTCCATTCGACCTAGATGATGATGTCAGCCCTGTGGAAAAAGAATTTCTTACTAAATCCAGCCATGACCGAAATAGAGGGCTGGATGGAAAAATCTCATTAAATGCCTCTAGAATTCTGACAGGGAGAGGAGAGCTGAAACGCTTCAAAGTCTATGGAGTCGAATGGATAGGTAACGTATAGTTATATCGCGCTGGTCAACGACGGCCAGCGCTCTTTCTTGGAGCTTTCATGAACAAGCTAAACGCCCCTCCGGCGCCGGGCAACCTCCTAGAAGGGCTGAGCAAATTTGGTAGTTCCATTGTCGGTCTTTCTGCATTCGCCTATATAGCTGGCTTCGTTAAGCTGATTGCCATGTATGATGCCATCAATGCTACTTGGGTCATTGACTTTTTGGTGACGCAAGACATTATACGTGCTGGACTGGAACCAATGGCAATGGTCGGCGTGGCCGCAGCAGCCAGCGCTTATATCTTCTCCTCTAGAACGATGGTAGCCATCAAACTAATTACATTCATACTAATAATCACAAGCTTAGTTTATTTTAAATTCATCCCTCAAGATGGCTGGAATGAACACTGGTACAACAGCTATAGATTTTCGAAATTTCTTTCATACATCCTCTATCTGGCTTCCGGGATTTTAATAGCGCACGCCGCCTTCGAAATCACAATAAACAAAAAAATCAGCAAAGCAGCTCTTGTCGGTTTTTTAATCGGAGCCACGTGCGCCTTATATATCACACCAACCTACCTAGGAAAACTTTGGGCGACCTCAATATCAAAAACCGAAATAAGATTCCCCAAAGCGATAGGAGAGCAATACAAAAATGAACCTTGCTACTTACTAGGAAATGTTAATTCCAAGTATGTAATCGGGTGCATAAAGGAGTTGAAAGTTGGAAAAATTCAATTGATTGAGATTTCAAAGGACGTTGCATTTATTCGAGAATGACGTACCCCAACCCTTTGTGGATGGCTTTGAGCTGATGGTTACAACCCGTCAAAAACGTCCACACTTGACGTAAACACAGGTCAAATCTCTCCCAAATACTCCTTTAAAAAGAGGCTAGTGCGATAAGGTCCAATGGGTTTTAGACCTGTAGTTGGGCTCATAATCCTTTGGTCCACGCTTCGAGTCCGTGTGGGCCCACCATCTTGAAAGCCGCGCATTGCGCGGCTTTTTCGTGAGACGGCCAAAACTGCCTCTACAGAGAAAACCCTATGGGCAGAAAAAACAAGATGTTGAACAACCGAGGATGACCAATGGCCATGTAGCAATTGGAATTCAGTACGATATGGCACTGGCTTTCGTGAAGGCCAATCCTGATCTATCTACCGAGCAGATCATTCAACTGGCAGCAGTAGGCTCCATGATCCAGTTCGATGCAGTGATTGATCAACACTACCCGGGGAAAAGCGCACCTGAAATAACGTCAAAGCTCCGTAACGTCCGTCTTGGAGAAGCACGGTGATTTTTGAGCGGCACTAGGATGCCGCATAGCCGTAGGTAGAGGGTCTCTGCCCAGCCGAGATCCTCTACCTTGCCAGCTTCAACTACAACAAACTCATCAGCTAAATTACAACCTTTCTCAGGCCCCTGCGATATTTGAGATCATGGAGCGCACGCAAGCGTCCTTGCAACGTGCCTTATATAACCCCGATCTGTATCAGACAACTCCCTGTACCATGTAAGAAGATTCCACTCATCTCGTGTCAGCTCAGAATTTTCGCGGTCGCTCTTCTCCACGCCAATGTTCTTTTTCTCATCCTGATCCAACATGCCCACTACTCCATTAAGTGCATTGCGTGCGCAACGTTACTTAGCCGTGTGGGAAATCAAAACCGAAATCCATCGTAACTAATCGTTTAAATACGACTAGTTATTTCTCGGGACGGGAAAGGCCGGGAGCTACAGCCATCGCACTGATGATGCGATGCACAGCTTTTTGGTCATAGTCAGACAGCGTTCTGAACTGGTGCAGCAGCACTTCTTCGGCCTCGTTCAAGCCTTCGAGCGCAGGTTGCGTCCGCCTTCCAGTTAAGACGTACTGCACATCGACGCCGGCCTTGAGTACCGCCGTAAGGTAGACGGAATCAGGGTTTCGCTCGCCTTTTTCATAGCTGCCCTGGGTATTGCGGGTGATGCCACCCAGTTGCGCGAAGGCCTCCTGGTTGAGCCCCAGCCGCGTCCGTTCTTCACGCAAGCGTTCACCCACGCCAACGTCCATGTCATTTTCAGATGCACAACTTTTCAAACTTTCACCCTTCACAGGCACAAATCTTTGGGCATAATTGCACCAAATCAACACGGATGCCCACGAATGGACACTATGCCCGCCCCTCTCACACCCGAGCAAGCCCGAGCGGTGCTTGATCGAAAAGGTATCAGCATCGCGGAGTTCTCTCGTCAGAACTCGCTGAACAGCAACCTGGTCAGCGACCTGCTGAATGGTCGGAAGAAAGGACGCCGCGGCGAAGCCCATCGGGCTGCGGTGTTATTGGGTATCAAGTTCGGCATTGTGCCGACAATCATCACTTCATCAGCCCCCGCGCAAGGACGCCGCCGTGAGCACTTACAAATTGGTCTGCCCCCATTGCCAATCACGGATGCGCATCCGCACCAGTGAGGGCACACATATTTTTCTTCGCATTGCTTACTTGCAATGCACTAACGAGGCTTGCGGTTGGTCTGTTCGCGCCGAGTTTGAAATGACACACGAGATGAGCCCCAGCGGGATGGCCAACCCGTCGGTCAAGTTGCCTTTGGCAGATGTTGCGCTACGTCGTGAGGCGATGACAACGAACGTCGCTCAACTCGAACTATTACCCCCACTCAAGGATGGAGCGGACTGAATGAACGATACCCAGCCTATTTCGCTTGATTACCGCAGCAGCATGCAACAGGCCGCCCTTGCCTATCTGGCTCGCCACCAAGCAGAACATCTTACCGATGGAGATCAGTTGTTCAAAAACTGTATCCGCCATCTGATCGTTGCACTTGAGGTGCCGTCCGGCATTGCGATGAAACTGGTGCAGTTAGCCTGGACTGAGCATCACGCGGCGTCCGGCCTCGACCACCCTACTTCGCTCTAAACCTTAATCATTGACTCAACCCTACTCGACCGTAGGGCTGGGTTTGTATTGCCCATCAGTTGGTGCGACATGGAACAGTCAGAAACGCTACGGGCTGAAGTGCTTCAACGGCTCAAGGACGATTATGGATTCAAGGCGCGGCACAGCGACGTCTATTGGCGCGGCGGCAAGTGCCCAGCTTGTGGACAAAAAGAGCTTTATACCCAGGTTTCAAAACCGTGGCTGATCATTTGCGGACGCGAAAGCAAATGTGCGAAGCGCTGGCACGTTAAGGAATTGTATGAGGATCTGTTCGATGACTGGAGCCGGCGAGCGCCCTCTTGCGATCAATATCCCACCGCCACAGCTCGAGCCTATCTGGAGTTTGCCCGTGGGTTTCGGCTTGAGCTGATTCAGGGCTGGTTTAGCCAAGAGTCCTACTATTGCCGAGAGCTGAACGAAGGCAGCACTACGGTCCGCTTCGCTCTGGATAAAGGGGGGTATTGGGAACGGTTGATCGATCGCCCGCATCGCTTCGGCAAGATGAAAGCTCGGTTCAAGCCTGGCGATAGTCCTCGCGGCGTTTGGTGGTGTCCGCCTTGCGTCGAGTTGCTGGACGTCGCCGAGCTGTGGATTGTCGAGGGGATCTTCGACGCTGTCGCTCTGGTGCATAACGGCATTGCAGCGGTGTCGTCTATGTCGTCCAACGCGTTTCCCGAAGAATCGTTGAGAGAGCTGGCACGACTGCGCGGCGGCAAGTTGCCCAAGTTGGTCTGGGCCCTGGACAACGAGCCAGGTGCACATAAATACACCAGACAATGGGTACGACAGGCCCGCGCCCTGGGCTATGAATGTGAAGCAGCGCAAATCCCTCAGCCTGACAGCCGCAAGGTCGATTGGAATGACCTGCATCAACGCTGGGCCTTTATAGATGACGAGCCCCAGCGCACCGAGCAAATTAAAAGAGACTTGGCTACCGCCCGCTATCACGGCTCGCTTCTGATCGCCGAAAGCGCGACCGAGAAAGGCGTGCTGATGTACGAATGGCGCGAGCGCTATGAGTTTCACTTCGAGTTCGAGAGCCGGCTGTACTGGTTCAAGATGGACCTGGAGAAGTTCAACAAGGCCATGCAGGCGTTGGAGTCTTCGGAGCGCCACGAAGACCAGTTGCTTAACGATAAGCAACGTCGTGACAAGGCACTGCGCCAATGTGGTGGTGTTGTCGAAATCGCCAACTGCTACCCTCAGGCGCTGTACTTCCAGCGCAACGAAGTAACTGACGAGTCCTGGTACTACTTCCGCGTGGACTTTCCGCACGACGGCGGCAGCGTAAAAAACACCTTCACGGGCGGTCAGGTCGCCGCCGCCAGCGAATTCAAGAAGCGCCTGCTCAGCATGGCTGCCGGCGCGGTGTTCACGGGCAGCGGGCAGCAACTCGACAAGATCATGAAGGACCAGCTCTATGGGCTGAAAACTGTAGCGACCATCGATTATGTGGGCTACAGCAAGGAGCATGGGGCCTATGTGTTCGGCGACATTGCCGTGCGCAATGGCATCGTCAGCCAGGTCAACAAAGAAGACTTTTTTGAGTTCGACAAGCTGCGACTCAAGACGCTGCAGAAGTCGATTGCGATGCATATCCAGCGTGACGCCAAGCAGTACCGCAACGACTGGTTGCCCATGCTTTGGACATGTTTCGGCGCCAAGGGAATCGTTGCACTGGCGTTCTGGTTTGGCTCGTTGTTCGCCGAACAGATTCGCGCACAGTACAAGTCGTTTCCCTTTCTGGAAGTGACGGGCGAGGCCGGTGCCGGCAAGACAACGCTGCTGACTTTTCTCTGGAAGCTCCTGGGCCGAGAACACGAAGGTTTCGACCCTTCGAAATCAACACGTGCAGGCCGCCAGCGGGCCATGGGCCAAGTTTCCAACATGCCGGTGGTGTTGATCGAGGGCGACCGCAACGAGCCGGACAAGGCGCATGCCAAGGGCTTTGACTGGGACGAGCTGAAAGACTTCTTTGGCGGCGGCACCCTCGGCACTCGGGGGATGAAAACCAGTGGTAACGAAACCTACGAGCCACCGTTTCGAGGTGTCGTCGCCATCAGCCAGAACGCCGACGTCAGCGCGTCGGAGGCGATCTTGACCCGGATTATCAAAACTCACTTTGCTCGCCCTGCGGTGACCACCGAGAGCCGTGCCGCCGCGGATAACCTGAACTTGATCCCGGTGGAACAGCTCAGCCACTTCCTGCTGATGGCTGTGCGGGCCGAAGCCCAGGTCATGGCGAAGTTTGCCGGGCGCGTGGCGGTACATGAACAGCGTCTGCGCCAACTGAAGGAGATCCGTGTGGAGCGGATCATCAAGAACCATAGCCAGATCATGGCGCTGGTGGACTGCCTTTGTTTGATTTGTCCGCTGGATGAAAACCAGCGTGTCACTACCCATCAAGCCCTCACCAGCATGGCCCTGGAACGTCAGGCGGCGATCAGCGCTGACCATCCTTTGGTTGCCGAATTTTGGGACGTTTACGAGTACCTGGAAAGCCTCGGCGAAGGGCCGCAGGTCAATCACAGCGTCGACCCTAAACTCATCGCCATCAACCTCAACGACTTCGCCGAAAAAGCCAGCGATCACCGACAGAACCTCGCGGATCTCAAGACCCTGCGCACGCTGTTGGTCAATAGCCGCAGCCGCAAGCTGCTTGAGGTGAACAAGGCCACTTACAGCGCCGTCCGAGCGGCCCAGGCAGCCAATAACACGATGGCTAGGAAATCCACCACCGTGCGTTGCTGGACCTTCCAGAACGCCTAAGCAACACCGCTTGTAACCACCACCAGGCGGGCAACGCCTGGACAACATCAAAGGAGCAACGCCATGTCACCAGATCGAGTCATAGAAGCGTTTGACGAAATTTTTCGATACGAGAGAGCTCTTCCTGCTATTCGCCTGGCAGGTATTAAGGCGCTACACCGATTGATGCCTGTCGCTCAAGGTCACTCGGGACAGAGTGGCGTCATAGGCCGATTCTTGCTCGGGCTTTACAACGGCCAGGACTACCCCTTCGACATGACCGAACTGCGTCGGCTCGATGCGGCTCTTTTCGATGACTGCATCACCGTCTTGCGGCTCGATAACACGACCGAACGAGAGGTGCATCGGTACTTCGAGAATGGCGATGCGATTTGGGAGGAGTTGCGGAATCGATGGGCATGAAGACTGGAACGAAGTCGTAGCGATCATCACGCAATACCAGGCCAAGGCCTGAAAGATGGTGTCGAGGAGAGCCAACTCCCCGACACCGACCACCACTAAGGAGCAGCACCATGCAAGCACGGAACCTAAGCAGCAGCGCCGGGGAGACTAGCACGAACGCGCTGAAACCCGATGATGACCTTTCCTACGTCGCCCGAACCACGGCAGGCGGTATCGCTGTATTTCATGACTCCCGAAGCGTCGGTTTCAAGGAGTTGGCGCGATGAACAATGGCAAATCCTTTCCTTGGAATCTCGACCTGACGGGGTTCTGCGACCAATGCGGGAAATACCGCGCCCACGGCAACCACTACAAGTGCAGTAAGACCCGACAGGCCATTAACGAGCGACGTCGGGCCGAAGAAGCTCTGTCAGGAAAAGCTTCGAGGCCCAAAAGAGGTGCCAGCTTGTTCTGGTTACTCCGTCAGGACTGATCGAAAGCGCTCAGTTGAAAAACAACGCAGCACAGAAGGCCAGGGACGGCCTTCCCTCCCACCGGGTTCTAGTGGGGGTTATTCATACATTGCATGGAGACGCACATGGCAAATGGCGTAGAGGCCCGCGGAAATTCGGTACGGGTCTATTTTCGTTTTAATGGCGAGTTGTGCCGGGAGCTTGTGCCCGGCGGCAATACGGCGGCAAACCGGGAGCATGCGGCGCGCCTGGTAAACATCATCGAATACGAGATACAGGCCGGCACCTTCAACTACAGCCGGCACTTTCCCAACTCGTCCAAACTGGTCGAAAACACGTTCGGCCATTACTTGGATCTTTGGCTGAAAATCAAGAGCAATAGCGTTGCGGCCACGTCGTACCGGGGATATGCCAACAAGGCAGAGGTGCATGTCCGGCCGCGTTGGGGCAAGGTACAGATCGACCAGATCGATCATCTGGATTTGCAAGAATGGGTGCAGGACACGCTATCGAAGAGACTTAAAAACAAGACCATCCGCGACATCATTAGCAATGTTCGCCAGGTCTTCAGGCTGTATCGCACCCGCAAGAAGGTCGCTCACGATCCGACTGAAGGGCTGTTCGTCCGCCTGCCCGATCCTGAAGCCCCGGACCCGTTCACCAGGGCGGAAATCAAACAGATCCTCGAAACGCCGACCAAGCGCATACAAGAGCTGCTGATGGTGCAATTCATGATATGGGCGGGGCCACGAGTGTCTGAAACAATTGCCCTGGCCTGGGAAGATGTCGATCTTGACCAAGGGACAGTGACCTTCCGCCGATCCAAGGTACGGGGAGCGTACCGGGTGACGAAAACCCGGCGCTCGACGCGAAAGGTACGGCTACTGGAGCCGGCATGGGATGCACTGCGCAAGATTGACGCGATCAACCAGGACAAGAAAGCGGAGATGGTCGATATCGTTGAGCGGGATAACAAGACAGTGCGGCAACACAAACTGCACTTCGTCTTCCTGAATAGCAAAAGCGGCCTGCCACACGTCAGTGACTTCGTGGTGCGGGATCGGTTTTTTAAGGCTCACTTGAACGCAGCCGCGGTTCGATATCGCGGGCCGGGGCAATGTCGGCATACCTACGCTAGCCAGTTGCTGACCACGGGCGTGGCCTCCATCGACTGGATAGCCGAGCAGATGGGGCATACCAATGGGAACATGATCCGCCAGCATTACGGGACCTGGATCAACGAGGACGGCCCGGACGTCATCGGGATGCTGCAACATGCGCTGAATCTATAGCCTATCACTCAGGGAGTTTGGGGCCGAAATCCTGAGCGACGTGAGCGATGAAATTTGCTACTCAACCCGTAGCGGATGTCTAAAGCATCATGACAGCGACCGGACACACAAAGACTCGGCTCAAAGCGATCAAAACTTAGGCATAGAAATCGTCACTGAAGGAATAACTCTACTGATCGCCTTACCGGCTTTAACAAGGTCATTGTTTTCTCCAAGACCGTTTCGCATATCCCCAAGTGCAGTATTAAACGCCTTCACCATTTCATGGTTAGGCCCTGGCATTAATACGTTGTCCTTGTATAGCTTGAAGGCTTTGTATACCTCACTATTCTCACCAAGCGCTGTCCTCATCGTTCCATCAATATTATCGACGAATTTGCGAATGTCATTGTTCGGGCCAAAACATCCGTCTGCAGTTGCTATACCGTACTCCCAGCACTTATCTACCTCTCTGGCTAGTAGTTGCCCACCCGCACAGATTAGGAATAGTTTTGGGACACCCCCCGTTTTAACAGCACAGGACACTGCAATCTGCTGTTCCGGCGTGAGGTCCTTAGCCAAACCGCAGGCCGCAGCAGCTCCAAAATCGGTTTTATTTTTTTTCAAGCACTTTGCGTAATAGAGCTCATTTTTGCCTAAAAACTCCTTGCCGGCACATAACGCTATGTCGTCCTTAGTGTCATATTGCTTACTGCACTCCTGTATTTTTTTCATTTTTTTGTATGCGGCTTCTAGGTCAGGTTTTCCGATACTGCAAACTGTTGCAGCCCCAGAATCGTCCTGGTGTAGATCCATACACTCTGCCGTCGTACGGTAAGCACGGGGCAAAGCTCGGTTCACTAGACACTGGTACATTTCGTCTTCATCTGCGGCTTCATTACGGCACTCTTCGGCAACCTCCAAGTTCGGAATAGGAGGTCTTGCCATGGCGATTGTTGCGTCAAACTGTCCACTAGCCCCGCTTGACACTGGTAACGCAATTTGCACGTTTGGCTTCCAGCCGAAACCGTTAATCTCCCCCCGTGGCAATCGTACAGATATTGGCGGTGCGGGTATCGGCCCCGACAGAGGTGAGCACGCCAACGTGGTCGGACCTCCGCAGCGTTGTGGGAATGCGCATGCTGGGAATGACGGCGCCCCACAACCTAGTGCTACGAAGAATGGCGCAGGAGGATAACCAGGCGGTGGAGGACAAGGAATTGTATTGGGGAACCCGCATGGACTAGGCAGAGGGCAAAACGGCAAACCCATCGTGCCGCAGAATGGAGCTCCAAGCGGGAGCGTTGGAGATAGAGAAGGCATCGCCCGGATACCCGGCTCATCAAAACAATCGCCTCCGGTCATGCATGACTCGAACACTGCCGTGGGCACAAATAACCCACTGCACTGTTGCATCAACCATTGATTGACCGCTCCAGCTCCCCAGCAACCAGCAATAACCTGCCGCTTTCCAGCGACAGATTCACTTGCAGGTAAGCCCAAAATGCTCACGAGAAAAATGGCGATGATTGCTCGTTTCATGGTGAAGCCATCCCTTCCAGAGATGCGTGGTAGTGATGGGTATAGACGGCATAAAAGCACTTAGCAAATAAGAGCAGTCCGCAGTGTTACACGACTGAAACAGTTACCTGAGAGCACACCGCTTTACAACTTCAAACTTGCTCAATCTTCTGATGGATTGCGATCAGATCAGGTATGTGGCCAAGACAGTGGTCTGTGAAAAATTCACGAGCCTTGTTGATGCGATACCTATCAAATAGGCAGTGCATGGATGATTCTGCGACTTAACAATGAGAGAGACGAATGGTCTAGAAGAGACCCATCGAGAAAGCTCGCAAGGTCAACGGAGCTCCCCGCATTCCCATATCATTCCCATATCGCCCTTTTCCAGACGCCAAAAACCACAAACCCCCGACTTTCTCTAGGAAAATCAGGGGCTTGTGTTTGCAGAATGTGGCGGTGAAGGAGAGATTCGAACTCTCGATACAGTTTCCTGTATACACACTTTCCAGGCGTGCTCCTTAAGCCACTCGGACACTTCACCGTATCTCGGCAAAACTGTTCAGTCTGTCGAGGCGCGCTAATGTAGTCGAAAGCTTTTCCGATGGCAAAGGTTTTTTTCAGAATTTTCATGCGGTTAAGCTTGGTTGAGCATTTCAAACGCGTCTGGGCAGGGCAAACCGGCCAATCTTCGGGGCTGTACAGGCAAGGCTCTATAGATGGAGGCTTGGCGGGATGGGCGGGCCGGGCTGTTTATGGGGCCTGGGGCTGACCGGTGAGTCAGTCACGGTGCTTTACCTGGCCTGCGGCGGTGGGTAACGTCTGCGACACTTCTCTTACAAGGAATAGCGTCATGAGCGACTTGATTGCTTACCATCTCGAAGACGGTATCGCGACCCTGACCTTGAACAACGGCAAGGTCAATGCCATCTCGCCGGATGTGATTGCCGCGTTCAACGCTGCGCTGGACCAGGCGACGGCGGATCGGGCGGTGGTGATCATTACCGGGCAACCGGGAATTCTGTCGGGTGGCTACGATTTGAAAGTGATGACCGCCGGTCCCAAGGAAGCGGTAAGCCTGGTCACGGCCGGCTCGACGCTGGCCCGTCGCCTGTTGTCGCACCCCTTCCCTGTCGTTGTCGCTTGCCCGGGGCATGCGGTGGCCAAAGGTGCGTTCCTGCTGTTGTCGGCGGATTACCGCATTGGTGTGGAGGGGCCGTTCAGCATTGGCCTGAACGAAGTGCAGATCGGCATGACCATGCACCACGCCGGTATCGAGCTGGCGCGTGATCGCCTGCGCAAGTCGGCGTTTCACCGCTCGGTGATCAATGCCGAGATGTTCAATCCCCAGAGCGCTGTGGATGCGGGTTTCCTCGACAAGGTGGTTTCGGCCGAGGAACTGCAAGGCGCAGCCCTGGAAGCAGCGCGTCAGTTGAAGAAAATCAACATGTCCGCCCACAAGAACACCAAGCTGAAAGTTCGCAAGGCCCTGCTGGAGACGCTGGACACTGCGATTTTGCTGGATCAGGAGCATATGGGCTGACGCTTGTAGGCGCTGTCGAGCGGAGCGAGTCAGCGCCTACGAGCCCGGCGGGAGCAAGCGCCCTCGTCACAGATGTCCCCCTCCCCTAGAGCGGGGCTTTTTCCTACGCGCGCCGTTTAAAAGTCCGCAACCGCTCTAGGCCGCTTCCGTCACGCAATGTGGAAACATGCGCTTAAACATCGTCCATTTCCTACCTCTATAGGGGCAATTGCCGAAAACAGTGCACATCCGTACACTGCGCCACCTTTTGTCCCGATGGGGCCTGTAGATGCTGTTTGTATTGCGTATGTTGTTGATGGGCCTGCACTTTGTCCTGGCGGGTGTGCTCGGAGTGATTCTGGGCCTGTGCAGACCGTTCAATCCGGACAACAGCCGTTTATGCGCAAGGCTGTACGCTTTGCCGGCCATGTGCATCTTGCGCCTGCGGGTCCGGGCGCAGGTCGACACCCTAGTGGATAAGCCCAACGGCTGCGTGATCATCGCCAACCATCAATCCAACTATGACTTGTTCATGTTCGGCAACGTAGTGCCGCGCCGCACTGTGTGCATCGGCAAGAAGAGCCTGAAATGGGTGCCGCTGTTCGGGCAGTTGTTCTGGCTGGCGGGCAATGTGTTGATCGACCGTAGCAACGCGATCAAGGCACGACGGTCGATGCTAACCACCACCCATACGCTGCAACACGAGGACACCTCGATCTGGGTCTTTCCGGAAGGCACACGGAATCTGGGCGAGGATCTGCTGCCTTTCAAGAAAGGCGCATTCCAGATGGCAATCGCCGCCGGCGTCCCGATTATTCCGGTGTGCGCCAGCAGCTACATCAAGCACATGCGCCTCGATCGCTGGCGCAGTGGTGACATCCTCATACGCTCGTTGCCGGCGATTCCTACGGCCGGATTGAGCATGGATGACATGCCCCGGCTCATCGCCCAATGCCGTGAGCAGATGCGCGAATGCATCGCGGCAATGGACCGGCAGTTGCAAACTGCTTAATGGAAAGCCCGCCCCTCGGCGGGTTTTCTTTTGCCGCCGAACTCCGCAGATTTTGCTGACTCTCAGGCTACAGGGCGCGCTAAGCTGAGCGTTGCCTGCCACTGCCATTTTCCAATAAGAAGTGAACCACCATTATGGGTAGAGTCGTTGCTGCTGCGGTTTACAGCGCCGGTAAGAAAGTCACCAATATCACCCTCGACGAAGGCAGTGCCTGGGCTGCCAAACCTGGTCATTTTGTGTGGATCGGTCTCGAAGAGCCCAGCGCCCTGGAGCTGACCAACCTGCAGCGTCAATTCAACCTGCACGAATTGGCCATCGAAGACGCCATGGAGAAACACAGCCGGCCCAAGCTGGAGACCTTTGGCGATGCGCTGTTCATCGTCACGTATTCGCCGATACGCAAGGACGGCAAGCTGCAGTTTATCGAAACCCATATCTTTGCCGGCAAGGGCTACATCATCACCGCTCGCAACGGTCATTCAGCCTCCTACGCCCACGTCCGACAGCGCTGTGAGGCTCGTCCTATTCTGCTGGAGCATGGCGAAGATTTCGTGCTCTACGCGATCCTCGATTTCGTGATCGAAAACTACCTACCGGTGGGTGAAGCCATTCACGCCGAGATCGATGAGCTGGAGCGCAACGTGCTGTGCAGCGCTCTGAATGAGCGAGACATCCAGAACCTGCACAGCTTGCGCCGCGATGTATTGCGCTTGCGTCGTTACGCGGCGCCCATGGTGGAGATTAGCGAGGAGCTGCAGCGGCTGGACTTCCCCTTTATCGACAAGAACATGGGGCCGTACTTCCGCGACGTGCAGATCCACGTCACGCGGCAAATGGAAGACTTGGCCACCCTGGCGGACATTGCCAGCCAGACCATTGAAGTCGGGGTGCTGCTGGAAGCCTCACGCCAGAGCGTGGTGCAGCGAAAATTTGCAGCGTGGGCGGCGATTCTGGCATTCCCCACCGCGGTGGCCGGGATCTACGGGATGAACTTCGAGAACATGCCGGAGTTGACCTGGCACTATGGCTACTTCCTGGTGCTCGGATTCATCGGGATTGGATGTACGGCTTTGTGGGCGAGTTTCAAGCGGTCGGGTTGGCTGTAGGCCTGTTCTCCTGGGGGAGCTGCGCGGCCTGCATCGCGAGCAGGTTCGCTCCCCACCGCTCATCCCCTGTGGGAGCGAGCTTGCTCGCGATGACAGCGGCACATCCGCCATCAATGCCAAACTGATCCACCGCTATCGCGAGCAGGCTCGCTCCCACATTGGAGAGGGGTGATCGTTAGCCTTGGGTGGTTTCGGCCTGCGGCTTGTGTGCGACGAAACGCATCATCCACTCCGCCACCGTGGTGCCGTGATGCTCGTGGGCCAGGCTCGCCATGCCCTGGCTGTAGATCTGCTCGCCGAGGTGTTGCTGACGAATCTCCAGCAAGGCCCGGGAATAATCGTGGATGAACTCCGGGTGGCCCTGGAAGCACAGTACCTGGTCGTTGATGTGATAGGCAGCGAACGGGCAGAAATCGCTGGAGGCGATGACCGTCGCGCTTTCGGGCAGTTGGGTGACCTGGTCCTGATGGCTGATCAGCAAGGTCAGCTCTTCCATCACCGGACTCATCCACGGCGCCTTGGCGGCGAGTTTGTAGCGATGGGTGCCGACGCCCCAGCCTTGGGTGGCGCGTTCGGTCTTGCCGCCCAGCAACAACGCCAACAGCTGATGGCCAAAGCACACACCGAGCAATTTATCGCCCCGCTGGTAGCGCTCCAGCAGGTAGGTCTTGAGGGTTTGAATCCAAGGGTCGGTGCCGAAGGAGTCAGCCTTGCTGCCCGTCACCAGATAAGCGTCGAACTGCTCATCATCGCTGGGGTAATACCCCTCCATCACGTTGTACACGATGAATTCGGCCGCGATGGGCTGCTGTGAAAACAGGCGCTGGAACATCTGCCCGTAACCCTGATATTGGTCGACCAGTTCCGGACGCAGGATATCGGTTTCCAGAATGCAGATGCGTAGCGACATAAAAAATACCTGACACGATGATGGGAATATTGCACACCCCAGAGCCTGCCCTGAAACACGGTTCCAAGGCAAGCCCCTTCCCCCCGGTCTGTGTCTGTCAGAACAGTTCGTGCCGGGCGGCTTTCTCCAGCAACAAGGCCGGCGGTGAGAAACGCTCGCCGTATTGCTCGGCCAGGTACTGGGCGCGACCGACAAAGTCCTGCAGGCCATATTGGTTGATGAACTGCAACGCACCGCCGGTCCAGGCCGCGAAACCAATGCCAAAGATCGAGCCGATGTTGGCATCGGCCGTCGACGTCAGCACCCCCTCCTCCACGCAGCGCACGGTCTCCAAGGCCTGGATGAACAGCAGGCGATCACGGATATCCTGGGGCGAAATCTGCCCATCGGCTTGCTCGAAGCGGCTCTTCAGCTGCGGCCACAGGTACTTCTGCCCGTTGGCCGGGTATTCATAAAAACCGGCGCCGGCGGCCTTGCCCGGTCGCTTGTATTCGTTGAGCAGCAAGTCAATCACGGCGAATGCCGGGTGCTCAATCGGCGTTTTCCCTTCTGCGTGCAGGTCCTTGGCGGTTTGCGCGCGGATATGGCTCATCAGGCTGAGGGAAACTTCGTCAGAGATCGCCAGAGGCCCGACCGGCATCCCGGCCTTGCGCGCTTCGGTCTCGATCATCGGTGCATTCACGCCCTCGCCGAGCATGGCGATGCCCTCATTGGTAAAGGTACCGAACACCCGCGACGTGAAGAAACCGCGACTGTCGTTGACCACAATCGGCGTCTTGTTGATCTGCAGGACAAAATCGAAACCCCGAGCCAGGGTGGCGTCACTGGTACGCGCGCCCTTGATGATCTCCACCAAGGGCATTTTTTCCACCGGGCTGAAGAAGTGCAGGCCGATGAACTTCGTCGGGTCCGGCACGGCCATGGCCAGGCCGGTGATGGGCAAGGTCGAGGTGTTGGAAGCGATCACCGCGTCGTCGCCCGCCACCGCCTGGGCCGCAGTCGACACGCTGGCTTTCAGAGCGCGATCTTCAAACACCGCTTCGATGATCAAGTCGCAACCGGCCAGGTCAGCATTGCTGTCGGTGGCTTGAATCCGCGCCAGCGTGGCGTCGCGCTGCTCGGCCGTGAGTTGACCACGGCCGACCTTTTTATCCAGCAACGCCGCCGAGCGGGCCTTGCCCTTCTCGGCTGCCGCCAGGTCGACGTCCTTGAGGACCACGGCAATGCCGGCCACGGCGCTGACATAGGCGATTCCCGCCCCCATCATGCCTGCACCGAGCACACCGACTTTTTTTGTCAGATAAGGCGCCACACCTTGTGGGCGAGAGCCACCGGCCTTGATCTCGTTGAGCTGGAACCAGAGGGTGCCGATCAGGTTCTTCGCCACTTGGCCGGTGGTCAGTTCGGTAAAGTAGCGGGTTTCGATCAGGTGCGCGGTGTCGAAATCCACCTGGGCGCCCTCCACCGCCGCGCAGAGGATTTTCTCCGGTGCCGGCAGGCAGCCCTGGGTCTTGTTGCGCAGGATCGAGGGGGCGATTGCCAGCATTTGCGCGACTTTCGGGTCGGACGGCGTGCCGCCCGGGAGCCGATAGCCCTTTGCGTCCCAGGGTTGCACGACGTTGGGGTTGGCCAGAATCCAGGCCCGGGACTTGGCCAGCAGTTCCTCACGATCCTTGGCCAGCTCGTCGATCAATCCGGCCTGCAGCGCTTGTTGTGCATTGACCTTCTTACCTTCGAGCAGATACGGCAGGGCCTTTTCCAAACCGAGCAGGCGCACCATCCGCACCACCCCACCGCCCCCCGGCAGCAGCCCGAGAGTGACCTCCGGCAAGCCAAGCTGCACCGATGGCTGCTCCAGCGCCACGCGATGATGACAAGCCAGGCAGATCTCCCAACCACCGCCGAGGGCCGCACCATTGATGGCTGCCACCACGGGCTTGCCCAGGGTCTCCAAGGCCCGCAGTTGCGCTTTAAGCAGCAGGACCATGTCGTAGAATGCCTTGGCCTCGGGCTTGCCGACCTTGACCAGTTCATTGAGATCACCACCGGCGAAGAACGTCTGCTTGGCCGAAGTGATGATCACACCGGCAATCGAGTCCTTTTCAGCCTTCAAACGGGTAACGCAAGCGGCCATGGCCTCGCGGTAGCGTGCATTCATGGTGTTGGCGCTCTGGCCCGGCATGTCCAGGGTCAGGACGACGATCCGGTCCTGGCCGGTTTCGTAACGGATGGCAGCGGTCATGAAAAATGTTCCTTGAAGGGGCTCAGAGGCGTTCGATGACGGTGGCAATGCCCATGCCGCCGCCGACACAGAGGGTCGCCAGGCCATAGCGCAGGCGACGCGCCTCCAACTCGTCGAGCAACGTGCCAAGGATTGCGCAGCCGGTGGCCCCCAAGGGATGCCCCAGGGCGATGGAGCCACCGTTGACGTTGACCTTGGCGGGATCGATGGCCATGTCCCGGATGAACTTGAGTACCACCGAGGCGAAGGCTTCGTTGACTTCGAACAGGTCGATGTCCTCCACCCGCAGCCCGGCCTTGGCCAGGGCCTTGCGGGTGGCCGGCGCCGGGCCGGTGAGCATGATGGTCGGGTCGGTACTGGTGACGGCCGTGGCGACGATCCGGGCTCGGGGTTGCAGGCCCATGGCGCGCCCCTTGGCTTCGGAACCGATCAACATCAGCGCCGCGCCATCGACGATGCCGGAACTGTTGCCCGGCGTGTGCACATGATGGATGCGTTCGACATGGCTGTAGACCCGTAGCGCCGTGCCGTCGAACCCCATCTGCCCCATGGCTTCGAAACTCGGCTTGAGCTTGCCCAGGCCTTCGAGGGTGGAGTCGGCGCGGATGAATTCGTCGTGGTCCAGCAACACAATGCCATTCTGGTCCCGCACGGCGACCAGGGATTTATCGAACGAACCGTCGGCCCGGGCGCGTGCCGCTTTTTGCTGGGAGTGCAGTGCGTAGCGGTCGACGTCCTCGCGGCTGAAGCCTTCCAGGGTGGCGATCAGGTCGGCGCCGATACCCTGGGGAATGAAGTGGCCCTGCAGGTTGGATTGCGGGTCCAGCGCCCATGCACCGCCATCGCTGCCCATGGGCACCCGGGACATGGATTCGACGCCGCCGGCCACCACCAGGTCTTCGAAACCGGAACGCACCTTCATCGCCGCCAGGTTCACCGCTTCCAGGCCCGAGGCGCAAAAACGATTGAGTTGCACCCCCGCCACGCTGACATCCCAATTGGCCACCAACGCTGCGGTCTTGGCGATATCGGCACCTTGCTCGCCCACTGGTGTCACACAACCGAGCACGATGTCGTCGACCTGGCTGGTGTCCAAATCCATGCGCTGGCGCAAGGCACTGAGCAGGCCGCCCACCAGGTTCACCGGCTTGACGCTGTGCAGGGCGCCATCAGCCTTGCCTTTACCACGAGGCGTGCGTAATGCGTCGAAAATCAAAGCTTGGGTCATGACATCCTCGAAACCACGGGGGTAATGCGACGCCTCCAACCATAAGCCCAGCGGCGCCGGATTCAATGACCACAGCGCTCAATGGCGTTGACGGGCACGCTCAGACGAACGGTAGCGAGCTATCGGGTTAACCGATTCAGGAAGGCAAGCTGTCTAGCAAAAGGGCCAGCAGGAAGGTGGCACTAGGCCTCATACCGTTTTAATAGCGATATGTGCCAAGCTGATACGAATTGGATCTAAGCCAAGGCGGTCGTGGCCCCTAATGTAATCCTTGTACAAGTCAGTCGTCGGGTTTTGCCGAGGCACTTGTCGGAACAGGAAGTGCAACGCCAGCTGTCATGGATATGCAGGCTGGTTTTCAGGACATAACAAAAAAGGCGGATCAGCCATGTTCAAACATTCGAAAGTTCGTCAAGCCGGACTCATTCTCTTTGCCACGACGCTGCTGTTGATTTTGCCGAATATCACCAAGGTGATTGGCTGAATCCTGCGCGGGGGCACCTGTTTCATCCAATACGTTGTATCGCCAAAAAATGTGATGGGTTCACTGTTCGAGCTGCGATGGCTGTGCCAACCTTTGCGGCCTCCCCCTCGACATGGAAGGCGATCGACTTGAAAGCTCTCATTGTGTTCGGGGCGTTGCTGCTCAGCACGCCCCTTTATGCCGCGCAACTGGTGCTGGAGTTGGGCGCGAGCACGCGCACCTGGCAAACCGAAGAACTGCTCAAGCATCCGGACGCTCAAACGGTCGAGATTGCTGAGGACGTTTCCTACAAGAAACCCATGAGTTATCGAGCCGTGCCGATGACGTCACTGTTGACGGGCATCCAGCCGGACGACCACCTGCAGGCCGTTGCCCTGGACGGCTTCGCCGCCGAGATGCCCGCGGCGCCGTTACTCAACAAGAGCGGGGCCCGGGCCTGGCTGGCGATCGAAGACCCGGCCAAGCCGTGGCCGTCGCTGGGGGAAGGCAAGTCCAGTGCCGGGCCTTTCTATCTGGTCTGGACCGACCCGCAGGCTGGCCGCATCAGCCCGGAACAATGGCCCTATGCGGTGGCGAACATCAAGCGCCTGTCGGCGGTGGCTGAACGCTTCCCGGCCCTGCTACCAGCGCCCAACCTGGCCAAGGACGACCCGATCAATAAAGGTTTCGAACTGTTCCAGAAGAACTGCCTGGCGTGTCATCGGCTCAATGGCGCTGGCGACGCACAGTTCGGCCCTGACCTGAACATTCCTTTCAATCCCACCGAATACTTCTCCGGGGATTTCCTCAAGCGCTACATTCGCGACCCCCAAGGCCTGCGACACTGGCCCCAGGGCAAGATGCCTGGGTTCTCGGCAGCGGTGTTGCCGGATTCGGACCTGGAGTTGCTGGTGGGTTACTTGAAGCATATGGCGGGACGCAAGCAGCCGCTGGCTCCATGAGATCGCTTTTGTGGCGAAGGAGATCCCGCAGCCTGCGATGAGGCTGCGGGATCTCCCTCGCCACAAAGGCTCGTTCGCCAGGTGGTTACTGGATTTGCACAGTGATCGCTGGGACGCCGGGGGTCTCGATCATCCTGGCATGCATCTGCTCGCCACCACCGCCGCGGCGCATGCCACGCACTGGGCAGGCGTCCAGGTAATCCAGGCCCACGGCCAGTTTCAGGTGGCGCTCCGGGCGAGCCAGTTGGTTGGTCACGTCGAAGCTGTACCAGGCGTCGTCCAGCCAGGCTTCTGCCCAGGCATGGCTCGCCAGGTGCTCGCTCTCTTCGCTGAACAGATAACCCGACACATACCGCGCCGGCACACCCAGGCTACGAGCGCAGGCCAGGAAGGCATGGGTATGGTCCTGGCACACCCCGCTACGACCGGCGAACGCCTGGGCTGCGCTGGTCTCGACTGCCGTGGTGCCAGGGGTGTAGATCATGTGCTGGTTCAACCCATGCATCAGGTCAATCAACGCGGTGCGGTCGCGACGCTGCTGGCATTGCTGCGCGGCGAAGTTTCGGAGGGCCTCGTCCGCCTCGGTCAGCCGGGTGAAGCGCAGGAATGGCAGCGCCGACTGGCTCTCGTGTTCGGCTTCGCGCAACGGATCGATATCCACCTGTCCGCGGGCGCCGATGATGACCGTTTCGTGGGGTTCATCCAGGGTCAGCACGTGCAGGATGTTGCCAAACGGATCCAGTTGCGCCCGCACCGGTCGTGGCAAATCAAGCTGCCAGCTCAGCACATGCTGGCGTTCGCTGTCGTGGGGCGTCAGGCGCAGGTACTGGATGCTGGCGCGAACCTGATCGTCATAGTGGTAGGCCGTTTCGTGGCTGATCGAGAGTCTCATATGACCTCCAGGTAGGAACTGTGAATGGTATTGCCCAGTTCACGGACCAGTGGGATGAATTCGGTGAGCCAGGCATGCAGGCCCCCGTCGAGGATTTCGTTGATGCCGGTGTAGCGCAGGCGTGCGTCCATTTCCGCCGCCAGCCGTTGTGCCTGCCGACCGTTGGTGCCCGGCAGGCTCGCGAGGATCTGGTCGATTTCTTCGGTACAGGCACGCAGCGAGCGCGGCACGTCGGCGCGCAACAGCAGCAACTCAGCCACATGACGAGCGCCCGGGGCCTCACGGTAGATCTCGGTATAGGCCTCGAAGGACGACAAGGCTCGCAACAAGGCGCTCCATTGGTAGTAGGCGTGGGCCGTGCCGTCGCTGACCGCGTCGGCCTGGTCACCGGCCATTTCGTAGCGGGCATCGAGCAAGCGCAGGGTGTTGTCGGCCCTTTCGATAAAGGTCCCCAGGCGAATGAACCGGAACGCGTCGTTACGCATGATGGTGCCGTAGGTCGCGCCACGAAACAGGTGCGAGCGCTCCTTGATCCACTCGCAGAAACGGCTCATGCCGTAGCGATTCAAGCCTTGCTGGCCGATACCACGAATTTCCAGCCAGGTGGCGTTGATGTTTTCCCACATGTCGGCGGTGATTCGGCCACGTACCGCATGGGCACTGGCTCGCGCGGAACCGAGACAGCTGTAGATGCTGGCCGGGTTGGCCGCTTCCAGGGCAAAGAAATGCAGCAAGCGCTCGGCGTGCAGATCGCCGTGTCGCTCCCGGTAATCGTCCAGCGTGCCAGTGATCAGCAATGGCATGGCCAGTTCGTGCAGGCCGTCGCCACGCCCGTCCTGGGGCATCAGTGACAACGAATAGCTGACGTCGAGCATCCGCGCGAGGTTTTCCGCCCGCTCCAGGTAGCGCGACATCCAGTACAGGTCCGAGGCGGTTCTACTCAGCATGGCAGCTCCTCAATCCTCGACCACCCAAGTGTCCTTGGTACCGCCGCCCTGGGATGAATTCACCACCAGGGAGCCTTCGCGCAGCGCCACCCGTGTCAGCCCGCCAGGGACCACACGGGTCTCGCGGCCGGCCAGCACAAACGGGCGCAAGTCGATGTGACGCGGGGCGATGCCGTTCTCGACAAAGGTCGGGCACGTCGAGAGCGACAGCGTCGGCTGGGCGATGTAGGCGTGCGGCTTGGCCTTGATCCGCTCGCCAAAGGCATCGATTTGCGCGGCCGTCGCGGCCGGCCCCACCAGCATTCCATACCCGCCGGAGCCCTGGGTTTCCTTGACCACCAGGTCGGGAAGATTCGCCAGTACATGGGAAAGCTCTGCAGGATTACGGCACTGCCAGGTGGGAACGTTCTTCAGGATCGGCTCTTCGTCCAGGTAAAAACGGATCATGTCGGTGACGAACGGGTACACCGACTTGTCATCCGCCACCCCCGTGCCGATGGCATTGGCCAGCACCACGTTGCCGGAACGGTAGGAGGACAACAGCCCCGGTACGCCGAGCATCGAATCCGGATTGAAGGCCAGTGGATCTAGGAACGCGTCGTCGAGGCGACGGTAGATCACATCCACTGCCTTCGGCCCGTCGGTGGTGCGCATGAACACTTTGTCATCCCGTACGAACAGGTCAGCGCCTTCCACCAACTCCACGCCCATCTCCCGGGCCAGGAAGGCGTGCTCGAAAAATGCACTGTTGAAACGCCCCGGCGTCAGCACCACGACGCTGGGGTCATCCAGTGGACTGGAGCTTTTCAGGGTGTCGAGCAGCAGGTTCGGATAATGATCGATGGGGGCGATGCGCTGGGCGGCGAACAGTTCGGGAAACAGGCGCATCATCATCTTGCGGTCTTCGAGCATGTAGCTGACGCCGCTGGGCGTACGCAGGTTGTCTTCGAGCACGTAGTAGGTGCCGTCACCGTCGCGTACCAGGTCGACACCGCAAATGTGCGCGTAGATGTCACGGTGCAGATCGAGCCCTTGCATCGCCAGTTGGTACTGTTCGTTGGCCAGCACCTGTTCGGCGGGGATGATGCCGGCCCGGATGATCCGTTGTTCGTGGTAGAGGTCGGCCAGGAACATGTTCAGCGCCTTGACCCGTTGGATGCAGCCACGTTCGACCACCCGCCATTCGCTGGCCGGGATGCTGCGCGGGATCGTGTCGAACGGGATCAGGCGCTCGGTCCCCTGCTCGTCCCCGTAGAGCGTGAAGGTGATGCCGGCCCGGTGAAACAACAGATCGGCTTCGCGCCTGCGTTGCGCCAGCAGTTCGTCAGGCGTGTCGGCCAGCCAGCGGGCAAATGCCTGGTAGTGCGGGCGGACCCGGCCGTCGGCATCGTACATTTCATCAAAACCGCTGCGGATCATGCCGTGCTCCTTGTCACCCTGGCAGCAAGGCTTCGCAAGCCCCGTGCCATCGGCATAAACGCTTTATGATCAACGGGTTGGAATCTCCACCGAGAGGCGGCGCACCTTTATGGTGCGACAAATACCCCCAACCCGCAGCCCCCCGCTTCATTGCGACGCAGGGGCGTCGCTCTCCTGAGCATAGCCATGGAAAAACGAAGCGGCTTGGTCTGGATACAGTTAGGTACAAAACCTGGGGAAGTGATTGTGGTGTGTCAGCGGGCAAGATGTTGATCGTGCAGCCGCCATCGCGAGCAAGCTCGGCTCCCACAGGGACTCTCGGTTAGCTCACAGACATGAAAACGGCCGACACAAAGGTCAGCCGTTGCTGTGGTTGCGGTGAGTGACTGTCAGGCCTGCAGGCGCCGGATCTCTTGCTTGACGCCCCACCCCTCGATAACACCCCCCAAGGGTTCGACAACGGCCTCGAAGTCTTGCTCGAAGTCGCCAATATCATCGTAAGTGGCGTACATCACCCGGCTCAGTTCCAATGACCAAGCCCCGTCGTCCCGTGCACTGATCTGCGCGTTCAACGATTCGCCCCGAAAGTGACCTGCCGCCCTGCGCGCCCGCTCCTCGTCCGGGAAAATGGCGTAGAACTCAATGGGATGGAATCGGGAAAAATCGAAACCGCCTTCTTTCATGCGGCGCAATACGCTGGTGCTGATGTCTTCTTGATAGGCTGTGCTCATGAAACGTCCTCCTAAAACCGATGGATAGACTTTCCGTCTTCCCGTGCGTGAAGCCTTCAGGCTGCAAGCGATACGGCATCAAATGACCGTCGGGACACAAGCATGTAGCTGACAAGACCGGACCTTGGCGATCCTTTCGCTGATCTCAATTGCAGAGTAGCCGCAAGTGGTGGCCACTGCCAAGCGAGACCAGCCACCGTTTCATGAAATCGGTGTAATGCTGAGGATTTCGATACTGTTTTGGGACTTGAGGTTCTTGACTGTCGGGTCTTCGGTGCGGTCCACCAGGTCGTTGAGGTCCAATTGGCTGAGCACGGGTAGCAACCTTTCGCGGATCAGTTGGGCAGCCTGCTCCATGGTGGGCTTGTGGTCATAGTCGAACTGCTCGACGGTGGTTTCACCGTGATCGTCAATGAAAGTGATTTCCCACTTTTGCATCAGTGTCTCCTTGATCAATTCAGGGCAGGGCTTACCTTCATCTCGACATTGAGCGGCGGACAATCGTTCCGCTGGGTGCTTGGACGGCACACATGAAAAGACCGCCTCGGGGGCGGTCTCCTTTGTGCAGCCTTGGCCGATCACTTTTCGGCGCGTTCCTTCAGGGCCTTGAGGGTGTTGAACGGCGCATCCACCACGAACTTGTTCGCCAGCCAAGACGGCACGTCACCACCCGGTTCGGTGTGGACTTGATAAACGACTTCAATCTGGTCCGCGCCCTTTGGCGTGAACTTCCAGAAGCCGTCGACCTGGGCCACCCGTACGAAACCTTGCTCCTCAGGCAGGTATGTCGGTACGCCCTTGAGCTTGCGGGTCAGGCTGCCGTCGGCCCCCTCCTCGGTGGTGACTTCCAGCACCGAGTCCCGGGGCGTCACCGGCCATGGCGTGTTGAATTGGGTATAAGTCCAGCTCTTGTCGCCTTCGTGCTTGAGCAGTTTCTGACTCTTGCACTCGTGAATCCAGGCGCAGGCGCCGGGAACGTCTTCCTGTAGGGCCCGCAGCTTGGCCATGGTGGTTTTCATCACCGTCACGCCGCGATAGGCCTTGTACTTGGAGCCCCCCATTTCACTGAGGGAAACCTTGATACCTTCCTTCTCCTTGGCAACCTGCCAGTCCTCTGCCTGGGCGGTGGCCGTCGCCAGCAACACGGTCAACCCACACAACACAGCCATACGATGCAGCGAACCCATAGTTTTTTCCTTATTGTCCAAGTTCGTTCATTTCGGATCTGTTCATTGACCCATTACGCGGCCGTGACTTGCTCCCACCAACCGATCAAGCGGATGGCCTCTTCACGGCTGCCGCCGCACACCTCGATGTCGGCTTCGAACGCCGAGCACACCGCCGGACGCTCCGGCTGGCCGAAAATCCGGCACAGGTTATCGACCGACAGTTGCACACAACGTTCTCCCGCCGGTTTGCCTTGGGGCATGCCAGGGATAGGTGAGCTGATGGAAGGGGCGATGCAACAGGCGCCACAGCCTTCACGGCACTTCATGACGACAACATCCTCGCGGCGGGTAATGATGAGTAACAGAAGACAGAGTAACGGCTAAAACACTCGTTTTAAATTACCGTCTGCGTGTTTTTTTACCGTTGGCCAAATGACCGAACGGTCAGCGACGAGCTGCATGTCCTGTGCAAGGCTTACTGCTTGAATTCGAAATCCAGTGCTGCACCTTCCACCTCGTTACGCTCCTGATTGCGCAGCGGCAGTTGCATTTCATTGCTCAACAACCGGCCATTGAGCTGGAACGGTCCGGGTTTATCTCCGAACATGGACGGCAAGAGCGGTTCGCGCTTGAGCGGCGCAACCTTACCCGGTGGCTCCAACTGCTCGACCATGTCATGGGGCAGGCTCAGGTCCAGCTTGGCCGGCGGCAATGGAGTCTTGGCGACCTCATGGGCGGATTTGCTCTTGGAAGCAATGGGCGCACGCTTTTTTTTCTTCGTCGCAGTCGCCTTTTTAGCGGGAGGCTTCTTGGCCACTGCGGTTTTTTTCGGCGCATTCTTCGTGGCACTGACGGCCGGTTTTTCCTGCGCCGGAGCCGCCACGACGACGCCTCCCATTTGGAAGACACTGAACAGGCCGATCAAAATCCAGGCAACAGGAACATTGGCTTTCATAGACACAACGGTACTGACGGCAGAAAACCCCATGCTCGCCTGATAATGAGGCGCTGACAAGCACATCAAGCTAAGCCGCTGATTTCTATAGGAGCCCGTTGGCCGTTTCCTGGCACAATTGAGTCGCCAACAACCCCAGCGTCATCAAGGCCCGCTCTGCCTCACGGTTCCAGGGGGTACCGCAGTTCAAGCGGATACAGTGGTTGAACTGCTCGGTGTTACTGAAAATCAGCCCTGGCGCGATACTGATGCCTTGTTGCAGCGCCCGCACGTGCAATTCCTGGGTATTGACCCGTCCCGGCAGGCTGACCCACAGGATGAAACCGCCGTTGGGGCGGCTCATTTGCGTGCCTTCGGGGAAGTGCTGTTGCACCGCCAGCTGAAAGGCGCTGAGGTTCTTGCGGTACTCCTGGCGGATATAGCGCAGGTGCCGGTCATAGCCGCCGTTTTCCAGGTAGGCGGCAATGCCCATCTGCGTGACGCTGCACGCCGAGTGAGTACTGAAGGTCTGGAGCCGCTGGATTTCCTGCTGGAATTTCCCTGCGATCATCCAACCGATGCGCACACCCGGCGACAACGTCTTGGAAAAACTCGAACAGTAGATGACCCGGTCCAACCGATCATAGGCCTTGAGGGCCTTGGTGCGGCCCTGCTCGAACATCAGCTCGCCATAGATATCGTCCTCGACGACCTGGATGTCGAAGTCCGACGCCAGGCGCAGCAGTTGTTTTTGCCGCTCTTCAGGCATGGTGCCGCCGAGGGGATTGCTCAGGCGCGTGGTCAGCACCAGCGCCTTGATCGACCACTGGTTGGCCGCCAATTGCAAGGCCTCCAGGCTCATGCCGGTGACCGGATCGCTGGGGATCTCGATGACCTTGAGGCCCAACAGATCCGCCAGTTGCAGCAAGCCGTAATAGGTCGGCGACTCGGCGGCGATCAAGTCCCCCGGCCGCGTCAGCACCCGCAAGGACATCTGCAGCGCATCGACGCAGCCGTGGGTGATCACCACCTCGGAAGGGTCCACCACGACACCGGCATCGCGCATGCGAATCGCCACTTGGCGCCGCAACGGCTCGAAGCCCGGGCTGAACATGTAGCTGAACGCCCGTGGGCTGTGGAAACGCGTGACCTTGGCCAACTGCTGATGCAAGGCCCGGACAGGCAGGTACTCGACACTCGGCACCGCCGCGCCCAGGGGGAACACCCCTTCACGGCGCGACTCGACCAATACCTGCTGGATGATGCTGCTGCGCGTCACCAGCCCCGGGCGCTCTACCCGGGCAATGTCCGGCGTCGGTGCCGTCAGGGCCGGTGTCTGGTGCACGTAGTAGCCCGATTGCGGCCGTGCACGAATCAGCCCCTGATCTTCAAGGTTCGCGTAGGCCTGCAACACTGTGGCGTGGCTGACATTGAGCTGCGAGCTCATCTTGCGCACCGAAGGCACGCGTTCACCGGGCTGATACACACCGCGCCGGATGTCTTCAGCCAGCTGTTGAGCAATACGTTGATAGAGCAGGAGGTTGGTCATGACGCAGCACTCGATTTCACGGGCATTTTATTCTTGTCGGAAACGATACCGGAACAGTTTAGAAGTGTACTGGGACAGTTGCCAGATTACTCGACAGTACAGTGGAGTGACAGCTCTAACTGTACTCATAGCGCGTCGATTGCAGGGCCAAAAAAACCCGGCGCCTTCTACAGGGGCCGGGTTTTCCAGTGACGCAACCCTTAGCGGGCGGCGCCGAGATGGCCTTTTTCGTCGGAGAACACAATTTCAACGCGACGGTTCTGTGCCCGGCCCCGCTCGGTAGCGTTGACGTCCACCGGGTACTCATCACCGTAGCCTTCGACCTGGATGCGCTTTTCATCGATCCCCAGGTCCACCAGCACATCCGCCACCGACTGTGCGCGGTCTCGGGACAACTTGAGGTTTTCCTGCTTGCCGCCCGTGCTGTCGGTGTACCCCTCGATACGCACCACGCGCTTGGGATTGAGCTGCAAGAACTGCACAATCTTGAGCACCACCCGGTTGGCCGAATTCTTCAGTTCCGCTTCGCCGGTGTCGAACAGCACGTCGCCCAGGGTCATCACCAGGCCGCGATCGGTCTGGGTGGTCGCCATCGCCATGATCTGTTCTTCGAGCCATTTGCCCTGCTGCTGCACACTCAGCAACTTGGATTCACGCAGGGCCAGCTGCAAGCGCTGGCGCTCCAGTTCAAGCTTCGCCGCGCGCTCCTCGTTGAGCACCTGATTGCTGTGCTCCCGGGCGATCGCACTGTAGCGCTGGCTCAGGTAGGCGTAATGCTGCACATCCTCGCCACTGCCCCAGTAACTGGACAAGCGATCGGCACGGGCCAGGGATTCACCGGCGCGGATCACGTCCCGGGGGGCGGCACGCAATACGTTGGCGTCTTCCTTGACCTTCTGGAAATCGGTGCTGGCCTGCTCGAGCGCCGCTTCGCTGCGTTGGCCGGCGCAGCCATACAGGCTGGCCAGGCCGGCGAGGACCAGGCCGCCCAATACGCGGGAGTGCTTCATTGGGCATCCTCCCTCAGCTGTTTGCGCAAGCGCTTGATGCGGGTGTCGAGCACGTTCAGTTGCTCCTGGCTCTTGAGGGTCAACACCTTCGCTTCGGCCAGGCGGGCGTCGAGCTCAGCCTGTTCGGCCCGCATGCGCGCCTTCTTGTAGGATTCGTCGGCCATGTTGGATTTGGCGCGGGCGAATTTTTCTTCCGCCAGTTTCAATTCGGGCACTTCGTCGGCAGTAGCGCCAACGGCCCGGGCTTGCTGTAGTGCCTGTTCGGTCAGGCGGATCTGTTCATTCGGCGCCGGATCGGCTGCGCAGCCCGCCAGAGCCAGAACGGCCAGGGCAGCGAAAAGAGGTCGAATAGTCACTAATGTTCCCTACTGTTTTGGGGCACTGACAGGTGGCTGCAACTGTGTTTTCCACCGCTCGAGATTGCGCTGCAACACAGCCTCCGTCAGACCGGACGCGGCCAATTCTGTCATCTTTTGCGCCAGCTGTCCGCGTAACCATGGGTCGTTGCAGGCGGAGTTATGGGAAACCGCGAGGAACAGCCCGGGTTTGTCCACCGGTTGCGGTGCGGCTTGCAGGTCGTTGGCCATGCCCAGTGTCTGCGCCATCGCCAGGCCCGAATAGCGCCCCGCCAGGACATATTCCACTTCTCCCAGCAGCAATTTCTGAAAAGCCTGGGTCAGGTTGGGCGTGCGCACCAAGGTTAATTTCTGCTCGGCAAAAACGCCAAATCCCTGGGTCATACGCGCCTTTTCCGACAGGGCCCCGGGATGTCCTTGGAGGTCTTCGGGCTGGTTGATGACCAGTGCCGAATCCTTGCGGGTCCAGACCAGGTAATCGTTTTCCAGCAAGGGCGGGTGGACGTAGTCCAGCGCTTCAAGCCCCGTACTGGTCAGTGGCGCATCGGTGAGCAGGTCCATGCGCCCACTGCGCACTTCGTCCAATGCCTGGGCACGCTTGCCAGCGTAAAGCAGCTCGACCTTGATCCCCAGTTCGCCCGCCACTTGCGCCAGCAAGTCAGCACTGGCGCCGATCAGGTGCTTGGGATCCTGAGGGTCTTGCCAGAGGTAAGGCGGCGCGTCCGGGCTGCCGGTGGCGATCAGCCGTTCACATTTGCCGGCGGCGACAGACAGGCCCGGCATGACCGCCAACGTCCACAGCAACGACCAGTCGGTCAAACGACGCAGATCCATGGCGATACGCTCCCCTTGCAGCGAAACAATCAGTGCGGAAAATAAAAAGCCCGGCCAAAGGGCCGGGCTCTTTATAAGTGAAGACGCCGGATTAGACCAGCTTCTCCAACTCAGGGATGGCTTCGAACAGGTCCGCTACCAGGCCATAGTCGGCCACCTGGAAGATCGGCGCTTCTTCGTCCTTGTTGATCGCTACGATCACCTTGGAGTCTTTCATGCCGGCCAGGTGCTGGATCGCGCCGGAGATACCGACGGCGATGTACAGCTGTGGCGCAACGATCTTGCCGGTCTGGCCGACCTGCATGTCGTTGGGTACGAAACCGGCGTCGACCGCCGCGCGGGAAGCGCCGACAGCGGCGCCCAGCTTGTCGGCCAGGGCGTACAGATGCTTGAAGTTGTCACCGTTCTGCATGCCACGGCCGCCGGAAACGACGATCTTGGCAGCGGTCAGTTCAGGACGATCGGACTTGGCCAGTTCTTCGTTGACGAAGCTGGAGATGCCGGCGTCGTGGGCAGCGCCGACGGCTTCGATGGCAGCCGAGCCACCTTCGGCGGCAACCGGGTCGAAACCGGTGGCGCGGACGGTGATGACCTTGACCGACGCGTTCGACTGCACGGTGGCAATGGCGTTACCGGCGTAGATCGGACGCTTGAAGGTATCGGCGCTTTCTACCGAGATGATCTCGGAGATCTGGTCGACGTCCAGCGCAGCGGCGACGCGCGGCAGGATGTTTTTGCCGTTGGAAGTGGCGGCTGCCAGGATGTGGCTGTAGCCCTTGCCCAGCTCGGCTACCAGTGGCGCCACGTTTTCCGGCAACTGGTGCGCGTAGGCGGCGTTGTCGGCCGACAGCACTTTTGCCACGCCCGCGATTTTAGCGGCGGCTTCGGCAACGGCGCTTGCGCCCTCCCCGGCCACCAGGACGTGCACATCGCCACCGATTTTGGCGGCAGCAGCAACGGTGTTCAGCGTGGCCGGAGCCAGCACCTTGTTATCGTGTTCGGCGATTACCAAGATAGTCATGATCAGATTACCTTCGCTTCGTTTTTCAGTTTCTCGACCAGTTCAGCCACCGACTTGACCTTGATGCCCGCGCTGCGTGCAGCCGGCGCTTCGACTTTGAGGGTCTTGTTGGTGGAGGCGGTGGAAACGCCCAAAGCGTCAGGCGTCAGCACTTCAAGCGGCTTCTTCTTGGCTTTCATGATGTTTGGCAGGGACGCGTAGCGCGGCTCGTTCAAACGCAGGTCGGTGGTGACGATGGCCGGCAGTTTCAGGGAAACGGTCTGCGCGCCGCCGTCGATCTCGCGAGTCACGGCAACGCTGTCGCCGCTGACTTCGACCTTGGACGCGAACGTGCCCTGACCGTAGCCGCTCAGTGCAGCGAGCATCTGGCCAGTTTGGTTGTTGTCGCTGTCGATGGCTTGTTTGCCGAGGATCACCAACTGAGGCTGTTCCTTGTCGACAACGGCCTTGAGCAGCTTGGCCACGGCCAGGGAGGTCAGGTCTTCGGCGGATTCGACGAGGATGGCGCGGTCGGCACCCAGAGCCAGCGCGGTACGCAGTTGTTCCTGGGCGGTGGTCGGGCCGATGGAGACGACGACGATCTCAGTCGCCACGCCTTTTTCTTTCAGGCGCACGGCTTCTTCTACGGCGATTTCGCAGAAAGGGTTCATCGACATCTTGACGTTGGCGAGGTCGACGCCGGAGTTGTCCGCTTTGACGCGGACCTTGACGTTATAGTCGACCACTCGTTTGACAGCTACAAGAACCTTCATGGATTCCTCGTTACTCTCCGGTGAAAAAAAGTCGCCTAGGCGAACCTGGCGGTTGATGCTCATGGGCGCAAGGGCACCTCTAAAAACGCCGGCATGAACCACACATGACCCTGCTCACGGGAGTGAAGACCATTCGTCAGTGATGACCGATGGGTCATTCATTATCGCGGCGTGTAAACTGCGCCTCGGAACCGCGCAATACGTCACTTTGTGCTGCCTTCGCCCTGTCTTTAGAGGTGCTCTTGAAACCAACAGTCAGCCTACGGCGAGCGCAAAACCGCCCGTATCTTGACCGGAACGCCTATTCCGGTCAATACGGCAAAATGGTCAGTCATAAGCCGTACGTCAGTGATTTATCTGGGCTGCGGCAATTTCAAACAAACGTTTGTATTGGACCCTGAGAGTGGTGTAGATATAATGCGCCGCTTAAGAGAGACCCGCGGTTCATCCATTGTCGCTTTCGTCGCTTTTCGCGAAGGAAACAACGGATGCGACGCCAAACCTCCAATTAGAAAAACTGTGAGCCTTGAGTAGGAGATAGCCTGTGGAACGCGAATACATGGAATTCGACGTGGTCATCGTCGGTGCCGGCCCCGCTGGCCTGTCTGCCGCTTGCCGACTGAAACAGAAGGCCGCCGAAGCCGGTAAGGAAATCAGCGTCTGCGTGGTCGAAAAAGGTTCCGAAGTCGGTGCGCACATTCTCTCCGGCGCGGTGTTCGAGCCCCGCGCCCTGAACGAACTCTTCCCGGACTGGAAAGAACTCGGCGCGCCGCTGAATACGCCTGTCAAACGCGATGACATTTATGTCCTGAGAAACGCCGAGGCCGCGAGCAAAATCCCTGACTTCTTCGTGCCCAAGACCATGCACAACGAAGGCAACTATATTATTTCCCTGGGCAACCTGTGCCGCTGGCTGGCCCAGCAGGCCGAGAACCTGGGCGTGGAAATCTACCCCGGCTTCGCCGCCCAGGAAGCGCTGTTCGACGAAAACGGCGTGGTGCGCGGGATCATCACCGGCGACCTGGGTGTCGACCGCGAAGGCAAGCCGAAGGAAGGCCTCTACACCCCCGGCATGGAGTTGCGTGGCAAGTACACGCTGTTCGCCGAAGGCTGCCGTGGTCACATCGGCAAGCAGTTGATCAAGCGTTTCAACCTGGACAGCGAGGCCGACGCCCAGCACTACGGCATCGGCCTGAAGGAAATCTGGGAAATCGATCCGGCCAAGCATCAACCCGGCCTGGTGGTGCACACCGCTGGCTGGCCCCTGGACATCATGGGCACCGAGAACACCGGCGGCTCCTTCCTCTATCACCTGGAAAACAACCAGGTGGTGGTGGTCGGTCTGATTATCGACCTGTCCTACAGCAACACCTTCCTGTCGCCGTTCGACGAGTTCCAGCGCCTCAAGCATCACCCGGTGCTCAAGCAGTACCTGGAAGGCGGCAAGCGCGTCAGCTACGGCGCCCGTGCCATCTGCAAGGGCGGCCTGAACTCGTTGCCAAAAATGGTCTTCAAGGGCGGCGCGCTGATCGGTTGCGACCTCGGCACCCTGAACTTCGCCAAGATCAAGGGCAGCCACACCGCCATGAAATCCGGCATGCTCGCCGCCGAGGCCGTGGCCGATCGCCTGTTCGCCGAGTCCGAAGGCGGTGATGAACTGACCGCCTACGTCGACAATTTCAAGAACAGTTGGCTGTACGAAGAACTGTTCGCCAGCCGCAACTTCGGCGCGGCGATCCACAAGTACGGCGCGATCGTCGGCGGTGGTTTCAACTGGCTCGACCAGAACATCTTCGGCGGCAAAATACCGTTCACCCTGCACGACAACAAGCCGGACTATGCCTGCCTCAAGCTGGCCGCCGATTGCAAGAAGATCGACTACCCGAAACCGGACGGCAAGCTCAGCTTCGACAAACTCAGCTCGGTGTTCATCTCCGGTACCAACCATGAAGAAGAACAACCCTGCCACCTGAAGCTGACCGACCCGAGCATTCCGATCAGCAAGAACCTGCCGCTGTACGACGAACCGGCCCAGCGTTACTGCCCGGCTGGTGTGTACGAAGTGGTGACCAAGGAAGACGGCGAGAAGCGCTTCCAGATCAACGCCCAGAACTGCGTGCACTGCAAGACCTGTGACATCAAGGACCCGGCGCAGAACATCACCTGGGTATCCCCGGAAGGCGCTGGCGGGCCGACTTACCCGAACATGTAAGCCGCCACGCTGAACATCGAGGCTCCCGCAATGGGGGCCTTTTTGTTGCCTGCCATTCCAGGAACACCACAACCCAATGTGGGAGCGAGCTTGCTCGCGATGACGTCAGCCCATTCAACATTGATGCAAGCTGAACCACCGCTATCGCGAGCAAGCTCGCTCCCACAGGTGAACATCACAGGATCAGGCGGCGCGCTCTTCCCCGGGGTTGCGCTCGAAGTAGCGTTTGTACTCCCGACTGAACTGCGACGGGCTCTGATACCCCACCTGATGCGCCACCTGGGCCACGCCCATGCCCTCGATGAGCAGCAGCCGCTGGGCCTTGAGCAGGCGCAACCGCTTGAGGTACTGCACGGGCGAGAGCAAGGTGCTGCGCTTGAAATGCTCATGAAACGTCGAAGCGCTCATGTTGGCGCAACTGGCCAGTGTCTCGACGTTCAGCGGCTCGGTGAAGTGCGCATGCAGATGGCTCAAGGCAGCGGCAATCCGAGCGAACTGGCCCTGCTGCTCCACCAGCGCCCGCAGCACATCGGCCTGGGGCCCGCGCAACGCGACGAACAGCAACTCCCGCAGCCGCGCCTGGCCCATGACCTGGCGCTCCAACGGATCGTGCAAGCAGCGTAACAAGCGTTCGACACATCCACGCATGGCGTCATCGAGCACTGCGCAGGTCATTGATTCCGGCGTCTGCGGCGCCAGGTTTCGACCCGGTACCAGCCCCATGGCCAACACCAGTTCCCCCAGCATCGCCCGATCGATCGCAACGGAAACCCCAAGCAGGGGAGCATTGGGCATGGCGTAGGTTTCGCATTCGAATGGCACCGGCAAGGCCTGGATCAGATAATGCCCGGCGCCATATTCCAGCGTGCGCGGCCCCAGATACGCCAGTTTGCTACCCTGGGCAATGATCACCAGACTCGGTTCGTAGAGCTGCGGGCCACGCGCGACGTCCTGGCTGGCCCGAAGCACATGTACGCCGGGCTGTGGCGTCGGGACGAAACCGTCGCGGGTCGCCAAGGGTTCTATCAATGAGACCAGCGTAGCGTTGGCATCGAGATGGCGGGTCAACAACATGGCGAAAACTTCACGAAAAAAGGGATGAAACCATCATCGCAGGTCTGGCGCCACATAGGATCAAATCCTGGCCAAGACCGGAGGATTAGGCATGACAGGCGGAGGAATTACCATCGCCGCCTGCCGCCAGGACTCCCAGAATGAAACCCTCACCGTTCACTGCTTTAGCGAGGTTCATCATGTACACAGCCATCGGATATGCCACCCAATCGCCCACCGCTCCCCTCGCCCCGATGAAGTTCGAGCGCCGCAGCCCGCGAGCCGACGATGTGGCGATCGATATTCTTTACTGCGGTGTCTGCCACTCCGACATTCACCAGGCCCGCAACGAATGGGGCATCGCCGTTTACCCGCTGATGCCCGGCCATGAAATCATCGGCAAAGTCACCGCCGTCGGCGCGGACGTCACCCGCTATAAAATCGGCGATCTGGTGGGCGTTGGCTGCATGGTCGACTCCTGCCGCGAGTGCGAAGCCTGTCGCGCCGACCTGGAACAATACTGCTACCAGGGCATGACCCAGACCTACGCCAGCCCGGATCGTATCAGCGGCGGCCACACCATGGGCGGCTACTCCAACAGCATCGTGGTCAAGGAGCACTTTGTGCTGCGCATCCCGGAAACACTTGACCCGGCCGGCGCCGCGCCGATTCTTTGTGCCGGTATCACCACCTACTCGCCCCTCAAGCACTACGGTGTGAAGGCCGGCGACAAGGTCGGCGTGCTGGGCATGGGCGGTCTCGGTCACATGGGCATCAAGTTCGCCAAGGCCATGGGCGCCGAAGTGACGTTGTTCACCCGCTCGGCCAGCAAGGCCGAAGAAGCCCGTCGCCAGGGCGCAGACCATGTGATCGTGTCCACCGACGCCGAGCAGATGGCCGCCGCGGCCGGACGCTTCCACTTCCTGCTGGACACCATTCCGGTGCAGCACGACCTCAACCCCTACCTCAGTACCCTGCGGTTTAACGGTGTACACATCCTGGTGGGCCTGATCGAACCGATCGATCCGCCAGTCCATGCGGCCAACTTGATCATGGGCCGTCGCGTCCTGGCCGGCTCGTTGATCGGCGGTATCGCCGAAACCCAGGAAGTGCTGGACTTCTGCGCCGAACACAACATCAGCTGCGACATTGAAATGCTCGACATCCGCCAGATCAACGAGGCCTACAGCCGCATGATCGCCGGGGACGTGAAGTACCGCTTCGTCATCGACATGGCAACGCTCAAGGCCTGAGGTTCGTCAGACCTTGGCGCCCAGTTCCGCCGACAGCCGGGCTGTGACCCCTTTGACCAGGGGAATCAGCTCGGCCATCTTTTCCAGGGGCATGTACGGCACGGTGCTGGCGATGCTGATACCGGCGACGATGCGCTTGCCAGCGTCACGGATCGGCGCCGCCACACAGCGAATCGACGGTTCGTTGTCTTCCAGGTCGAAGGCATAGCCCCCCGCCACGTACTCCAGCATCCGTTGCTGGAACTGCTCCCAGGATTGCTCCTGATGCTGGGGCCAGAACTGATTTTTCCCACCCGCCGGCAGGCTGATTTCATACAGCCGCTTCCATTGTTCCTGAGTGTCATCGAGCATCAGCGCCTTGCCGATCCCGGTACGCGCCAACGGCATGCGATGGCCTACGCGCGAACGCATTTCCGGGCCGTTACGCCCCGGATTCTTCAGCAGGTACAAGACTTCGTCGCCCTCGCGAATCGCCAGGTGAACGGTGTCCCCGGTCAGCGCCGACAGCTCGTCCAGGTACGGCCCCGCCAAGCTTACCAGTGGCAGTTCTTCCCGGGCCTGGAAGCCCAACTCGATCAACTTCGGCCCCAGCAGGTAGCCTACTTGCGGCACCACGCGCAGGTAACGCTCGTCCACCAGGCAACTGGCCAGGCGATGGGTGGTGCTGCGGGTGGTGCCGATCAGCCGGGCGATTTCCTTCAAGTCACGGGCGCCACTGGCGACCGCCTGGACCACGCCCAGACCACGCAGCAATGTCTGCGTGCCTGTCGGCGCGGCGTCCTTGGTGATTTTTGGATCGTCTTGCTGCATAGCCGGCCTTCAACAGTGAGCGGGGAACGGGCGGCATTATGGTCGCCCGCCCCGTCGGACTACAACTCGATGCGCTCGACCTTCCCCACCAGCAGGATGTAGGACAGCGCGCCAGCCAATGCCAGGACAGAGATATAGGTAATGGCCGGGGCGAACGAATCGCCGCTGGCGAGGAAGCCAATCACGATCGGCGTGGCGATGGCCGCCAGGTTACCGATGAAGTTGAACACCCCGCCGGTCAACCCGAGCAATCGTGCCGGCGCCAGGGTCGACACCAGCGACCAGGTGATCGACGCCAGGCCATTGCCGAAGAACGCCAGGGCCAGGAAAGCGATCACCAGCGGCGTCGACTCGACAAAGTTGGCGCCGATGATCGAAGTCGAAATCAGCAGCCCGCCAATGATCGGCAGCTTGCGCGCGAACCCCACGGTGGCGCCGCGACGAATCAACCAGTCGGAGAAGAACCCGGAGCACAGCACGCCGACAAACGCCGCGAGGAACGGCAACGACGCCAGCAAGCCGGACTTGATGAAGTCCATGCCGCGATACTTCACCAGGTAGGTGGGGAACCACGTCAGGAAAAACCACAGCGTGGAGTTGAGGCAGAACTGCCCCAGGTAAATGCCCCACAACTTGCGTTGCGTCAGGACGATGCCCAGGTCGGACCAACTGAATTTCGCCTTGGCCTTGGCGGTATCGGCCTGGATATCCACCAGCCCGCCGCCTTCACGGATCAACTCGATTTCGGCGGCGTTGGCGCCTTTGAAATCCCGGGGCTCGCGATACACCGCGTACCAGATCACCGCCCAGAGAATGCCCACCGCGCCGGTGGCGACAAACACCATGTGCCAGCCGAAGGCGTGTTGCAGCCAGGCCAAGACCGGCGTCAGGAAGGCCAGCCCGACAAACTATCCGGAGGTGTAGAAACCGATGGCCGTGGCCCGCTCGCGCTCGGGAAACCAAGTGGTCACCACGCGACTGTTGATCGGATAAGCCGGCGCTTCCAGGGCACCGACCGCCATGCGCAACACGAACAACGCGATGAAGCTGGCGGCGAACCCCAGCATCACCGTGGCCACCGACCACAACAGCAACGCCACGCTATAGAGAATGCGCGGCGGCACTCGGTCCACCAGCCAGCCACCGGGAATCTGCATGGCGGCGTAGGTCCAGCCGAACGCCGAGAAAATCAGCCCGACGTGGATGGGGTCGATGCCCAGGTCGCTGGTCAGCGCGGGGGCGGCAATGGAGAGGTTGCTGCGATCCAGGTAATTGATCACCACGGTGATGAACAGCAGGACCATGATGAAAAAACGCTTGCGGCTGGGCGTCACCAACGACGCCTGCGCGCTCAGGGTGTGCGCTTGCATGTGAGGTGCCTCTTCTTATGTTTATTGAGGAGTCGAGCACGCCCGATCGTTCCCACGCAGAGCGTGGGAACGATCAAATGGCTTGCACAGGGTGATCAGGCGTGACTCACCACTCGGCAAAACTGCCATCGGCATGGCGCCAGATCGGGTTGCGCCAGCGGTGGCCGATGGCCGCGCGTTCGATGACGTATTCCTCGTTGATCTCGATGCCCAGGCCCGGGCCATTGGGGATCTTCACAAAACCCTTGTCATAGTCGAACACCTGCGGATCCTTGATGTAGTCCAGCAGGTCGTTGCTCTCGTTGTAGTGGATGCCCAGGCTTTGCTCCTGGATGAACGCGTTGTAGCAGACCGCATCCAGTTGCAGGCACGCCGCCAGGGCGATGGGGCCCAGCGGGCAGTGCAGCGCCAGCGCCACGTCGTAGGCCTCGGCCATGTTGGCGATCTTGCGGGTTTCGGTGATGCCACCGGCGTGGGATGCGTCGGGCTGGATGATGTCCACGTAGCCCTCGCTGAGCACGCGCTTGAAATCCCAGCGGGAAAACAACCGCTCGCCCAGGGCAATCGGGGTGCTGGTCAGCGGCGCCAGTTCCTTGAGGGCTTCATAGTTTTCGCTGAGCACCGGCTCTTCGATGAACATCAGTTTGTAGGGGTCGAGTTCCTTCATCAGCACCTTGGCCATCGGCTTGTGCACCCGGCCATGGAAGTCCACGCCAATGCCGACGTTCGGTCCGACCGCATCGCGCACCGCCGCCACATTGGCCAGGGCCAGGTCGACTTTTTCGAAGGTGTCGAGAAACTGCAGCTCTTCGGTGCCGTTCATCTTCACCGCCGTGAAGCCCCGCGCCACCGCCTCTTTCGCTGCGCGAGCGGTGTCCGCCGGCCGGTCGCCGCCGATCCACGAATACACACGGATCTTGTCCCGCACCTGGCCGCCCAGCAGGTCGCTGACCGACACGCCCAGGGCCTTGCCCTTGATGTCCCACAACGCCTGGTCGATGCCGGCCAGGGCGCTCATGTGAATGGCCCCACCACGGTAAAAGCCGCCGCGATAGAGCACGGTCCAGATGTCTTCGATGTTGCGGGGGTCTTTGCCGATCAGGTAGTCGGACAACTCCTCGACGGCGGCCGCCACCGTGTGGGCACGGCCTTCGACCACTGGCTCGCCCCAACCGGTCACGCCCTCGTCGGTCTCGACCTTGAGGAAGCACCAGCGCGGCGGAACGATAAACGTGGTCAGCTTGGTGATTTTCATCTTGTTGTCTCTCTTGTCAGATGCAGCGCGCGGGGCGCTGGAAAAGTCTTCAGTTCAAGGCGTTCCATGCGGCTACATAGGCCTTGGCGCGCACCGCCACTTCATCCGCTGTCAGGCCCGGCTTGAACAACCCGGAACCAAGGCCGAAACCCTTGACGCCGGCTTCGACGAACACCGCCATGTTGTCCGGCGTAATCCCACCCACCGGCACCAGCACGGTCCCGGCCGGCAGCACCGCGAGCCAGGCCTTGACCACCGCCGGGCCCATTTGCTCGGCGGGAAACATCTTCAGCACATGGGCGCCCTCGGCGAGTGCGGCAAAGGCTTCGGTGGGCGTGGCGACGCCTGGCGACAAATACAAGCCCGCCGCTTTCGCCGCACGCAGCACCTTCGGATCGCTGTGGGGCATGACGATCACTTGGCCACCGGCGGCTTTCACCTGTTCCACCTGTTCCGGCGTCAGCACGGTGCCGGCACCGATCAGGCAATCGGCGGGCAAGGTACTGCGCAGGATGCGAATACTTTCGTACGGCTCGGGGGAATTGAGCGGTACTTCGATGACGCGAAATCCGGCGCCGTACAGTACCTCGCCAATGGCCGCCGCCTCTTCGGGACGCAGGCCACGCAGGATCGCGATCAGCCCGTTGTGCGCCAGTGCTTGTGTGAGCATGTCAGACCTCCAGTCAGGTTCAGGGGGCGGTGGAATCGAGCAACCCGGCCGCCACGGCCAGTTGCCACAAACCGCGTTCGGTGGCCTGTTCGGCCAGGACCACCCGGGCGAAGCCGCAGGCGTCGAGGGCCCGTTGATAACGGACACAGAGTTGGGAGTTGCCGATCAGCACCACCGTCGGCAGGTGCAGGCTGTCGCGGCGTCGGCGTTGTACCTGGGCCAACGCCGTCAGCTCATGGCCGATCAACAGGCCCGAGAGGTAGTCCGCTTGGGCACTGGCGCTCAACTCGCCGGTCAAGCCCAGGCTGCGGGCGCTGAACACGGTGGACAATGGGCCGATCTGGCCGTCCACCGACAACGCCACTTGCACGCCGCGATCAAAGGCCGCGCCATCGAAGGTCGCACTCCGTTGCTGGGTGCGGCCGAGAATGCTGTGGTCACTGAGCACGGCGAAGATCTCGCCGGTCATGAAGGTATCGAAATGCACGATGCGGCCATCGGCCACTTCCACCCATTTCGAATGGCTGCCCGGCAGGCCGATCAGCACCGCTTCGTCCGGCAGGCTGGCCAACGCACCGAGCACCTGGGTTTCTTCGCCGCGCATGACATTGGGCAAGCGTGAACGCTGAATCACGCCCGGCACGATGTGCACATCGACACCGCGAAGGCTGCGAACGGTTTGTAGGGAATGTCCGAGATTGGCGACGTTGGCGGGTGTGTCGCAGTACGGCGCTTCACGCCAGCCCTGAGCACTGCCGACCATACCGCAGGCAATGACAGGCAAGCCTGGCTGGGCATCGAGCCAGTCGCCGCAGGCCTCGTCGAAGGCCAGCTCGAAACCGTCGATGCACATCTGGCCGGCCACGTTTCGCGGCCCGGAGGGCAACTGCATGATCCCCGACGACAGCGAACGCTGCTCGAGCACCTCGCCATCGGCTGCGAGTTTGTAAGCCCGTAATGAGGTGGTCCCCCAGTCGAGCGCGATCAATTGCGCCTGCATCCGCTTCACCTGTTTTGTTTTTTGGCAGTGAGTGAGACGGACTATAAACCTGGGGGCAATTAAATCTCAATATATAAATATCACTCCCATATATTGGGACAAAAATACATTACCTACAAAGCCAATCGCCATCCGCCCAAGACCCTGCTACGTTTTCTGACCGGACACCAGACAACAGGGAAAAAGTGATGGGACAACTGCTGAAAATCCTCGGCCGCACGTCTTCGATCAACGTCAGAAAAGTGCTGTGGACCTGCCAGGAACTGGACATCGCCTACGAGCGCGAAGATTGGGGCATCGGCTTTGCCTCGACCCAGGACCCGGCGTTCCTGGCCCTGAATCCCAATGCCCAGGTGCCGGTGATCATTGATGAGAACGGCGTGTTCTGGGAATCCAATACCATCTGCCGCTACCTGGTGGGCAAGCATGGGCCCAGCGATCTGCTACCTGTCGAGCCTGCCGCCCGGGCGCGGATCGAACAGTGGATGGACTGGCAAGCCACGGAGCTCAACCCATCCTGGGGCTACGCCTTCCACGCCTTGGTGCGCAAGAATCCGGACTTCCAGGACCCGCAGCGCATCGCCACCGGCATCAAGGGCTGGAACGAGAAGATGGGGTTGCTGGAGCAGCAGTTGAACCGCACCGGCGCCTACGTGGCCGGTACGGCGTTTTCCCTCGCGGACGTGCTCATCGGCCTGTCCGTACACCGTTGGCGCCAGGCGCCCATGGAGCGTCCCGACTATCCGGCCGTGGCGGCCTACTGCAAACGCCTCGAGCAACGACCGGGGTTTGCCGAGTACGCGTCTGCCGCACACTCATGAAGTGCTCAGTGGCCGTTAGCGAAATCCCTTAGCACCTTGCCGTCCATTCGGTAGCGCACCCACTCTTCCTGGGGTTGCGCGCCGAGGGATTTGTAGAACTCGATGGCCGGTGTGTTCCAGTCCAGCACGCTCCATTCGAAGCGACCGCAATCGTTGTCGCAGGCGATCTTCGCCAGGTGGCGCAATAGCGTCTTGCCCGCCCCGCCACCGCGCTGCTCAGGCGTGATGTACAGGTCTTCGAGGTACAAGCAGTTACTGCCCAGCCAAGTGGAATAACTGAAGAAAAACACCGCGAAACCAATCGGCACGCCATCACGCAGGCAGATCAACCCGTGGGCGGTCGCGCCTTCGCTGAACAGGCTGCGCTCGATGTCGGCCACACTGGCGATGACTTCGTGGCGGGCCTTTTCGTAATCGGCCAACTCGGTGATGAAGGCAAGGATTTGAGGCGCATCGCTGGGTTGCGCAGGACGGATCTGGATCGACATGAACAGGCCTTGTAGCCAATTGAAAGCGCCATACTAAGCCGCTGCGCGACGCTCGTCACATACCGATCCAACTATTTGATCGCCGACGCGAGCTTCCCTCACACGTGCCATTCGTCGCGCCCAAGGCACCAACCCCAAGCCACCACGGCCCAAGATCAGGTAAGCATTCTGAAAAATGGAGGCGACACCATGATCACTTCAAGGCTGACTGCATTCACACTCGCCACGCTGCTGTCTTCGGTGGCTTTCGCGGCTTCCACTTCCGGCACCGGCCCCACCGACCCGGTACAGGCGCCCAATTCTCCAGCCACGCAAGGCCTGCCCAAGTTGAACACCGACGGCACCGGCGGCGGCCTGAACAACGGCCAGCCACCTGCCACCGGCACCGATCCCCGCGTGCAGGGTAATGACATGGGGCGCCAGGGCGGCATGAATACGCCTGACTCCACCGCCCCTGACAACGCCGAGACCGGCGTGGGTTCGAAAACCACGACCGGTGGCTCGGGCTCCGAAGGTGGCGCTGCCAGCCAGTAAGCAGCCTCTGCCCGGACATTTGAGGAGGAAAATCCCATGCCTCGTGGAAGCAAAGACAAATACACCGCCGAGCAAAAACGCAAGGCCGAACACATTGAAAAGAGTTACGAGAAAAAAGGCGTGTCGGAGAACGAAGCCGAGGCACGGGCCTGGGCGACGGTGAACAAGCAGTCCGGCGGCGGCGAACGCTCCGGTGGTTCGGGGAAGACCAAACCGGCTGTGGAAAAGAAAACCGACCGCAAGGAATCGGCCCGCCGCGCCGCCAAGACCCGCGAAGGTCACCCGCGCAGCAGCAAGGCCTCCCATGGGACCCAGACGGTGGACAGCCTGATGAAGGAGGCCCGGGCGAAAAACATTCCCGGACGGTCGAAGATGCGCAAGCAGGAATTGGTCGAGGCGTTGCGCAAAGCGGGATGATCGTTGGCGTCAGGGAGGACGCCATCGCGGGCAAGCCCGCTCCCACATAGGATCGGCGGTGTGTCGCGATGTTGTGCCGGACACAAAAACCTGTGGGAGCGAGCTTGCTCGCGATAGCGGTGGGTCAGCTTGTATCAATGCTGAATGTACCCCCGCCTTCGCGGGCAAGCCCGCTCCCACATAGGATCGGCGGTGTGTCGCGATGTTGTGCCGGACACAAAAACCTGTGGGAGCGAGCTTGCTCGCGATGGCGGTGGGTCAGCTTGTATCAATGCTGAATGTACCCCCGCCTTCGCGGGCAAGCCCGCTCCCACATAGGATCGGCGCTGTGTCGCGATGTTGTACCGGACACAAAAACCTGTGGGAGCGAGCTTGCTCGCGATAGCGGTAGATCAGTCACAAATGATCTTCAGCGTTGCTTCAAACGGTCGATCACCACCGCCAGCAACAGGATCGAGCCGCGGATGACGTATTGGTAGAAGGTGTCGATGTTCTTCAGGTTCATCGCGTTCTCGATGATCGCCAAGATCAACACCCCGGCGATAACGTGGCGAATCATGCCGATGCCACCGCTCAACGACACCCCACCCAGCACGCAGGCCGAGATCACGGTCAATTCGAAGCCTTGGCCGATCATCGGCTGGCCCGAGGTCATGCGCGACGCCAGGATGACCCCGGCCAAGGCACCGATCAAGCCATGCACGGCGAAGATGATGATCTTGGTGCGATCGACGTTCACCCCCGCCAACAACGCCGCTTCCTGGTTACCGCCGATGGCCATGGTGTTGCGCCCGTAGGTGGTGTAGTTCAGCAGCCAGCCGAAAAACAGGAAGCAGACGATGGTGATCAGGATCGGCACCGGCACGCCGAACAATTGGCCGTTGCCGAACACGAAGAACGATTCCTGCGAGACACCCACCGCCTTGCCGTTGGCAAAGATATAGGCCAGGCCACGGACGATCTGCATGGTCGCCAGGGTGGTGATCAAGGCGTTGACCCGCAGCTTGGCGATGACGATGCCATTGATCAGGCCGACAATCAGCCCCATCGCCAGCGCCGCGCTGACGCCGAGGAACACGCTGTTGGTGTCGCGCATCACCACCGCCGCGACCACGCCGGCACAGGCAATCACCGAACCGACCGACAAGTCGAAATGCCCGGACGCCAGGCAATACAACATGGTGCACGCGGCGATGCCGGTGGTGGAAATCGCCAGGCCCAGGCCGCGCATGTTCAACGGCGACAGGAAGTTGTCGATCATCAAGGTGCAGAGCACGAAGATACCGATGGCCGCCAGCAGCATGACCCAGTCATCCAGGAAACGACGCAGGTCCAGGGGTTTGCGTGCCGTTGGCAGTGCATTGTTTTGAATGGTCATGATTTACCTCTCAGTTCGCCGCGTCGGCAACGCGTTGGCGCGGCAGCGCCAGTTGCAGCAGGTTGGATTCGTTGGCCTGGTCACGCGACAGCTCGCCGCGCATGGCCCCTTCGCAAAGCACCAGGATTCGGTCGGAAATGCCCATCACTTCCATCAGGTCGCTGGACACCACAATTACCGCGATGCCATCGGCCGCCAGGTTGTGGATAATCTGGTAGATCTCCGCCTTGGCGCCGATATCGATGCCACGGGTCGGTTCGTCCAGCAGCAGGACTTTCATCGGCATCGACAGCCAGCGACCGAGGATCGCCTTCTGCTGGTTGCCGCCGGACAGGTACATGATTTTCTGGCTGGCCGCCGGGGTCTTCACTTTCAGCGACTTGATCTGCTTGTCGGCATTGCCCCGCTCCCAGTCGCCGCGCAGCAAGCAGCCGAGCGCGGAATGAGCCGGACGGGCACTGATGTTGATGTTCTCGCCCACGCTGCCCAGTGGGATGATGCCTTCCTTCTTGCGATCTTCCGGGCACAGCAGCACGCCAGCGGCGATGGCATCCCGTGGCGAACGCAGTTTCAATTCCTTGCCGTGCAGCACGAGGCTTCCCTCGCTCTGGCGCTCCAGGCCACTGAGCAAGCGAAACAGCTCGGTACGACCGGCACCGACCAGCCCGAACAATCCAAGGATTTCACCCTTGTGCACCTGGAAACTCACCGGTTCGCGCAAACCCGGCCCCAGCAGGCCCTTGACCTGCAGCGCCACATCGCCGCGCTCCCGAGGGCGGTAATCATAGATGTCCTGGATATCGCGACCGACCATGCACGTGACCAACTGATCGTGGGTCAGCTCGCTCATGTTTTCGAAGGTCCGGACATAACGACCGTCCTTGAATACCGTCACCGCGTTACAGATACGGAACACTTCTTCCATGCGGTGGCTGACGTACAGCACCACTTTGCCCTCGTCGCGCAAGCGGGCGATGATCGCCATCAAACGGTCGATCTCCCGGGCCGACAGGCTACTGGTGGGTTCGTCGAAGGCAATGACGTGGGCGCCACGGGACAAGGCCTTGGCGATTTCCACCAATTGGCGCTGGCCGAGGGACAGGCGACCGACTTTTTCCTGCGGGTCGATTTCGTCGGCCAGGCCTTTGAGCAGCGCCAGCGCCTGCTGGCGCAACACGCCACGGTTGACCAGGCCGAAACGCGCCGGCAAATGGCCGAGAAACAGGTTTTCGGCGACGGTCATTTCCGGCACCAGGTGCAGCTCCTGGTGAATCACCGCCACCCCGCTGGCGATGCTGTCGGCGGTGCCTTTGAAGGCCATCGTCTGTTCGCCGATCTGCAGGTCGCCGCTGCTCGGGATGTAGGCGCCACCGAGGATCTTCAGCAACGTGGACTTGCCCGCGCCATTCTCGCCCATCAAGGCATGCACCTGCCCCGGATGCGCGACGAAACTGATATTGGCCAGCGCCTGCACGCCGGGAAAGGATTTGCCGATCCCGTTGAACCGCAAGCTACCGCCGATGTTGTGTTGCAGTGTCGCTGTTTGCGCTTGCATAACCACCTCGAACTTACAGAGATCAAGCGACCCCGCCACTCATGTGGCCAGGGCCGCTTTTGAATCAACCGACCGTCAGTTCCACAGGCCGATCTTTTCCAGCTCCTGCTTGAAGTTCTCCCGGGTGATCAGCGTCACCTCGTCCATGGCGGTGTACTTCGGCGGTTCCTTGCCGGTGGTGATCCACTCGTACATCATCTCGGCGGTCTTGTAGCCTTCGATGTGCGGGCTTGGCAGCATCGAACCGAAGAAGCCGCTGTCGGGCTTCTTCAATTCACCGATGGCGTCGGTGCCGTTAATACCGATGCCAATCACATTGGCCGCCTTGAACCCGGCCGCTTCGGTAGCGCGCACGCCGCCCAGCACGGTGTTGTCGTTCATGCCGCCGATGATCAGGTTTTTCGCGGCGCTTGGCAGCTTCACCAACGCCGAGTTGGTGGAGTCCATGCTACCGGGTACGTCGAGGGTCTTGAGTGCCGAATAAAGGATGTGGTCTGCCGGCATCCCGGCCTTCTTCAGGGCATCGACCGAACCGTCGGTGCGCTTCTTGCCGGTGTCCAGCTCGTTGAAGGTGTTGATTACCGCGTAGGTATCTTTCCACTCCCAGTTGCGCTTTTTCGCTTCAGCGGCCATGGCGGCACCCTGCTTCTGGCCCACCTCGAACGCGGCCATGCCCAGGTACGGCACGTCCTCCATGAATTTGCCGTTGGCATCGACGAACCGGTCGTCCACGGCAATCACCTTGAGATCATTGAGCTTGGCCTTGGCCATGATGGCCGGGCCGAGAGACACGTCCGGCGGGCAGATCACAAAGCCCTTGGCACCGTTGGCGGCCAGGCTGTCGATGGCCGAGAGGGTCTTCTCGCCGTCAGGCACGGCGATCTTGATCAACTCGAAGCCTTTGTCCTTGCTCGCCTTCTCGGCGAACGCCCATTCGGTCTGGAACCAAGGCTCCTCAGCCTGCTTGACCAGGAAACCGATTTTTACGGGGTCGGCCGCCAGCAAGCTGCTGCTGAGGCTGACCGCGGTGACCGCCAGGGCGGCGCGACACAGGGAACGGATCCCACGACGATGATTCATAGTTGACTCCTTGTTTTTTTTATTGAAAGCCAAACGTCCAGGGTCTGCTCCACCGACGGTGGAAGTGCGCAGGCTGGGCGGTTACATCAAGTTGCTACACAGCATAGGCCTAAATAGTCATATCGTATGATGATTGGATTACAGACGAAGTTTCCCACTGCAATCCAGGCATATTCAGTCGTGGTACATGACCGAACGTCCTCCATCGATGGTGATGCATGAGGCATTGATAAACGGTGCTTCGTCACTGGCCAGGAACACGGCCGTCATTGCCACTTCGATCGGTTGCCCGATGCGGCGTGGCGGGTGCAGATCCCGTGCACGCTGGCGTTCGGCATGGGGGTCGGCAAAACCATTCCAATAGTCGATGTTCAGTTGGGTTTCGATGTAGCCCGGGGCGATGGCGTTGACCCGTATGCCCTTGGGGGCGTACTCGATGCCCAGGGCGCGGGTCAGGCCGAGCAGGCCATGCTTGGCCACCGGGTAAGGGAAACAGCCGGGAATGATGTGAGACGAATGGGTCGAGGCGATGTTAATGATGCTGCCCACGCCCTGCTCGATCATCTGTGGCAACACCGCCTTGCAACCGTACCAGGCGCCATCCAGGTCGATGGCGAAGCAGCGGCGCCAGTCCTCTTCGGTCATTTCCAGCGGGTCACGGAAGACATTGACGCCCGCGCAGTTGACCAACACATCGATGCGCCCGTGCAGCTCGACGGCACGACGGGCCATGGCCTGCAAATCCTGCTGCTTCGACACATCGGCCTGCAGTGCGTGCACATCGGCGCCGCGTTCACGCCAATGGGCGGCCACCGCCTCGACCTTCTGCGCCTGGATATCACTGATCACCAGCCGGGCCTGTTGCGAAGCGAATGCCGCGACGATGGCTTCGCCAATGCCCTGGGCGGCGCCGGTCAACAGCACCACCTTGTCCTTCAGGCGTTCGCCCTTGGGTGGCTCCGGCACGGGTGGCAAGACCAAGGGCTCAGCCATGGCTCAGGACTCCTGTCCCCAGGCACGACAAAAACCGGGCATCCACGGATGACCGGCGCGAAGGCGCTTGAAAGAACAGTGGCCGGCGTACGCCGCCGGGGCGTACGGGGAAAGATCGTTGCATCACTTCACCTGTCTTGTTTTTTTAGTGTGAGTGCGTATTGCCGATGGAGCCGACTATAAACCCGGCCGCCAAACAATCTCAATATATATATTTACATCCCATATTTTGGGATTCAGCCAGCAAACCTTGTACAGGCCACCCCAGGCACGTCGACACGCATCGACAGCACGGCACCGTCCAGCGGATGACCCAATAGGCTCGCCGCGCTGGTGATGTACAACGTCTTGAGGTCTTCGCCGCCGAATACACAACTGGTCGGGCGGCTGACGGGCAATTCGATCACCCGATCAACCTGCCCGTCCGGGGTCAGCCGCAACAGGCAACTGCCGTCCCAGCGGGCGTTCCAGATATGCCCTTGGGCATCCATCGCCGAGCCATCCGGACCGCCACGCGGGTGCGGACCGAACCAGACCTCGGCAGGCGCCAGGTTGCCTTCCGGGTAAATAAAGTGCCGATACAACGTGCCATCCAGGCTGTCGCCGAAATAGACCGTGGTGCCATCGGGGCTCCAGAGCAAGGTGTTCGGGATGCCCAGCCCGCGCAACAAGGGCAAGACCCGGCCATCACTCGCGACGCGAAACAGGCCGCCAGACCGATGCTCGATCGGCAAGTCCTCGCCTTCTGCACCGAGGTTGTTCTGCATCGTGCCGAGCCAGAGTTGACCCAGGGGGTCGCAACGGGCCTCGTTGGCGCGGTTGCCTGGCTGAGGGTCGGCCATGCACAGCAATCTCAGGCGCGGTTCCAGGCCCGGCGAATCAAGATCGAGGCGGTAGACGCCACTGCTCAGGGTCACCAGCGCGTCGCCACTTTGGGTCGGTATAAAGGCGGAGACATGCTCGGGCATCTGCCAGATCTCCACATTGGCGCCGATCAGCCGCAGGGCCTGCTTGCCGGCGATATCGACCCAATACAACGCTTGGGTCGGCGCATCCCAGAACGGCCCTTCGCCCAATTTCGCCCGGTGTTCCGTCACAGCCATCCACTTCATTGAAACCTCCCGTTCCCGACTTGCCCGGCGGCGTCTGTTCGACCCGCCATGACATTGGGGTAAAAGCGTTTGATCGCCAGGTCAGCGTTATCGATCAGGGTCATGCAGGCCCAGACGCCCCGCGCCGCGTCACGGGCGGCGATGGCGTCGGCGATGTCCTTGTGGATGGGCAAGGTGCGGCGCAGCTCATCCGGGTCGGCCGCCGACACCTCGAATGACACCGCCAGCAGCGCCCCCAGGGCCGGGACCATTTGTTCGATGAATTGATTATGGCTGGCGGCCAGAATGCACTCGTGGAAAAACTGGTCCGCGCGGTTGTAATCGGTGCCGCTGTCCACCGCCCGTTCCAGCGCATGGTAGGCCAGGCGGATCGCCTGCACCTGATCGGCGGTGGCCCGCTCGCAGGCCCAGCGCACCGCCATCGGCTCGATGGTACGGCGCAGGTCCAGCAAATCATCGACGAAGTTTTCCGGCAGGCCGCTGCGTGACAGCCAACCCACCACCTGGGGGTCGAACAGGTTCCAGCGGCGCACCGGCAACACCCGTGTGCCGACTTTCGGCCCGACCTCCAGCATCCCCTTGGCCACCAGAGTCTTGATCGCCTCGCGAATCACCGTGCGACTGACACCCAGTTGCTCGCCCAAATCCGCTTCGACCTTGATGGTTTGCCCAGGCTTGACCTGGCCGGCGGCTATCCAGCCCCCCAGCCAATCGACGGTCGATGCATGAAAACTGCTGGACATGACAACCCCGCGGGCCACTCTTGTTGGAGGCTCACGCTAATCATCATACGATTGGGTGTCAATTTTAATTTGACTTGACCACTGTGGGAGCGGGCTTGCTCGCGAAAGCGGTGGGTCAGTCAAGAAGATACTGGATGTGCCGACGCCTTCGCGAGCAAGCTCGCTCCCACAGGGTTTGGTGGCGTACACAGATATTGCAGGCGCCCCAAATTCACTGTGGGAGCGAGCTTGCTCGCGATAGCGGACGTCCAGCCAACACAGACGTTGGATCAGCCATCGCTCCCACAAGAGCTCAGGGTTCCAGGCCTATCGGGAAGAACACGCCACCACTCCACACGCCCAGCCAGCGCTGCCCGTCGATCTCGCGACTGACCGCCAGCTCCACCAATTGGTAGAACACATTGCGATGGACCAGCGCTTCGAGATTGCTGCGCACATGTACGTAGGGCGCCGGTTCCTGGGTCTGGGGATCGATCATCACCCGCAACGGATGCTCGGCGCCAGCCTCAGTGGTTTCCTCGACATTGGTGGTGAAGCGCAACAACTGCCCTTCCCCCTGCCCTTCAACCTCAAGGGTCACGGCCACGAACGGCGCGTCGTCGACCTTGATGCCGACTTTTTCCACAGGGGTAATCAGGAAGTAATCATCGCCGTCGCGGCGGATGATGGTGGAGAACAGCTTGACCATCGGTTTTCGCCCGATGGGCGTGCCCAAGTAGTACCAGGTACCGTCCCGGGCGATACGCATGTCGATGTCACCGCAGAAATCCGGGTTCCACTGGTGGACCGGCGGCAGGCCTTTGGTCTTTGGGATCTGCCCCAGCAAGTCATTGGCTTTTTGCGGTCCGCTCATGGTGACTCCTTGTGATTACTCGTCGCTCATCCCCAGCAGGCTGCGGGCATATTCACGCAACGGCGTGGCGATGAGGTCCTGGGGCTGTTTGTCGTGCAACGTCAGTAAACCGCCACGACTCTTGATCCGTGCAGTATCAATCAAATACTGGGTACTGGTCTCGATCAACATGATTTGAATCACGCTGGTATCGACACCGAGGCGATCCACGGCTTCTTCATCCAGCCATTCGTCGGAGTTGCCGATGCGGTTATCGGCCTTGGCGAAGCGGGTGTACAACAGGTAATGAGCACCCGCGGCACGGGCTTCGCCCATGGCCTGGTCGAGGCCTTCGGGAACACGGGCGCGACGGACCATGGGGAAATATTCGATGAAGCCATTGAAGGCTTCTTCGGCCACCACGTTGGGACGCGGATAGGCACTGCCCGGCGGAGCGAAGGCGCCCTGGGCGATGTAGATGAACGAGTCAGGCTGAATACGCAGGTTGTTTATACGACGGCTGTCGCTATGGTCCAGCAGGCCGGCGTCGCTCATGTGATAACGAACGCCCTCTCCCATGTCGCTGACATTCATGCAACCGCCAAGCACCAAAACGGCCAGCAGCAAAACCAGGCTACGCATCCTACCCTCCAGAAACCGGTGTCGGAAAACCGGCGAATGGTCGTGGGATGCAGCTTTTGCGCCAGCTCATCGAGATGGGGAGTCAGATGTACCCAGGGAAATGGAAAATTGCTATCGCGGGCAAGCCTTGCTCCCACAGGGTAAGCATCGTACTTGTGGGAGCAAGGCTTGCCCGCGATAGCAATGGATCAGCCGCCGATGATCTTCATGATGGTCGCACCACCGGAGAACGCCACTTCCTGCTTGTCTCCCAAGGCTTTGACCAGCAAGCGCTGAAGAGCGGGCAACGCCTGGTGACGCGGCTTGTCCAGGAGATCGCCGACAAAGTGACGGTTACTGGAGGAAAGACAGCCATGCAACCACCCCGTAGAGGACAGCCGCAGGCGCGAGCAGGTCCGGCAGAAAGGCACGCTTTCATTGGCGATCACGCCGAAATACCCCAGCCCCGGGATTTCATAGCGCACCGCCGTGGCATCCACCGGCGCGTCGGCTTGCAGGTATTCGTACTGGTCGCCGATCAGGCTGAGCAGTTGCTGGAGGCTGACGAACTGCTGCAGGAAGGCGTTGGAGTCGCTGGCCAGGTGGCCCATGCGCATCAACTCGATGAAACGCAACTCATAACCACGTTCCAGGCAGTATTCGAGCAACGGCATCACCTGGTCCAGGTTCTGTCCGCGCAACGGCACCATGTTGACCTTGATCTTCAACCCGGCGGCCCGAGCCTGTTCCATGCCGTCAAGCACGGTCGCCAAGTCGCCGCCACGGGCGATGCTGCGAAACGCAACGGGGTCCAGGGTATCGAGGGAAACGTTGATGCGACGAATACCGGCGTCCACCAGCAGGGGCAGTTTTTTCGCCAGCAACTGGCCATTGGTGGTCAGGCTGATGTCTTCCAGCCCCATCTGCCCCACAGCCGTCATGAAACGCTCGAGCTTGGGGCTGACCAGCGGCTCGCCACCCGTGATGCGCAGCCGCTCGATACCGGCGGCCTCGATCAAATAGGCCACGCCGCGCGCCATGGCGTCGGCCGACAATTCATCCTGCGCAGCCACCAACCGCTTGCCATCAGGCACGCAATAGGTACAGGCGTAATTGCAGGCTGAGGTCAGGCTGATCCGCAAATTACGGAAACGCCTGCCTTGACGGTCAACGATCATGGATCACTCCGGCACAAGAAAAATCGGACTCGCGATAATTGACCTGGAAATCAAGATTTCGCAAGACCCAAGCCTGAGTATATTACTGGGGCACTGCGCCATGTAAGCGGACATGGCGCAATAAGGCAGCTGAATGTCTCGTTGCCGTGCGGCCAGTCAGTTGCTCGGGACGTCGGTGTCGCGCTTGCGCTTGTTGCCCATGCGCACGCCGATGTCCATCAGGAACTGGAAGAAACCTTCCTGGTCTTCCAGCACGTTGCTCCAGAACGGCGAGTGGTACAGCGCCACCGCGCCATGCACCAACGCCCAGGCAGCGCAATAGTGGAAATAAGGCGGCACGTCCTCGAGCTTGCCCTCGCTGATCCGGCCCTTGATCAGCAGGGTCAGGCGTTCGAAGTTCGAGGCGCGGATCTTGTGCAATTCCTCGACCATCTCCGGCACCTGGTTGCCCTTGACCACCTTCTCTTCCAGACGGTCGAACAAGCGGTAGCGCTGCGGGTCGCGCATGCGGAACTCGAAGTAGGCCCGGGACAGGGCCTCCTTGTCCTTGTCCACATCGGCCGAGTGCAACAGCTCGTTCAAATCGCGCTCGTAGTCGAGCATCAGGCGCAGGTAGATCTCCGCCTTGGATTTGAAATGTTTATAAATCGTGCCTTTGCCGATACCCACGGCATCCGCAATCATCTCGACGGTGACACTGTCTTCACCCTGGTCGAGGAACAACTTGAGCGCGGTGTCGAGAATTTCCTGCTCGCGGCGGCGAAACTCACGGACCTTACGGGGTTCTTTGTGCATAAGAAAAAGGTCTGAAGGGTCAAAATTCGAAGCCGGGTATTATGCCTAACTTACGCAAAAATGCACGGATCATCCGTTCCCGGCCACTGTTCTTCACAAAACCATACACACCCGGCTCGCCGTTTCCCGGGTCAATGCGCCGCCCTGGCGAGCTTTGCCGACAGTGAGAACTTATCCGAAGCGAGCGTATTCCAAATTTGTTTAAAAACCGCCCCGGCCCGACTGGACGCGTTGGCATACTGATCAATACTTGAACTGTCGGCGCGACATCTCCCCCAAGTGACGCGCTGATAAAGGTACCAACGGACCGCGTGCCTTTGTTTTACTCCTAATGGTCTTAACCCGGATTCACCCCCCAGAACCCGGGTTTTTTTTGCATGGGATTCAGGTATCCACCGAACGGACGTGAGCCAGCGGAAACAATTGCTTAAAGTTTTCCGTCGTCTGCTCGGCAAACCGCTCGTAGGATTCCCCGCGCAACATCGCCAGAAATTCTGCCACTTCCCGTACGTATTGCGGAAGGTTCGGTTTGCCGCGATACGGAATCGGCGCCAGGTAAGGCGAGTCGGTTTCCACCAACAGCCGATCGGCCGGCACTTTGCTCGCGACGTCGCGCAAGGCATCGGCATTGCGGAACGTGACAATCCCGGACAAGGAAATGTAATAGCCCATGTCCAGGGCGGCCTTGGCCATGTCCCAGTCTTCGGTGAAGCAGTGCAGCACACCGGCCTGGGGCAGCGCGGCGTCACGCAGCAGGGCCAGGGTGTCGGCCCGGGCGCCACGGGTGTGGATGATCACCGGCTTGCCGGTCTGCCGGGCAGCTTCCAGGTGCAGCCGGAACGAGGCCTGCTGCACGTCGGCGGCTTCTGGCTCGTAGTGATAGTCCAGGCCGGTTTCGCCAATGGCGACCACCCGTGGATGATCGAGCTCATGCAACAGCCAATCGAGCGCCGGCGCGGCGTCGGGCTGGACATCCAGTGGGTGGACACCGACTGAACAATCGACATCGGCATAACGTTCGGCCAAGGCCTTGACGTCGGCGGCGTTGTCGGCACTGACGCCGATGCACAGGAAGTGCCCCACACCCCGCTCACGGGATGCGTCCAGCGCAGCATCCAGGGAACCGCCGTGGGCAACGAGGTCGAGACGGTCAAGGTGACAATGGGAGTCTACAAGCATAAAAGGCCAGGCTACATCGTATGGGTGGGACGGTCGGACTTCAGGGAGCCGGCCAAGTGGGTTTCGATCTGATTGCGGGCCGAATTGTCGCCGTCGTTGAACTGCACGCCCACGCCGGCGGCCCGATTGCCCTGGGCGCCCTTGGGGGTCAGCCAGATCACCTTGCCGGCGACCGGGATTTTCTCCGCCTCGTCCATCAGACTCAAGAGCATGAACACTTCATCGCCCAAGCGATAATTCTTGTTGGTCGGAATGAACAGGCCGCCGTTCTTGATGAAGGGCATGTAGGCGGCGTAAAGCACCGACTTGTCCTTGATGGTCAGGGACAGGATGCCGTTGCGTGGACCGGGACTGACAGGTTCGTTCATGCTGATCTCCGCTGCGGTTGAGCTGAGTTTAGTCGCTAGCTCGTGTCTGTCAGTTTCGACCAGGCAAACTCGCCCACTGCACCAACAGCGCCTCGAGCAACAGCACCCGATTGAGGTTCGCCTTGCTCAGCACCTTCTGCCGTTGGGCAAGAATCCAGTCCTGGATGTTCAAGATTTTATCCTGGCTGCTTTTCTGCGCCAGGTACTGGATCACCTTGCGCATGTCCGCCAGCCCCAGGCCCGCCTCGTCTTCGGTCAACTGGTAACGCAGGATCAGGCTCGACCAGTCGCAGAACCAGTCAAACAGCAGGAGTAGCGGGATGGCGTTCCAACCCTCGGCCAGCTGCGTGGGGGATTGTTGCTGCTTGAGCAGTTTCTTCACTCCGTCCACCACCAAGGCCCGCTGTTCACGCACGCCTTGGGCCTGAAGGCTGACAGCCGCCAGGGGCGAACCGGCCGCGAGGGTCAGCAGCTCGATACGTTCTTCATCGGTGTTGTCGGGCAAGGCTTGGGCCAGCCATTGCAAGCTCATCGCTTCGCTCGGCAGCGGACAGGCCTGTTGCACGCAGCGACTCTTGATGGTTGGCAACAAGCGACTCGGCTGGTGACTGACCAACAGCAGCACGGTATCGCCGGAGGGTTCTTCGAGGCTCTTGAGCAAGGCGTTGGCAGCGTTGATGTTCATCGACTCGACCGGCTCGATCAGCACCACTTTGCGCCCGCCCATCTGCGAGGTCTGAACCACGAAGCTGACCAGGTCCCGGACCTGGTCGACCTTGATCGCCTTGTCCGCCTCTTCCGGTTCCAGCACGTAATTGTCGGGATGGCTGCCGGCCTTGAGCAGCAGGCAGGACTTGCATTCACCACAGGCGTTCGAAGCCCCCGGACGCAGGCACAGCAGGCTGGCCATCAGGCGTTCGGCCAGTGCCCGCTTACCGATACCGACCGGGCCGTGCAGCAGATAGGCGTGGGCATGCTGGGCACGACCGGCCAGTTGCTGCCAGAGACCGTCTTGCCAGGGATAGGCTTCAGCCACGGACACGCTCCAGCAAACGTGGCAGCAAGCCGTCCAGGGATTGCTGGACCTGGGTCAGCGGCTGCGCGGCATCGATCAGCAGGTAACGCGCCGGATCGGCCTTGGCGCGCCCCAGGAAGGCGTTGCGCACGGCATTGAAGAAATCCTGGCCCTCAAGCTCGAAACGATCCAGCCGGCCACGGGCGCTGGCGCGGGCCAGGCCAATTTCCACTGGCAAGTCGAACACCAGGGTAAGGTCCGGTCGCAGGTCACCCTGGACGAAGGTTTCCAGCGCGGCGATGCGCTCCACGGACAAGCCCCGGCCGCCGCCCTGGTAGGCGTAGGTCGAATCGGTAAAACGATCGCAGAGCACCACGGCGCCACGGGCCAGCGCCGGGCGAATCACCTCGGCCAGATGCTGCGCCCGGGCAGCGAACACCAGCAGCAGCTCAGTGTCAGGGTTCATGACCTCTTCAAGGGGAGCCAGCAGTACCTCGCGAATACGCTCGGCCAGCGGCGTACCGCCCGGCTCACGGGTCAATACCACCTCGATGCCGGCGGCCCGCAGGCGTCCGGCCAGGTATTCGCGGTTGGTGCTCTTGCCGGCGCCTTCCGGGCCTTCCAGCGTTATAAACAAGCCAGTCACGGGGCGATCCTTAATCAAAGTCATTGCGGGCTCGGCGGCTCGCTGGCGTCCGGTTCGGGGGCCGGTACCTGGGGCGGCACCTGGGGCACCGCTTCGGGGGCCGTGTCGGGCGATGCCGCCGGGATCGGCGCCTGCTCGTCCGGCGTTGCCGGGGCCGGGCTGGAGCGGTAGTCGGCACGGCGCTTGAGCTGGAACTCGCGCACCGCGTTGTTGTGCGACTCCAGGTCATCGGAAAACACGTGGCTGCCATCGCCACGGGCGACAAAGTAAAGGCTGTTGCCCGGTGCCGGGTTCAACGCGGCGTGAATCGCTTCACGTCCCACCATCGCGATCGGCGTCGGCGGCAAGCCCGGGATCAGGTAGGTGTTATAGGGGTTTTCTTCTTTCAAATGGGCGCGGGTGAGTTTGCCCGTGTAACGCTCGCCCAGGCCGTAGATCACCGTGGGATCGGTCTGCAGCAGCATGCCCAGGCGCATGCGCCGTACGAAGACGCCGGCAATCTGCCCGCGCTCCTGGGGCACGCCGGTTTCCTTCTCCACCAGGGACGCCATGATCAGCGCCTGGTACGGCAAGGTGTAAGGCACATCGGCGGAACGCTGTGCCCACTCTTTGGCGAGCACGTCTTCCAGGCGGTCGTAGGCTTTCTTCAGCAGGTCGACATCCGAGGTACCGCGCACGAAGCGATAGGTGTCCGGGAAGAACCGACCCTCGGGAAATACGCCCGAATGACCGAGACGGTCCATGACCTGGCTGTCGCTCAGGTCGGTGAGGGTCTGCTGGAGCTTTTCATCCTTGGCCAGTGCGGCGCGCACCTGGCGGAAATTCCAGCCCTCCACCAGCGTCACGCTGTACTGCACCACTTCGCCGCGCTTCCAGACGGCGATCAGACCTTCCATGGTCATGCCCGGCACCATACGGTATTCGCCGGAGTGCAATGGCTGGTCGGCAAGATTGAAGCGCCAATAGATCCGCAGCCAGAAAGCGTCCTTGATCAAGCCATCGGCTTCGAGGCGCTTGAGGGTTCCGGTCGGGGTGGTCCCGTTGGGCACGTCCAGCAATTCTTCCTGGGTGATATTCAGCGGCTGTTGCAGCGCCGAATGAATCTTCCAGGCCGAAGCACCCAACAACAGCCCCGCCAGGACCAGTCCGGTCTCCAGCAGCAGCAAGAATTTACGTCTCACGAATCAAACATCCAATAGCGCACGGGCAAGGGTCTGCAGTTTACGGGTGAGCGGGCCAACCGACCAGCGCGCCGAACCGCATCCGCGTACCGGCCACACGCCATAAACGCTATTACAGACGAAGACTTCATCGGCCTGGTGCAGTTGTTCGAGGCTGATGTCGGTGATTTGCGTGACGATGCCTAGGGACTTGGCTTGAAACAATAATTCGGCGCGCATCACGCCGGCCACACCGCAACGGCTCAGGTCCGCCGTGAACAAGACGCCATCGCGCACCAGGAACAGGTTGCTGAACACACCTTCGATCACTCGTCCGGACGCGTCCAGCATCAAGCCTTCAGCGTACTGCGTATCGCGCCATTCGGCACGAGCCAGCACTTGTTCCAGGCGATTGAGGTGCTTGAGTCCGGCGAGCAAGGGCTGCTCGGACAAACGCACGGTGCAGGGAAACAGCAAAATGCCTTGGTCGCCATGGACGGCGGGATAGGCAGCCGGCGGACTGCCTTGCAGGATGCGCCTGGCCGGAGCCGAGGGATCGGCGGCATAACCGCGCAGGCTGTCGCCACGGGTCACGATCAACTTCAGCACACCGTCGCCCAGGTCGCGGGCGTAGGCGTCCAGCTCTGCGCTCAACGCGCTCATGTCGACGTTGAACGCCAACCGCTGGCAACCTGCTTCCAGGCGCTGCAGGTGACGCTCCAGCAACAGCAGGTTGCCACCGCGCACGGCGATGGTCTCGAACAACCCATCCCCGTAAGCCAGGCCGCGATCTTTCAGCGACAGGACGTCGGCTGGCTGACCGTCGACCCAGCTTTCCATCATCAACCGGCGAACCGGCGGAACACCAGCGAACCGTTGGTCCCGCCAAAGCCGAAGGAATTGGACAGCACCACATCGATGTCCATGCCGCGGGCAGTGTGCGGCACGAAGTCCAGGTCGCAGCCGTCGTCCGGCTCATCGAGGTTGATGGTCGGCGGCGCCGTCTGGCTGTTGATTGCCAGTACGCTGAAGATCGCTTCCACCGCCCCAGCCGCACCCAGCAGGTGACCGGTCATGGACTTGGTCGAGCTGACCGCCAGCTTGTAGGCGTGCTCGCCGAACACGGTCTTGATCGCCTGGGCTTCGGCCAGGTCGCCGGCCGGTGTGGAAGTACCGTGGGCGTTGATGTATTGCACCTGCTCGCCGTTGATTTTCGCGTCACGCAAGGCATTGGCGATGCAACGGGCCGCACCGGCGCCATCGGCCGGTGGCGAGGTCATGTGATACGCGTCGCCACTGGTGCCGAAGCCGATCAGTTCGGCGTAGATAGTCGCGCCGCGCGCCTTGGCGTGTTCCAGCTCCTCGAGCACCAGCGCACCGGCCCCGTCGGACAGTACGAAGCCATCGCGGCCCTTGTCCCATGGCCGGCTCGCGCGGGCGGGCTCGTCGTTGCGGGTCGACAGCGCACGGGACGCGCCGAAACCGCCCATGCCAAGACCGCAAGCGGCCATTTCAGCGCCACCGGCGATCATCACGTCCGCTTCGTCGTACATGATGTTGCGCGCGGCCATGCCGATACAGTGGGTACCGGTGGTGCACGCCGTGGCGATGGCGTAGTTGGGCCCCTGGGCACCCAGGTGGATGGACAGGAAACCGGAAATCATGTTGATGATCGAGCCCGGCACGAAGAACGGAGAAATCCGTCGCGGCCCCGAATCGTGCAGCGTGCGGCTGGTTTCTTCGATATTGGTCAAACCGCCAATACCCGAACCCATGGCCACGCCGATGCGTTCACGGTTGGCGTCGGTGACTTCCAGGCCAGCGTTACGCACTGCCTGGAAACCGGCGGCCAGGCCGTATTGAATGAACAGGTCGAGCTTGCGGGCCTCCTTGACCGACAGGTACTCCTCGACATTGAAGCCCTTTACCGAGCCGCCAAAACGGGTGGAATAGGCAGAAAGGTCGGTGTGTTCGATCAGACCAATGCCACTGCGGCCAGCCAGAATGCCCTGCCAACTGCTCGGCACATCCGTACCCAGTGGCGACAACATACCCATACCGGTGACTACGACGCGTCTACGCGACACAGCACTCTCCTTTTTCTAATGACGACTTTGCATCAGGCCTAAAGAAAAAACCGCACGCCGTGACGGCAGTGCGGTTTTTCCATGACAGCTAGCGACGACTAAAAACGATTACGCCTGGTGGCTGGTAACGTAGTCGATAGCAGCTTGTACAGTAGTGATCTTCTCAGCTTCTTCGTCAGGAATCTCGGTTTCGAATTCCTCTTCCAGAGCCATCACCAGCTCAACGGTGTCAAGGGAGTCGGCACCCAGGTCTTCAACGAAGGAAGCGGTGTTCACAACTTCTTCTTCTTTAACGCCCAGTTGCTCGGCAACGATTTTCTTGACGCGCTCTTCGATGGTGCTCATACCTTGTTTTCACTCCTAATGGACAAATTCAGGCAGCTGGCCGGTGGGTAAGTGTATAGAAGAACTTTTCGGTTTTTCAACCGAAAGCTTCACTCCTCAAACCCCGCGGCCCGCCGTCTATAAATTGATTGCAGCTTTATAACGGATTTTAGACAGCTCGTATGACATTTTTTTGAAGCAATCCGTCACATTTAACTCATGTACATCCCGCCGTTCACCGGGATTGTAGCCCCGGTCACGTATGCCGCACCGTCCGACGCAAGAAAAGCGACCACGGACGCGATTTCTTGAGCTTGCCCCAGACGACCCAGCGGAATCTGTGTCAACAAGGCGTCGCGCTGTGCTTCCGGCAGTTCACGGGTCATGTCGGTGTCGATGAAACCCGGTGCTACCGAGTTCACCGTAATCGAGCGCGAACCCACTTCACGCGCCAGCGCACGGCTGAAACCTTCCAGACCGGCCTTCGCCGCAGCATAGTTTACTTGGCCTGCGTTGCCCATGGCACCCACAACCGAGCCAATACTGATAATTCGCCCCCAGCGAGCCTTGGTCATGCCACGCAGAACGCCCTTGGACAGCCGGTACAGACTGTTCAGGTTGGTGTCGACGACGTCGAACCATTCGTCATCTTTCATGCGCATCATCAGGTTATCGCGGGTGATACCGGCATTATTGACCAGGATCGCCGGCGCGCCGAACTGCTCCTGAATACTTGCCAGCACCGCCGCAACGGACTCGTCGCGGGTGACGTTCAGCTCCAGGCCAGTGCCCTGGATGTCGTTTTCCTTCAGGGTCGCGGCGATACGCTCGGCGCCCGAAGCGGAAGTCGCGGTGCCGATGACGATGGCGCCTTGACGACCCAGCTCCAGGGCGATGGCCTGGCCGATGCCACGGCTTGCACCGGTCACCAGTGCAACTTTACCTTGCAGACTCATGCAAGTTTCTCCTGTTCAGGCCTGCGCTGCACGGGCGGCGGCGAAGGCATCTGGGGTATTGAGGTTGGAAGTCGACACGCCTTCGGCGCAGCGTTTGTTCAGGCCTGCCAGCACTTTGCCAGGACCGCATTCGACCAGTTCGGTCGCGCCCTTGGCTGCCAGGGTCTGCACCGACTCGACCCAGCGAACCGGCTTGTAGAGTTGTTCCAGCAGATCACGCTTCAAGGTCTCGAGATCAGGCGCCACGTCGGCGCTGACATTCTGCACCACGGGAATCTGCGGGGCCTGCCAATCGATGGCAGCGATGGACTCGGCAAAGCGCTCGGCGGCCGGACGCATCAGTTCACAGTGCGACGGCACGCTGACCGGCAGTGGCATGGCGCGCTTGGCACCACGGGCCTTGCAGCCCTCGATGGCACGCTCGACAGCCGCCTTGGCGCCGGCGACGACCACCTGGCCCGGGGAGTTGAAGTTCACCGCGCTGACCACTTCGCCTTGCGCCGCCTCGGCACAGGCCGCCAGCACATCGGCGTCTTCCAGGCCGAGGATCGCGGCCATGCCGCCCTGCCCGGCCGGAACAGCTTCTTGCATCAACTGGCCACGACGCTCCACCAGTTTCACCGCGGCGCCCAGGCTCAGGCTGCCAGCGGCCACGAGGGCGCTGTATTCGCCCAGGCTGTGACCGGCGACGAATGCCGGGCGCGCGCCGCCTTCAGCCAGCCACAGGCGCCACAAGGCGATCGAGGCGGTGAGGATGGCCGGTTGGGTTTTATCGGTTTGATTGAGCTGCTCTTCCGGCCCTTGCTGGGTCAGTGCCCACAAGTCATAGCCGAGCGCATCGGACGCTTCTTTGAATGTTTCGAGGACCAGCGGGTATTGCGCGCCCAGCTCGGCCAGCATGCCGAGGGACTGCGAGCCCTGCCCTGGAAAGACGAATGCGAGGGAAGCAGACATGAAAACAAAGCCCCTAATGATCTTGTCGTCAAAAATTGACGCCCCTGGGGGCGCTAGCAAACTGCAAGTTGGATGGCGGGTTGAACCGACCGGTCACATTTAAGCATTGTCGGACGAAAACGCCTAAGTTAACAAATCCTCAAGGCGACCGTGCAAGCGCTCCGGCAGGTTCTCCTGGATCTCGATCACCGCTCGGTTGATCGCACTTTGGAAACCCTGCACGCCCGCCGACCCGTGACTCTTGATCACGATACCTTGCAGCCCGAGGAAACTCGCACCATTGTGCCGCGCCGGCGCCAGGTCCGCCTGCAAGCGACGCATCAACGGCAGCGCCAGGGCACCGACCACCCGCGAAGCGAGGCTCTGCCTGAACAAGGTCTCGATGCGCTGGCCGATCATGGTCGCCAGCCCCTCGCTGGACTTGAGCAGGATATTGCCCACGAAACCGTCACAGACCACCACATCGGCCTCGCCACGGTACAAACCATCGCCTTCGACGAAACCGATGTAGTTGATGCCCCGCGCAGCCTGCAACAACGTGGCCGCCAGCTTGACCTGCTGGTTGCCCTTGATGTCTTCGGTGCCGATGTTCAGCAACGCCACGCGAGGACGCACGATGCCCAGGGTTTCGGCCGCGACCGAGCCCATCACAGCAAACTGCAGCAGATGCTCGGCACTGCAATCGACGTTCGCCCCCAGGTCGAGCAACTGACAGAATCCACGCTGGGTCGGGATCGCCGCCACCATCGCGGGCCGGTCGATACCCGGCAAGGTCTTGAGCACATAGCGCGACAGCGCCATCAGCGCACCGGTATTGCCCGCGCTGACACAGGCCTGGACCTTGCCATCACGCAGCAGCTCAAGGGCCACGCGCATCGAGGCGTCAGGCTTGCCGCGCAGGGCCTGGGCCGGCTTTTCGTCCATGGTGATGATTTCGGACGCTGGGACAATCGTCAGGCGCGCGCGATCCACAGCCGATTGGCCGCTGAGCATGTCTTCCAGGAGGGGGGATTGACCGACGAGGGTCAAGTGCAGCGAGGGTGTAGCATTCAGACAAGCAAGGCTGGCCTGAACAATGCTGCGGGGACCGAAGTCCCCGCCCATTGCGTCAATCGCGATGACTTGAGCGGACAAGTGATTACTCGTCGGCGCCCTTGTCGATCACTTTACGGCCACGGTATACGCCTTCTGGCGATACGTGGTGACGCAGGTGAACTTCACCGGTGGTCTTTTCTACGGACAGGGTGCTAGCCTCGAGAGCGTCGTGCGAACGGCGCATGTCACGGGCAGAGCGGGATTTTTTGTTCTGCTGAACAGCCATAATTGATTAACTCCTAAACGTTTGGGTCACGCTTTAACTGCGCCAATACACTGAACGGGTTGGACCGCGTTACCTCGTCCTCGCTCGGTTCGGGCTCATCTGCTCCCGCCGGCTGCTGGCATTCTTCCGGATGATGAGCAGGCACAATGGGCAAGGCGAGCAGAAGCTCCTCCTCGATCAGTGACTGCAGATCCAATGGATCTTCGCCCAGTTCCAGCACGTCATAACCTTTCGGCAACGACTGGGTATTCGCACCCTCCTTCACCACGGCGTAACTGCATTCGCTGTGGATCGGCAGGGTGACCAGCTCAAGACAACGCTGGCAAACCATTTTGACTTCAGTGTCGATAAAGCTGTGGATAACCACAGATTTACGTTCATCTCGTTCAAAAACGAATTTGGCCTGGACCGTACCGACATCGTCGGAAAGCGGGTCGCAGAGTCTCTTCAAATCGGCCAGCAGCAGTTCACCTTGAAGGGTGGTGCCACGGTCAGCCAATTTGCGCGGGTCAACGTGAGGTGGAATCGGGTCATTCAACATAGGCGCAGCATTATAGGGATGCCCCCGGCCATGTCAAAGGAAATTCAGCCCTGTCCGTCACTTGCGTGCCTCGCTAGAATTCGTCGCCGACTCCTGGAGATGCCCATGCTGCCTTTATTACTTGCCTCAAGCTCGGTCTATCGCCGGGAATTGCTCGCCCGCCTGGGACTGCCGTTCGTCTGCCACTCACCCGATATCGACGAAAGCCATCGGCCCGGCGAACCCGCCCTCGAACTGGTCAAGCGCCTGGCCCGGGAAAAAGCCCTGGCATTGGCTCAAAGTTATCCAGGACACCTGATCATCGGCTCAGACCAGGTCGCCGTGCTCGGCGAGCGCATCCTGGGCAAGCCTCACACCTTCGAGAACGCCCGCGAACAACTGCTGGCCGCCAGCGGCGCCCAGGTCACGTTCCTGACCGGCCTGGCACTGCTCAACAGCCAGACAGGCGCCTGCCAGGTCGATTGCGTTGCGTTTACGGTCAATATGCGCCCCCTGGATCCAGGGCGCGTCGAACGCTATCTGCGCGCCGAGCAACCCTATGATTGCGCCGGCAGCTTCAAGGCCGAGGGACTGGGCGTAAGCCTGTTCCAGAGCACCGAAGGATCGGACGCCACCAGCCTGGTCGGGCTGCCGCTGATTCGTCTTGTGGACATGTTGCTGGCCGAGGGCGTGCAAATTCCCTGAAGCGCCGGCATTGAGGGTAACCACTGCCAAATACAAAACTTGTAAATACAAAACTTGTGGCGAGGGGATTTATCCCCGTTGGGCGCTAAGCGCCCCTTAATCTGTCGCCTCGGTGCGCGGCTCCATTGATAGGGCCGCTTCGCGCCCCAGCGGGGATAAATCCCCTCGCCACAAGAGAGGCTGTCAGCCTCCCCTGCATTGAAACTCCAAGGCAATCAGCGCAACGCCGGGCCCTGGAACCCCATCCACATCGCCAAATGCTCGGCAATGCTTGCCCCCAGCTTCTTCGAGAAGCGGTCGAACGGCGATTCTTCGATGGTGAAGTCCACGAGATCTTTCTGGCCGATCACATCCCGCGCCACTGAGCTGGCACTGCCCAACCCGTCGATCAGGCCCAACGGCAAAGCCTGCTCTCCAGACCAGACCAACCCGGAAAACAGCTCGGGGTGCTCCTTGTCCTTCAGGCGCTCGCCCCGCCCCTTCTTGACGCTGGCGATGAACTGCTTGTGAGTGGTGTCGAGCACACCCTGCCAGAAAGCGGTCTCTTCAGGTTTTTGTGGCTGGAACGGATCGAGGAAGGACTTGTGCTCGCCAGAGGTGTACACCCGACGCTCCACGCCCAGCTTTTCCATGGTGCCGACAAAACCATAGCCGGCCGCCGTCACGCCAATGGAGCCTACCAGGCTGGCCTTGTCGGCATAAATCTGGTCCGCGGCACTGGCGATGTAATAGGCGCCGGAAGCACCGAGGTCGGCAATCACCGCATAGACCTTGATATCCGGGTGCAACGCTCGCAAGCGGACGATCTCGTCGTAGACGTACCCCGACTGCACGGGACTGCCGCCCGGGCTGTTGATCCGCAGCACCACACCCTTGACCTTCGAATCCTCGAAAGCCGCCCTCAGGCTGCCGACAATATTGTCCGCACTGGCAGGCTCCTTGTCGGCGATCATGCCTTCGATGTCGATCAACGCGGTGTAGGCCGAGCCGCTGACGGCGCTTTTCTCCATATTCATCAGCGGCGTGAACAAGGCCAGCGCGGCAAAGAGATAAATAAACGTCAACAACTTGAAAAAAATACCCCAACGACGGGAGCGGCGCTGCTCCTGGACACTCGCCAGCAAGGTCTTTTCCAACAGCTTCCAGCTCTTGTCGTCACCGCTTTCGGCGCTCGCCTTGACGGGTGCCTTCCATTCATCGGTCATGCGTGGATCCCCAGCAAACTTTATTGGGCGCGCCGGCTCAGCCAGGCGTGCAACTCAGGAAAATGGTCGATGGCCAATCGCGGCTCGAACACCCGTAGCGCCTCTATCGTTTGGGCCCCGTAGCTGACCGCCACCGACCCCATGCCAGCATTGCGCGCCATCTGCAGATCGAACGACGAGTCCCCCACCATCAGAGCCTGTTCCGGGCGCATGTTGCAGTGAGCCAGGATCTGCTCAAGCATCAGAGGGTGTGGCTTGCTGGCGGTTTCATCCGCAGCGCGGGTGATGTCGAAATAATTGTCCCAGCCATGGGATTTCAATACGCGATCCAGACCACGACGGGCCTTGCCGGTCGCGACAGCCAGGCGATACCCCTCGGCACGCAAGGCATCCAGGGTGGCCGCCACTCCATCGAACAACGGCGAAGGCTCGGCCTCCAGTGCAATGTAGTGATCGGCATAGTGCTGGCGAAAAACCACCAGCTCATCGTCATCGATCTCCGGGTACAAACTGCGAATCGCTTCCGGCAACCCCAAGCCGATGATGCCCTTCACCGCGAAATCGTCGCACCGGGCAAAACCCGAGCGATCCGATGCGACATGCATCGACTCCACGATCCGACCGATGGAATTGGCAAGAGTGCCGTCCCAATCGAATATCAGCAATTTGTAGTCAGGATGCACTCAACCGCTCCACCGTCTTGGCCCACATGTCGTCCACCGGGGCCTGCAATTTCAGCTCGCCGCCATCGGGCAGCGGCACAGTGAGCATATAAGCGTGGAGAAACAGGCGCTTGCCGCCCAGGTCGCGGATTTCCTTGGTGAAATCGTCATCGCCGTATTTGCTGTCACCGGCGATGCAGTGGCCGGCGTGCAGGGTATGTACGCGGATCTGGTGCGTGCGCCCGGTCACCGGCTTGGCCTCGACCAAGGTGGCGAAGTCGTCGAAACGGCGCAATACCTTGAACACCGTCAGCGCCTCCTTGCCCTCCTCGTTGACTTCGACCATGCGCTCGCCGGAACGCAGGTTGCTCTTGAGCAGCGGCGCACGCACTTGCTTGATGGAAGTTTCCCAGCGGCCACGCACCAGCGCCATGTAGCGCTTGTCGACGCCGTCGCCGCGCAACTGCTCGTGCAGGTGGCGCAACATGCTGCGTTTCTTGGCGATCATCAGCAGGCCGGAGGTGTCGCGGTCGAGGCGATGGACCAGTTCCAGCTCCTTGGCGTCCGGACGCAACTGACGAAAGGCTTCGATCACACCGAAGTTCAGGCCACTGCCGCCGTGAACCGCAATGCCCGCGGGCTTGTTGATCACGATCAGGGCCTTGTCTTCGTAGACGATCGAGGCTTCAAGGCGTTGCAACAATCCCTGGGCCAAGGGCACCGGCTCATCGCGCTCGGGCACGCGAACCGGCGGCACGCGCACGATATCACCGGCCTGGAGCTTGTATTCGGGCTTGATCCGACCTTTGTTCACACGCACTTCGCCTTTGCGCAAAATGCGGTAGATCAAGGTCTTGGGCACGCCTTTGAGCCGGGCCAGCAGGAAATTGTCGATTCGTTGGCCGGCATATTCCGGCGAGACCTCGAGCAGTTGAACGCCAGGGGTCGAAGGGGCAGTAGTTGTCATGGCGGCGATCATAACAATTTTTTATGGAATTGAAGCACTTAATCATTGCTGCTATAGTCGCGAACGCCGCCAAAAGTGGCTGGACAGTGGACCAGCGGTTAAAAACCGGCCCTGACCAACGCAATTCACGAGGACGAGAGGCCGTCCTACGGGGCTTTCGCTACGTAACGGTAGAGTTTTCAGGTGTAACGAGCGCAGGTGACATGAGGCCTGAAATACGCCGCAAAGCAGAGTTTTGACTCGCCTTGCGCGCCACATTCACGGCCAGTTCACAAAGTGCAGTCAGCTGCGAACGACCCCGAGCGAGAGCTTCGGAAACAACGCCTAAATTAGCCATGATGCGTGACCTCCCCTTCCGGAGCTCACGGTAAATGCCAACCCGCTGCGGATTCTGCGCGCGGCAGCACCCGAATTATCAGGGATACGTGTAGGGTGGAGACGTACAACCGTCGGACTGTGTAGCACTAGGCTTATATTTAGACGCTTCATCTCGTCCACAGACGCCGGTTGATTCCTCCTCCTGACTGAGTGCTTGAGTACCAGCAAGCAGGACGCGTCCGTCGCGACTTCGCCATCATTGGGTCGAACTCGCTGGACACTGGAATGGCCTCGCCATCTCCAGGACGCACCTGACACCGACCGTGAGAAGTCGTGTGTGCCGAACGCCGTTTCCGGCAGCCCGGAAACCGACGGTACTACATGAAAAGAATGCTGATTAACGCAACTCAACCCGAAGAGTTGCGTGTTGCACTGGTAGACGGCCAGCGCCTCTACGACCTGGATATCGAATCCGGTGCACGCGAGCAGAAGAAGGCCAACATCTATAAAGGCCGGATTACTCGCATCGAACCAAGCCTTGAGGCTGCCTTTGTCGATTTCGGCTCCGAGCGCCATGGCTTCCTGCCCCTCAAAGAAATCTCCCGCGAATACTTCAAGAAGGCCCCTGAAGGCCGCGTCAACATCAAGGACGTCCTGAGCGAAGGCCAGGAAGTCATTGTCCAGGTGGAAAAAGAAGAACGTGGCAACAAGGGCGCCGCCCTGACCACCTTCATCAGCCTGGCCGGCCGTTACCTGGTCCTGATGCCGAACAACCCGCGTGCCGGCGGCATCTCCCGCCGCATCGAAGGCGAAGAACGCAACGAACTGCGCGAGGCCCTCAACGGCCTGGTCGCGCCAGCCGACATGGGCCTGATCGTGCGCACTGCCGGCCTGGGCCGCAGCAGCGAAGAAATGCAGTGGGACCTCGACTACCTGCTGCAACTGTGGACCGCCATCAAAGAAGCCTCGCTGGATCGTTCCGCGCCGTTCCTGATCTACCAGGAAAGCAACGTGATCATCCGCGCCATCCGCGATTACCTGCGCCAGGACATCGGCGAAGTGTTGATCGACAGCGTCGAAGCCCAGGACGAAGCCCTGACCTTCATTCGCCAGGTGATGCCGCAGTACGCCAGCAAGATCAAGCTCTACGAAGACAGCGTTCCGCTGTTCAACCGTTTCCAGATCGAAAGCCAGATCGAGACCGCCTTCCAGCGCGTCGTCGAACTGCCGTCCGGCGGCTCCATCGTCATCGACCCGACCGAAGCCCTGGTGTCCATCGATATCAACTCGGCCCGCGCCACCAAAGGCAGCGATATCGAAGAAACCGCCCTGCAGACCAACCTTGAAGCCGCCGAGGAAATCGCCCGTCAGTTGCGCCTACGCGACATCGGCGGCCTGATCGTCATCGACTTCATCGACATGACCCCGGCCAAGAACCAGCGCGCCGTGGAAGAAAAGGTCCGTGAATGCCTGGAAGCCGACCGCGCCCGCGTACAGGTCGGTCGCATCTCGCGCTTCGGCCTGCTGGAAATGTCCCGTCAGCGCCTGCGTCCGTCCCTGGGCGAAAGCAGCGGCATCGTTTGCCCGCGTTGCAACGGCACCGGCATCATCCGTGACGTCGAGTCGCTGTCCCTGGCGATCCTGCGCCTGATCGAAGAAGAAGCCCTGAAAGACCGCACCGCCGAAGTTCGCGCCCAGGTGCCGATCCCGGTGGCCGCGTTCCTGCTGAACGAAAAACGCAACTCGATCACCAAGATCGAACTGCGCACCCGCGCCCGCATCGTCATCCTGCCGAACGATCACCTCGAGACGCCGCACTTCGAAGTGCAGCGCCTGCGCGATGACAGCCCGGAAGCCCACACCAATCAGTCCAGCTACGAAATCGCTGCCGCTGCTGCCGAAGTGGAAGAAGTCCAGCCGGCCGCCGCCACGCGCACCCTGGTTCGCCAGGAAGCCGCGGTCAAGACTGCTCCGGCCCGCGCCAACGCTCCGGTTCCGACCGAAGTGGCCGCTCCGGTTGCCGCCCCGGCCGCAGCCCCCGAGCCAAGCCTGTTCAAAGGCCTGGTGAAGTCGCTGGTCAGCCTGTTCGCCACCAAGGAAGAACCCGCTACCCCGGCCGTCGTCGCCAAGCCTGCCGCTACCGAGCGTCCTGCCCGCAACGAAGAACGCCGCAACGGTCGCCAGCAGACCCGCAACCGCAACGGTCGTCGCGATGAAGAGCGCAAGCCTCGCGAAGAACGTGCACCGCGTGAAGAACGTGCACCACGTGAGCCGCGTGAAGAACGCCAGCCGCGCGAAGCCCGTGAGGAAGCGCCAGCCGTAGCCCGCGAAGAACGCGCACCGCGTCCGCCCCGTGAAGAACGTCAGCCACGCGCACCGCGTGAAGACCGCAAGCCACGTGGCGAGCGCGAAGAACGTGTTCGTGAGCTGCGCGAGCCACTGGATGCCGCCCCGGCTGCGGCTGCCGCCACCGCTGAAGAGCGTCCAGCCCGCCAGCCTCGTGAAGAACGCGCACCGCGTCCTCCTCGTGAAGAACGCCAGCCACGCGCCGAGCAGGCAGCCGCCGCTGCCAGCGAAGAAGAAGTGCTGAACGCCGAAGAGCAGTTGCAGGAAGATGGCCAGGACACCGCCGAAGGCGATCGTCCACGCCGCCGCTCCCGTGGCCAGCGTCGTCGCAGCAACCGTCGTGAACGTCAGCGCGACGCCAACGGCAACGTGATCGAAGGTTCGGAAGAGTCCGAATCCACCGAGAGCGCCGAAGCGCCAAGCGCCGCGGACCTGGCTGCCGGCCTGGCCGTGACTGCGGCCGTTGCCAGCAGCGCGATCAGCGCCCCGGCCGAAGCCCAGGCTCACGAACAAGCCGAACGTGCCACTGCTGCGGTGGAAAGCACGCCGGTTGAAGCGCCTGTGGTCGAAGCCACCACCCCGGTAGAAGCCACCGCCTCGCCAGAAGTGGAACTCGCACCGGCTCATGAAGCCCAGCCTGAAGCCGAAGTCGCCGTCGAGCCTGCACCGGTCGTCGAGGCTCCAGTCGTTGCTGCCGAACCGGTCGTCGAAGCACCGGCCGAGGAAAAGGCACCAGAGCCTGTCCGCGAAGAGCAGACTGCGTTCAACTGGAGCGCCGAGCCAGCCGCACCGGCACCTGTTGTCGAGCCTGAGCCGACACCAGAGCCCGTGAAAGCGGTCGAGCCAGAAGTGGTCGAGCCTGCTCCAGTGGTCGAGGCGCCGGTGGTTGCCGAAGCCCCTGCCCCGGTGGAGCCTGCACCTGCCAGCGCCCTGACCGCGAATGGCCGTGCACCGAACGATCCACGTGAAGTGCGTCGTCGCAAGCGTGAAGCCGAGCGTCTGCAGAAGGAAGCCGAACTAGCTGCCGCTGCTGCCGCTCAAGCGCCTGCTGCCGAGCCTGCGCCAGTCGTGGAAGAAGTTGCCGAGGCAGCCCCTGCCCCGGTCGCCGAAACCCCGGTTGAATCAGCTCCGACGTTCGACGAGCCTCAGCACACCGCTGAAGAAATCGCGCCACGTCACCCTGAAGCCCTGGAAAAAGAGCACGAGCCCAAACCTCACGCCTGATTCCACCGCCCAGTAAAAAGCCCCGCCTGGTAACCCCAGGCGGGGCTTTTTTATGCCTTCAGACTTATCCACAGGGGACCGGGACCAGGCACAAGACTTATGCCCACTGAAGATCCAATGTGGGAGCGAGCTTGCTCGCGATGGCGCCGGGTCAGCTTGCATCAATGCTGAAGTCAGACCGCTTTCGCGAGCAAGCTCGCTCCCACAGGGTTCCGCGTCGCCTGTTATTTGAAGACCAGTGCCTCTGGCACATCCACATCCCACGTCACGCCAGGGTCGTCGACCGGCACTTCGACCACTTGCGCCCCGGCAAACAATACCTTGGCTCCCCGATCGCCGGTCAATGCCATCAGTTTCGGCCCAAACTCACCACCGAATCCCACCGGATGCCCATACTCACCGGCCAGGACCGGCACGCTGATGCCGTCCGTGCGAATCGCCGCCACCACCTGCTCGATGCTCGACGGCAGGATGAAGGGCATGTCACCCAGCACCATCAGCCAGCCATCAAGCTCAGGGCAGGCCTGGACACCGGCGGCAATGCTGTCGCCCAGGCCGGGGGAGTCCAGTTCCACGAAATCGCAGCCATAGGCCTGGGCCATGCGAATGGCTTGCGGCCGGTCCTTGCGCGTCACCAGCACGCGCCTTTCCAGGGAGGCTGGCAGATTTACCAGCACATGCTCGATCACCGAGCGCACGGCACCGTCACGCCCGGTGCAATCGGCGAGCAATTTATCCTTGCCGGGGCCTGCAATCCCGCGAAAACGGCTGCCCGTTCCGGCCGCCAGGATGATCACGCCAATCGACTCGCTCATACGCCCTCCTTACCCACGGCTTACAGCGTTTTTTTCTGCCGCAGTTCCACGCCATTCTTGATGGCCACGATTTCGGCCAGCAGCGACAAGGCGATTTCCGCCGGGGTGTGGCTGCCGATGTGCAAGCCGATCGGTCCATGCAAGCGGTCAATCGCCTCCGCAGACAAGCCTAGCTGAGCCAGGTTGTCCCGGCGTTTCTGGCTGTTGACCCGCGAACCCAGGGCGCCGACATAAAACGCCCTGGAGTCCAGGGCCGTGAGCAGCGCCATGTCGTCCAGGCGTGGATCATGGGTCAGCGCCACAATGGCCGTGCGCTCGTCGGTCTGGATACTCAACACGGCTTCGTCGGGCATCCCCGAGACGAAGCGCCCATGCTGCTCTTCCCAACCATAGACGAACTCCTTGCGCGGATCGCAAATCAGCACTTCGAAGTCCAGCAGCCGGGCCATTTCCGCCACGTAGCGCGACAATTGCCCGGCACCGATCAGCAGCAACCGCCAACGCGGGCCGTAAATGGCCCGCAGCACCTGCCCGTCGAACACCAGGGCGTCGGTCTTGCTGGCCGGGGTCAGGACCACGTTGCCACTGGTCACCGTCAGCTCACGGGCGACGATTTCATGGGCTTCGCAGCGCTCCAGCAGCTCTGCGACCCACTGCGGATCGCCCACCCGCTCCTCGGTCAGGCGCAGGGTCCCGCCGCACGGCAGGCCGAAGCGCGCCGCTTCTTCGCGGGTAACGCCATAGGTGATCAATTGCACCGGCGGACCGTCCGCCGGAATACGGCCGTCGTGCAGCCGGGCGATCAGGTCATCCTCGACACAACCGCCCGACACCGAACCGATCACCACGCCATCTTCGCGCAGGGCCAGCATCGCCCCTGGAGGCCTTGGCGCAGTGCCCCAGGTCTGGACCACGGTGAACAACACCACCCGCTGCCCGGCGCGGCGCCACTCGAGCACGCTGCGCAGGACATTCAGATCGACGCTGTCCATCAGGCCTTGGCCTGTTGCCAGCCTTGCAGCTGATAGCGCACAGGCAGGTTACGGATACGCTGGCCAGTGGCGGCGAAAATCGCGTTGCACAGGGCCGGCGCAATCGGCGGCACGCCCGGCTCGCCAACACCCCCCAACGGTACCTCACCCGGCGGCGTGACCAGGTGCACGACCACTTCCTTGGGCGCCAGGGACATGCGCGCCACTTCGTACATATGGAAATTGTCCTGCTGCACCTTGCCATCCTTGAAACTGATTTCGCCCACCATGGCATTGCCCAGGCCCATGACGCAGGCGCCTTCGAATTGGGAGCGGATGCGCTCGGGGTTGATCTGCGGGCCGCAGTCCACGGCGATGTCCGCCTTGTGCACGATCACCGTGCCATCGTCCTTGACCTCCACCTCGAGCACCGCCGCCACGTAGGTGACGAAGCTGTAGTGCACCGCCAGCCCCAGCCCACGGCCCTTGGGCAGTTCCCGACCCCAACCGGCGGCCTTCGCGGCGGTTTCCAGCACCGTGCGGATCCGCGCCGTATCAATCGGGTAACGCTCGGGGGATTCGCCGTAGTTCCATTCTTCGCTCAAGGTACGCGGATCGATCTTGCGGTCCGGCCCGAGCAATTTGACCTGGTACTTCAGCGGATCCTGGCCGGCTTTGTGAGCCAGTTCGTCAATGAAGCTCTGGATTGCGAAGCCGTGAGGAATGTTCGACACCGAGCGATACCAGCCCACCCGGGCATGGGCCACCGCTTCGGGGTTTTCCAGGCGCAGGTTGGGAATGGCGTAGGCCATGTTGGTCACCCCCATGCCTATTTCGAACGGCGCCTCATGAGTCATGCCCGGTGCAAACAGTGCGGTGATGCTCGGGGCTACGGTGCGGTGCAGCCAACCGGACGGCATGCCGTCCTGGTTCAGGCCGGCCTTGAGGTATTCGGCCGATACAGTGTGGAAGTACGAGTGATGAATGTCGTCCTCGCGGGTCCATTGCACCCGTACCGCCTGGCCGGGAAACTCCTTGGCGAGGACCGCCGCCTCGACGACAAAGTCGGGTTTTGACTTGCGTCCGAAACCGCCGCCCAGCAACGTGATGTTCACCGTGACCTTCTCGAAAGGAATACCCAGGCGTTCGGCGACACGTTCACGGGTCACCTGCGGCGCCTGACTCGGCGCCCAAGCCTCGCATTGGCCGTCCTTGAACCGGGCGACGGCAACCATCGGCTCCATGGGGGACTGGGACAGGTGCGGCAAGTAATACGACGCTTCCAACGTCGAATCAGCCTTGGCCAGCGCATCGTCGAGGTCACCGCTGCTGCGCACGACTTTTCCAGGCTTGAGGGCGGCCGCTTCCAGTTCCTTGCGATAGGCAATGGAGTCATAACCGGCATTCGGGCCATCGTCCCACTGGATTTTCAGCGCCTCGCGGCCCTTGATCGCCGCCCAGGTGTTCTTCGCCACCACCGCTACGCCGCCCAACGGCTGGAATTCCGAGGGCAGCGGACGTCCCTCTATCTGGACCACCTTGAGCACGCCCGGTACCTTCAGCGCCGCGCTGCTGTCCACGCTCTTGACCTTGCCGCCATAGACCGGCGGACGCGCGATGACCGCATAGAGCATGCCGTCGAAATGCACATCGGCACCAAACACCGCACGACCGTTGACGATGTCCGCGCCATCGATGGCCCGGCTCGCTTCCTTGCCGATGTAGCGGAACTCGGATGGCTGCTTGAGACGCAAGCTGTCACGGGCCGGCACCGGCAAGGCACTGGCGGCGGCAGCCAATTCGCCATAGCCCAGTTCGCGTCCCGACGGCTGGTGCAGCACTTTGTGCAGTTGGGCATGGCATTCACCCACCGGGACCTTCCACTGGGCGGCAGCGGCCAGCTCCAGCATGGTCCGGGCGGCAGCCCCGCAACGGCGCATCGGCTCGTACCAGTGACGCATGCTGCGCGAACCGTCGGTGTCCTGGTTGCCGAAACGCGCCTCATCGGCTGGCGCCTGCTTGACCTTGACGAGCGCCCAGTCAGCGTCCAGTTCGTCGGCGACCACCATGCTCAGGCTGGTGCGCACGCCCTGGCCCATTTCCGAACGGTTGCAGATCACGGTCACGCTGCCATCGGTGGCAATGCTGACGTACACCTTCGGGTCGTCGACCGCGCCATGGGGCATGCCCTCGGCGCCGAATTTCTTTTCCTCGGCAAAGGCATCCGGCAGACCCCACGTCGCCGCCAGCACCAGTACGCCGGTGGCGCTCGCACCCTTGAGGAAACCACGGCGGCTGAGGTTGCTCAGTACAAAATCATCGGGCAAGCGGCTCATGCCTTGGCCTCCTTCAGGTGAGTGGAAGCCTGGCGGATCGCGGTCTTGATCCGGTTATACGTGCCGCAACGGCAGATGTTGCCGACCATGGCTTCTTCGATCTGCTCATCGCTCGGATTGGGGTTGGTCTTGAGCAACGCGGTGGCGGACATGATCTGCCCGCCCTGGCAGTAACCGCACTGGGCCACCGCCGTGTCGAGCCAGGCCTTCTGGACGATTTGCCCGACCGGGTCGGCATGAAGCCCGTCGATGGTGCTGACGTCCTGCCCTTTCACCGAGCCGATGGGTGTGATGCAACTGCGCGCCGGGGCGCCGTCGATGTGGATGGTGCAGGCGCCACACAGGCCCATGCCGCAGCCGAACTTGGTGCCGTTGTAACCGGCCACATCCCGGATAGCCCACAGCAGCGGCATGTCCTCGGTCACATCCAGTTGATGGTCTTTTCCATTGAGTTTCAGGGTAATCATGGGCACGCCCGCATAGTGATCGAGTTATGGGGTCGAGCAATCTGCCGCTTGGGTAACAGGTCGGTTGTCGCAGACTGGCTCAGGCTGATCGGGCTCTCTTATGCAGGCGCACGCAGGCGTCTGCATCGGGCCTTTAGGATGCGATGATCGCATCGTTAGCGAACTAAATTAACCCAGGATCAAGCAAAACGCCCTGCACAATCCTGCACAAATGTTCATGTGCAAGAGTGTGCAAGGCGTTTTTTCAGGTGCTGGGTGAGGCGGCTCAGTACCGATTGGGCTCCATTTCCAGCTCGACCTGGAAACGTTCGGCAATGTCTTTCTGGATCCGCAGGGCCAGGTCCAACAGTTGCGGGCCGGTGGCATTGCCGTAGTTGACCAGTACCAACGCCTGCAACTTGTGCACCCCGGCATCTCCCTCGCGAAAGCCCTTCCAGCCGGCCCGTTCGATCAGCCAGCCGGCGGCGATCTTCATCTGCCCTGCTGGCTGTGGATAAGCCACAAGATCAGGGTATTGCTGCTTGAGATACGCCACGTGCGTGGCCGGCACCAGCGGGTTCTTGAAGAAGCTGCCGGCATTGCCCAGCATGGCCGGGTCGGGGAGTTTTTCGCTGCGGATGCTGCAAATGGCCCGACTCACATCCGTGGGCGTCGGCTGATCGATGCCCTGTTCGGTCAATCGCTGGCGGACCGGGCCGTACTCCAGGTGCAAGTGTGCGGCGCGGCTCAGGGTAAAGCGCACCCGCAGGATCAACCAGCGACCCGCTTGCTGCTTGAACAGACTGTCGCGATAAGCAAACCGACAGTCTTCAAGGGTGAAGTCCCTCAGCTCGCCGGTCTGGCGATCCAGCGCAGTGAGGCCGGCGAAGACATCCTTGATCTCCACACCGTAGGCGCCGATGTTCTGCATCGGTGCCGCGCCTACGGTACCGGGAATCAGGCTGAGGTTTTCCAGGCCCGACCAACCTTGCGCCAGCGTATGTTGGACGAAGGGATGCCAGGGTTCCCCGGCTTCGGCCTCGATCACCACCCGTTCGCCATCATCGCTGAGCAAACGGATCCCCTGGCTGGCCATGCGCAGTACCAAGGCGTCGATGTCGCCGGTCAGCAGCAGGTTGCTGCCGCCGCCGATCACCAGCAGCGGCACGGTATGCTCGCGGGCATAGGCCAGCGCCTGGCGGATCTCCCCATCGTCGCGGGCTTCGGCGAATAATCGGGCGCTGACGTCCACGCCAAAACTGTTGAAGGGCTTGAGGCTGACGCCCGCCCGTACCTGCAAGGTCATAACCGCCCCTTCAATTCGATCACCAGGCGATCGGTGGCCCGCTCGATCAAGTCCAACACCTGCTCGAAGCCCTGCTCGCCGTCGTAGTACGGGTCCGGCACGTCATCGAGTTCGGCTTCGTAGCGCCGCAGGAACAGATCCAGCTCGGCCTTGCCATTGGCCGGTTGCAGGGCCTGGAGATTGCGCAGGTTGCTGCTGTCCATCGCCAGGATCAGGTCATAGGCGGCAAAATCGGCGCGCGTCACCTGTTGCGCGCGCTGGGCCGACAGGTCGTAGCCACGCTTCAAGGCCGCCGCCTGGCTGCGCTTGTCTGGGGCCTTGCCGACATGCCAGTCACCGGTGCCGGCGGAAGCGACTTCCACCTGCCCGGCCAGCCCGGCCTCTCGCAACTTGTGGCGCAAGATGCCTTCGGCGGTGGGCGAGCGGCAGATATTGCCGAGGCACACGAACAGGACCCGCATCAGGCCTCCAGCAGGCGACGAACGCGCTCGAGGTCTTCGGCGGTGTCGACACCGGTCGGCGGGGCCACCAACGCATCGGCGACATGGATCCGCACGCCATGCCACAGCGCTCGCAGCTGTTCCAGGGCTTCAGTGTTTTCCAGCCAGCACGGGCCCCAGGCGACGAAGTCCTGGAGGAAGCCGGCGCGGTAGGCGTAGATGCCGATGTGACGACGGTACGGCACGCCTTGCGGCATCACGTCGCGACCTTGGGCGAATGCATCCCGCGCCCAGGGCAACGTCGCACGGCTGAAGGTCAACGCCAGGCCATTGAGGTCGCTGACCACCTTGACCACGTTGGGGTTGAACAGGGTCTGCACATCCTCGATCGGCTCGGCCAGGGTGGCCATGCGCGCTTCGGTGTGGGCCGCGAGGTTGGCGGCGACCTGATCGATCACGCTCGGCGGGATCAACGGCTCGTCACCTTGTACATTGACCACAATCGCGTCGTCGGCAAGACCGAGCTTCGCCGCGACCTCCGCCAGGCGATCGGTACCGGAATTGTGGTCTTCGCGCGTCAGCACGACCTCGGCGCCAAAGCCTTTGCAGGCTTCGACGATACGCGCATCGTCAGTCGCCACCACCACGCGCTGGGCGCTGCTTTTACTGGCTTGCTCCCAGACGTGCTGGATCATCGGCTTGCCGGCGATCGACAGCAATGGCTTGCCGGGCAGGCGCGTCGAGGCGAAGCGCGACGGAATGACAACGGTAAAGGCAGTAGTCATTTATCCAGACGCTCGTCGGTGGTCAGGGTGCGGGCTTCGCTTTCGAGCATCACCGGGATGCCGTCGCGAATCGGGTAGGCCAGGCCGGCACCCTTGCTGATCAGTTCGGTCTTGTCGGCGCTGAGCTTGAGCGGACCTTTGCAGACCGGGCAGGCCAGAATATCGAGCAGTTTGGTGTCCATGGAATTCCCCTGGATAAACAGTGTTAAGGCAAGAGCCGATCCGGCAACAGGCGCATCAATTGCGTATCGAACCAGGCCGCGAAGGCCGGCGACGGCGTGGCGTCCACCGCCAGGTACCACCAGTCGGGCGCGGCGAAGGCACGGCATTTGACCGCGTCCTTTTCCGTCATGACCACCGGCAGGGATGGCGTGAAGTTCAAGGCCTGGGCGCTGTATTCGGCATGGTCGGCAAACCCGTGCGGTATTGGCCGCCAGTGTAGCGTTTCGAGGGTCGTGAAGAAACGCTGGGGGTTGCCGATGCCGGCCACGGCGTGCAGGGCCTGGCCGGGTGGAAAATGGTCGAGGGGGCGGCGTTCGCCACTGGCCAGGTTCACCAGTTCGGTGGGACGCAATTGGAAGGCGAAGCCGTCTTCACGGTCGGTACTGGCGCCGTTGTAGAGCACGGCGTCAACCGATTGCAGGCGCTCGACCGGTTCGCGCAACGGCCCGGCGGGCAGGCAACGCCGGTTGCCCAGGCCCCGGGCGCTGTCGATCAGCACCAACTCAAGGTCCCGGGCCAGCCGATAATGCTGCATGCCGTCGTCGGACAGGATCAGGTCCAGCGGCTCGGCCTCCAACAGCGCCTGGACCGCGCGGCTGCGGTCGGGGTCGATCATCAACGGCACGCCCGTGCGCTGGACGATCAACAGCGGCTCGTCGCCCGCGACATCGGCGCCCTGCCCGGCCGCGACCCGCCACGGCAGTTGCGGCGGCTTGGCGCCATAGCCCCGGCTGACCACCCCGACCCGCAAGCCACTGCGCTGGCAGTGCTGGATCAGCCACAGGATCAACGGCGTCTTGCCAGTGCCACCCACAGTGATATTACCCACCACCACCAACGGCACGGGGGGCTGGTAGATCGGGCCTTCACCCGCCAGGAAACGCTCGCGCTTGCCCACCACCACCCGCCGGTACAACCACTCCAGGGGCCGTAGCAGGGTCAAGGCCGGGTGGCCTTCGTACCATGCGGCAAGCAATCGATCGGACATGGCCATCAGGGTGCGGGAGCCGCCTCGACCGTGGTCATGCGCAGATGGCTGAAACCGAGCTTGCCGGCCGCGTCCATGGCGGTGATCACCGATTGATGAGGGGTCTTGCCGTCGGCGCTGATGGACAGCGGCAGGTTGGTGTCGCCGCCGGATTCTTTCTGCAGGGCCTCGATCAGGCTCGCCAGGTCGCTCTTGGGCAGCAACTGGTTATTCACCGAGAACGCCCCTTCGGCGCTGATGGTGACTTCCAGGTTCTTCAATTGCTGGTCTTCGGCCGGCGAGCCGCTGACGGCTTGCGGCAATTCAACCTTGAGCTGGGTTTCCCGGGTGAACGTGGTGGTCACGACGAAAAACAGCAGCAGGATGAACACCACGTCGATCAGCGACGCGAGGTTGATCTCGATGTTTTCCCGTGGCTTGCGGCGGAATTTCACTGCTTGCCCCCAGCCAGGTCCACGTCACGGTCACCCTGCACCACCTCGACCAGCTTGATGGCCTCCTGCTCCATGCCAACGACCAACTCGTCGACGCGGCGTTGCAGGAACCGATGGAAGAACACCGCCGGAATCCCCACCATCAGGCCGGCGGCGGTGGTGATCAGGGCCTTGGAAATCCCCCCGGCCAGTACCGCGGCATTGGTGGTCATCCCGGAACCGGTAAACGCGCTGAAGATGTCGATCATGCCCAGCACCGTTCCCAGCAGCCCCAGCAACGGGGACATGGCGGCGATGGTGCCCAGGGCGTTGATATAGCGCTCCAGTTCATGGATGACCCGGGCGGCGGCTTCCTCGATGCACTCCTTCATGATCTCGCGACCATGCTTGGAGTTCGCCAGGCCTGCGGCGAGGATTTCCCCCAGCGGCGAACTGGCCCGCAGCTCCTTGAGCTTGTCCTTGTTCAGCTGCTTGTCCTTGATCCAGACCCAGACCTGCCCGAGCAGATGCTCCGGGGTCACGCGGCTGGCCCGCAGGGTCCACAGGCGTTCGGCAACGATACCCAGTGCCGCGATGGAACTCAGAATGATCGGCAACATCATCCAGCCGCCGGATTTGACCAATTCCCACACAGTGACTGCCCCCTCGAAAAAGTGCGCCACTTTATCACACACACTCGCCTTGCAGACCCGCCCCGCCGATAAGCGCATCAGCCGATTGCCCTGGATCAATGTTGCCCCGGTGGCCCGACGGCGGGCGGGTCGCGCCAGTAACGTCGGTGCCCGGCCTCGGTGCGCGGCAACTCGAACGCGCCCAGTTGCAGACGAATGGCGCCCTGCTCGGCGCTGTCGTAGATCGCCAGGCCCGAGCGGCGGTAGCGGGCCATCACTTGGGGGTGGGGATGACCGAACGCGTTGCCCTGCCCTCGAGAGATCAGCACCGAATGCGGCTTGAGGCGCGACAACAACGCCATCGACGACGAACTGCGGCTGCCGTGATGAGGCGCGGCCAGCCACTGGATCGGTCGCGCCAGGGCCTCGTCGAGCAAAGCGCGCTCGGCAGGGGTGTCGATATCGCCAGTCAACAGCAGGCGTTCGCCGCCGGCCTCCACCAGCAAGACACAGGACTTCTGGTTGCTTTCGACAGCAGATGCCCAGCGCCACAGCTCGAACCCGACGCCATCCCATTCCCAGCGCCTGCCGCTGTCGCAAGGCCCGGCTTGCAGTTCATCGGGCAGCGCGTCCGGATCGCCACTGATGACTTCCATCGTCGGCAGCCCATTGCGCACCGCTTGGGCGCCGCCGGCATGATCGGCGTCGGCATGGCTGAGGAGCATCAGGTCCAAGCCGTGCACACCGAGCTTGCGCAAGGTCGGCAGTACGACGCGTTCGCCCGCATCGGCCTCGCCAAAGCGCGGCCCGGCGTCGTAAAGCAGGCTGTGATGCCGGGTGCGTACCAGCACCGCCAGCCCTTGGCCCACGTCCAGTTGCCAGACCTCGGCGTGCCCTTGCGGCAGGTGTTCTCGCGGGGGAAACACCATCAGCAGCACCATAGGCCACCCCAACACACGCAGCGGCACGCCTTTGGGCAGTAGCAGCAGAAATGCCCCTGAAGCGGCGATGCCCAAGGCCCACGGCGGGACCGCAGCGGGGACCCAGGCGGGTATTCGTCCGGCAATCAGCCCCAGCCCCTTGAACAACAGATCGAGCAACCCGCCGGCGATCCACAGCAGGCCTTCACCGATGAGCGGCACCGGCAACAACGCCGTGCCGAGCAGCGCTGGCGGCAAGACCAGCAGGCTGATCCAGGGCACCGCGAGCAAGTTCACCAGCGGCCCGCTGAGGCTGACCGGCAAGCCCACGATCAACAGCAACGGACACAGGCCGACCGCAACCAGCCACTGGGCACGGGTCCAGGTTTGCCACCAGCGCCAGGGCCCCAGGCGAGCGCCAAAGGTGAATATCAAGATGGCGACGGCCGCAAACGACAACCAGAACCCTGGCCGCAGGCTGGCGAGCGGGTCGAACACCAGCACCCCGGTGAAAGCCAACAGCCATGCCCACCACGGATCCGGCTGTTTGAAACGCAAGCGCCACAGCAACACCAGGCCAATCATCGCGCAGGCCCGTCGCACCGGCACCTCGAAGCCGGCGAGCAAGCCGTAGCCCAGGGCGGCGCAAAAGGCCAGCGCACAGGCCCAGGGCAACCACGCCAGCCCTGCCGGCCACAGGCCATAACGCGCCGCGCCGGCCACCAGCAGATACACCAGGCCGGCCAGCAGACCGATGTGCTGCCCGGAGATCACCAGCAAATGGACCGTGCCGGTGTCTTGCAAAACCTGCCAATCCTCGCGACTCAGCCCGCCGCCGTCGCCCAGGACCAATGCCGCCAGCGCGCCGGAGCGGCCGTGGGCGTCGACCTGTGCCAGCGCCTGGCGCACCTCGTCACGCCAGGCGCCCCGGGCCGCTTGCAGGAGACGCCCGTCCTTGACGGTACCAGTCGCGCCAACGCCACGGCTCAACAACCAGGCGGCATAGTCGAAACCGTGTGGATTCAACAACCCGGCGGGCCGCTTGAGCTTCACCGCCAATCGCCATCGTTCGCCACTGTTGATGGGCGGCCCCCCGAACCAGGCCAGGCGCATCGTTGTCGGTAAGCGGGTACGACGTGAATGGGCATCGGCCAGTTCGAAGCGCACCACGCCGTCGCCCTGTTGCGGCAAACCGACGACGCGCCCTTCGACCCAGCGGGTTTCTCCGTCCAGGGCGGCGGGCAATCGATTGTCCAGCGCCCACTGCGCCGACAGGCAGGCCCAGGCCAGCCCGAACAGGAAAAAACCCAGCGGGTAGGTTCGAAACGGCAACACCATCAGCGCCAGCGCCGGCATGGCTGTCACCAGCCACAACGGCGGCAGTGCCGGTAAAGCAATCGGGGCCAACAACCCCAGTGCAAGCGCGACTAACCCTGTGCGCATAACCCGTCCTTGAGAGTGCCCCTCTTCAGGCATAGACGCTCGGCGGCACCCCTGGCGTTATCAATTGTCACAAAGTCTGAATCTGCCAGCCGTAGAATCCAGACATACTTGCGGCCTTACTGCGTTGAACCGACCGAGAAGCCTATGCCCCGGCGCCTATTCAAACGTTACATGCCAGACCCAGAGAGCATTCGGGAACATAAGTCCTTACGTTTTCTCGGCACCCTGCTGCACGATCCCAACCTTTGGCACCTCAATCGGCACTCCGTGGCCCGGGCGATGGCTGTTGGCCTGTTTGCCGCGTTCTTGCCGATCCCGTTGCAGATGTTGCTGGCCGCCGCGTTGGCCGTGACGGTGCGCGGCAATATGCCGATCGCGGTGAGCCTGGTGTGGCTGACCAATCCGATCACCATGCCTGCGGTGTTTTTCTGCACCTACCAGACCGGCGCCTGGCTGATGGACGTGCCTGCCCGGACACTGCCCGAAGAGCTGACCTGGGAATGGATCAGCGGCCAGTTGTCCACCTTGTGGCAGCCATTCCTGCTGGGCTCGGTGGTGACCGGCCTGGTGCTCGGCGCCCTGGCCTACTTCGTCACCATGAGTTACTGGCGCTGGTGGGTGGCGCGACAGTGGCGGCGGCGCAAGAAAAGCCGGATGTGAGATGCAAAAAAGGCCTCCTGGGAATGGAGGCCTTTCTTGTATTTCGACTGACGCCATCGCGAGCAAACACCCGCAAGGGAATGCATTTCAATGTGGGAGATTCTATGGTGCAGGGCTACCCCCTAAATGCCTTTCGGTAAGTATTCGCTCTGATTCTTCAGCAGGGCGAATACCACTCGGGCAA